>NZ_CP089096.1:624103-936155 GCF_021172165.1 Flavobacterium channae | reverse complement strand
TCGATTGGTGTTATTCTTGTTTTTTCTTCTTCTTCGTCCTCATAGAAGTCGCCTCTCGACTCCGCTCGAGGTGACAGGTTTTGATTGTTGTTATTAGCTGCTACTTTATTGTTGTTCTTTGACTTGTTGTTAGCCACCCCGACCTTCGGCCACCCCTCCAGAGGATGGGAATCTTTAGCGAATTCGTGAATGTTTCCGTAGGCGCTGTGAACGGTTTGTGTTACTTCTTTTTCATCATAACCAAAGTCTGTTAGTATGAAGCTTAGTGCTTCGTTTAATGAAATGCCTTTTCGATTTAGGTTGCACGCGAGTTGGTGTACGAATACGTTTCGGCTACCTGTCGCGTATTGCACTTTTTTTTCGGTGAAGCGGATGCAGTGATTATACACAGCTTCGCTGTTAGTCGCAGTCGCAGTGGCAGTTGGTAGTTGTGGCACTTCGACAGGCTCAGTGTGACTGGATTGGTTTGAGTATGTTGCACTCAAACTCATCTCGACTTCGCTCGATGTGACAAATGTCTTTGCAGCTTCGTTTTGATAGAGGTTATCATCGAATGAGTAGAAACATAGTCGGGTTATGTCTTTTCCGGATTTGTCTATTTCATGGTTTAATAGGGTTTCATAGTGTTTTTGGATGGCCAAAAAAGTATCTTTGTGGTCTTCTTTTGTGGTGTTTACTTTTACTAAAATCTTTAATCCATTACCTGATGGACTTATGAAACTTGCATAGGTGTATTCGGATTGGTTGGCTTTGTGCTTTGCGTTTTGTAAATCGGTTTGACTTAATTTATCGATGTCTAGGATTATGAAATTGGAGTATGCTTCCAGAAATTCCATTTTTCTTCCACCCACGAATTTTCCTGAAGGTGTGAATGCAGGTAATGATTTTTTGGCTTTTTCATAGGCTTCTAGTTTGTTTTCGGCTAATGATTTACGCAAATAGGTTATCCCTGGTCTGTACTTTCCTGTTTTGATTTCGTGCAGGATTTCGGGAATTGTTTTGTGTTCTATTACTTCGTTGAAGTTTTTGAAGATTGTTATCATGTTTGAGTGAAAAGTGATTAGTGATTAGTGAATAGTTTTTGTGGTTGTTCCTGTTTTACAGTCACAAACCTCACATGTTCCGTTGCACTGTTTCATACTATTTTCCTTTGAATGATTTGTTGTAGTGTTCTTGTAGTAGTTTTTCAACATCAGAAAGTTTGTAGTAGATTTTACTTCCTACTTGACTGAATGAAATTTTGCCTTCATCTCTCCAGGTTTGTGCGGTGCGTTTTGAGACTTTCATCAGCATAATGAATTCTTGATTGTCTAAGAAGGTTTCTTTCTTTGGGTCTGGCTTGGCGTTTAGTTGGCTTTGAATTGCATCTAATTTTGCCATTAAGTCGTTGTACTGGTCTTTTGTTAAAATAATTGCTTCCATTTTCGTAGTTTTTAAAAGTTTATGGAGCAAAATTGTGAAGTAAAAAAAAGTCCCTTAGTCCCAATCGGGTCCCAAGGGACTATTATTTTTTAGAGTAAGTTATCGAGGTCTATTCGTTTGTGGGTCTTTGGTCGTTTATCGCCTCGTGATGGTTTGAGGATGGTTTCGACTGTTTGGGGACTTATTTCGTTGTTGTCTTTGTCGATAAAGTTATTGACGATCATATTTACTATGTCGCCATTGGAAGCATCAATAAATGATTTTCCATCAACAAATAGTTCGCGACTTAGTTGGTAGAATATATCTACTAATTGGTTTAGGTTTCCGTTAAATTTTAGTTTTTTAGTTATTAGTTTTTTCTCCAGTTCTAGTTCTTTTTCTTTCTCAATTTCCGAACGCATTTTGCGAAGCGTTTGTAATTTTTCGATGAATTGTACGCATTGCTGGTCATAAGCTTGCAGCTTGTTGTTGATTGAAATGATGTCGGCTTGTCGGTATTCGAAAATTTCTTCGTTCAAAAAGATTATTTTTTCATTGAACGATTCCATTTTTTCAACCTGATGTTTGATTTCAAAAAATGAAAAATAACGATCTTCCGATTCGGCATTGATTAACCTTTTCGGAGTTATTTGTTTGGTTTCTTTTACGCTCGAAGATTGCAGCTCTGTTCGTTTTTTCTCGATGATGTTGTACAATTTATTGAATCTACTCAATGCTTTTTGGCTAAAGAATAGTTCTTCATTGTTGGCTAATAATTTTTCGAATTTGTTTAACCAAGTGTTTCCGTCTTGGGCAAGTTGGAGTTGGTAGTTAATGAATTCGGGTAGTTGGGATTGTGGGATTGTAAATACTTTTTCAAGTAAAGCAATACAATAGTTTTCCAGTGTGGGTTCCTGGTCGTGCGTAATGTCAAAAATAGAAGCTGCACTTTGTGCTGTGTCGATAGTTCTCCATTCTGAGAATAATGATTTTTTGATGTTTTGCCCTTTCAAGTTCACGTTTTTTGCCGGTGTTAAATTTGTTCATTATTTGTTATTTGGTTACACTTTTTCCAATGTCACTACTTGAAATGGTATAGTTGCTTGAAGTTCAGGTATACTTCAAGTTGATTTCAATATGATTTTGGATTTTTTTTAATATTTGGGATGCCTAAAATTAGAACAAATTCAGTACCGCTTTGCGTTGTTTTTCGTACAAGTTTTCAACAAAATTGCGAGGGCTTGTATTTGCTAGGTTTTTGGAATTCAGGAGTAAAAAAGGATAAAATTTACCTTCGAAAAAGAAAACGAGAGTAATTTTTTGAAGTAATTACTCTCGTTCTGTTTTAGTAGATGTAGTTGTCAACCGCTTTGTCTAATTCTTCTGAAATGATTTTAGCATATACCTGGGTTGTGCTAATATCGCGGTGGTCCATTAGTTTTGAAACGTGCTCAATTCTCATTCCGTTATTTAAAGCATTGGTTGCAAAGGTATGGCGGCTTATGTGAAATGTTACTTTTACTGGAATTTCTAATTTCTTTGCTATGCGCTGTAATTGAAAATTAGCTGCTTTATTGGCACTTTCAATAAAAGTATAACGGTATTCATCATTCTTTAAATACAGCTCTTTATTTGTGATTACAGGGAATATAAAGTCGTCTTGTTCTGCATCTTCCTTTTTGTACTTGTTGATGATGTCCAATGCTAACTGACCAATTTTAAACTGATGCATTCTTCCTGTTTTGCGAATTACTTTTTGTATTCTTCTTTCTTCTTCATTGAAGTGTTTTACTTGAAATTCTAATACATCACTGAATCGTAATCCTCCAGCGAAAATTGAAAAGATAAACATATCGCGATATACACTCGCTTTTGATTTTTCATCTAGTTTATAATTGATAATCGCTTCGAATTGCTCTTTCTTTAAAAACTGTCTTCTGCTTGGGTCTTTCTTTAATTTCAACTTACTAAACGGATACATGTATTCAGGAATTAAGTCTTCTTTGATAGCTTCTTTAAACATAATCGCCAAAATCATAATCGAATAACGTTGTGTTGTATTTCCGTTTTTTAGTTCGTTGCTTAGATAACTCATATAGTCCATTAATAATGAAACTGTAATGTCATCAAAATAAACCTCCTTGGTTCCTACCCATTTTTCGAACTTATCTAAATAGGCATGGTAATTTTTATAGGTTGAAATGGAAACGTTGTTTTTGATTCGTTCACAATGTTTACGTGAGTACTCGAAGAAATTTGGTACTTCTTTACCTTTTATGGCTTCTTTTAGTTTTTTAATGGAAACGGTTTTTACTTTTCGTTCCATGTCGGCAACTTGTCCTTCAGCATCGGCAATTTTTTGAGCAAGTGCAGCATTCATTCGCGCGCTATTAGGATAGCTTTTCTTTACTCTCTGCTTTGCTTCATCCCAATCACTTTCTTTAAGTTTGAGTCCGGCAGTGATAAATTTCGTTTTTCTATCTTTTATAATTCTAATGTACAAAGGGCTTTTACCTGTTTGATCTTTCTGGTTGGTGCGTAGTATTAATTTAATAGATGCCATAATTATAGAATATTAGAAATGTTGTACTATATTTGTAAAGCGGTGCAAACGAGTGAAAGTATCGATTTTACTAGTGTTTCATTCTAGTGCAACGGAGTACTAAGGTACAACAATTGGTACAACAAATCAAGTATTTTGATGCTTTTTTATGCTTAAATTTGCTTTAGTATTTTTTATAAAGTCAATAAATACAGTACTTTAAGTGCAAAAGGGTACTTGCGGAATTATTATAGAGATAACAGCGGTTTGCTTCAATGGCTACTTCCGGATTTTCCTACGGAAAATCCTCTGCTGAATGGAATGTTTTGTTATATTTGTAATGGCTTGGTGTTGGTGCAACGCCACTGAGAGCAAGCCACAGAACGTTACCAGATATTTCAAAAAAACTGCACGACAAACCAATCTTCCTAATGATGATTACAGAAAAACATATCATAATTGTAGAAAAACAACTAGATGGAATCGAAAATTTAGAGGATTATATAAATAATTCAAAATACCCAAAAGTATTATCTGCAACATTAAATTTTATTGAAAAGATTAAAGCTCTTCAATCTGACATACAAAATATAAAATCTAATTATACAGCAAATTGTCTTTTAAGAACTATTGTTGAACATTTTCTCGTAAGCTATTATATTTTTTATCGCTTTCACCTTGATAATAATGATGACGTTGGAAAAAAATATTATACCGATTATTTTGTTACTGAATGCTTTAAAAAAGACATGTATCAACTTGGTGTCGACGGAATGCTAACAGGCGAAGCTAATAATGCTACTTTTGAAAATTTAAAAAAGAAATTATCTCCTGATTTTGATGATTTGACTCAAACTGAATACGACAATTTTAATCGAGAAGGCAAACAATTTGATATAAAAAAAATACAAAATTTTTTAATCAAAAATCCATTACCAGACAATCATTTCAACAAAGTGAACAAGGAGTTAATTCCTATTTTACTTGGAAAATACAATACTTTATCTTCATATATTCATGGCGGTCCGAATGCAGAAATGGAATTTAAGAGAAATAAATACGATTTAAGTGATGGTAAAGAATGGAGTTCTATAGTTCTGTTTTTCACAATCACTAATTTCTTTATGATGTTAATTAGTATCGATAGAAAATTTGAAAATTTAAAAGATTATATTTCCCTCGAAAGTCAAAATTACAAATGAAAGAAACATCTGGTAACAGCGGTTTTATAAAATGGCTTAGTTCAGTTTTTTTCGGTAATGGTCAGTGAATATTTTTCTTTCTCCGAAAGAGGTTTTTTCTTTCAGTCTTTTCGGTATATTTGTAAACATCAGTAATAAAAATCCGCCACTTCATAAAGCCGGCGGGACGTTAATCTCAAAACTCAAAAAGTTGTTTATGGCTACTCGCCATTTTTAAAGTATAAAGAAAAAAAATCCCGAACTCACATTCGGGATTTTATTATTTTACTTCTTTAACGCCTTTTATAAAGAACCACTTCATGTAGATTTTTTCACCGTTGTGGGTTTTAATTGCTTGAAATTTTGGTGCCAAAATCAATGCTACCATAAATGCCGTCATTGGAATCCACAATCCATTTAAATGGGTGTACTTATCAACTAAATATAACGTTGGTAAATAAATAATTACAAACCCTAATAAATTATATAAAAATGCTTTTACCTTTTTGCTCATTGTATTAATGTTTTATTGTTGAAATTACTTTTTACTTTAAACTTTCTACTTTTTACTTATCATTTAAATACTTTCCTTTTTTACTTCCTTCATACATTTCGTATTTTACCAAACGTGCTTCTAGCTTACCATTGAAAAGTTTAATTTTTCTACTTGGTTTTAAACCAACATATTTCAACGCATCTAAATTAGCTGTTATGAACCATGCATTGGTATTAGAATAATTTTGTTTCAATGTATCGCCAATTTCTCTATAAAAACGTTCCATATCAATATCCAAACGTTCTCCATAAGGTGGATTAAATACCATATGCAACGGACCTTCTGTTTCTTTTTTAGAATCGAAAAAGTTTTCATTTGAAATACTAATGTATTCATCTAAATTGGCATTTCTAACATTATCTTTTGCTTTAGAAACAGCACTTGGCGCTTTATCGTAGCCTTTAATTGTATAATGAAATTCGCGTGTTTTCTTCAACAACGATTCTAAAATGTCATCAAATAATTCTGCATCCCAATCGTTCCATTTTTCAAACGCAAACTCTTTTCTATTAATGTTAGTCGGAATATTACAAGCAATCATCGCGGCTTCAGCTAATATAGTTCCAGAACCACACATTGGATCTAAGAAATGACTTTTTCCATCCCAACCTGACATGATTAACATTCCTGCTGCTAATACTTCATTAATTGGGGCAATATTAGTAGCACTTCTGTATCCTCTATGGTGCAACGAAGCTCCCGAAGAATCTAAGGAAACTGTTACATTATCTCTGTCAATATGCACGTGAATTTGTAAATCTGGAAAATCTTTATCGATACTTGGACGTTTTCCATTTAAATCTCTAAATTGATCAACAATAGCGTCTTTTGTCTTTAATGCAACAAACTGACTGTGATTGAAATTTTCTGAATGTAAAGTAGTTTCAACTAAAAATGTATTGTGTTCTGTTAGGTAATCTGACCAATCAATCGATCTGATTCCATCATACAATGTTTTTTCGTTATAAGCTCTAAAAGTCTTAATTGGTTTTAAAATTTTTAGTGCTGTTCGTAGAGCTAAATTGGCTTTATACATAAAACCTTTATCTCCTTTAAAACTTACAACACGTGTACCAATTTCCACTTGTTGAGCTCCTAGCATTTGTAACTCTTTAGCTAATATTTCCTCAAAGCCAAAAAAGGTTTTGGCCGTCATTTTAAAATTTTCCATTATTCAAATTCAAGTTCAATTGCAAAATTCAAATGCAATATCGATAATACGGTATTCTTGTGCAAAAATACATTAAATTTGCAAGTTCAAAGATATCAATCTCTTTTAAATGTCAGAAAACAACAATAAACAGTCAACAATAAATAGTCAATCAACCTCAAACTGGTTTGAATCTTGGTTTGATACTAAATATTACCATATTTTATACAAAGAGCGAAATGATGAAGAAGCGCAATTGTTAATGGACAATTTAACGCATTATTTAAATTTACCTGAAGATGCTAAAATACTAGATTTGGCTTGTGGAAAAGGTCGTCATGCTATTTACCTTAACTCATTAGGTTTTGACGTTACTGGTGCCGATTTATCTGAAAATAGCATACTAGAAGCTTCAAAATTTTCAAATGAAAAATTGCATTTTAAAGTTCACGATATGCGTGAAACTTGTAATGAAAAGTACGATGCAATTTTTAATTTGTTCACTAGTTTTGGTTATTTCGAAGACGATGCAGATAATTACAAAACCATAAAAGCAATTCATAACAGCTTAACTGAAACTGGTTTTGCAGTAATTGATTTTATGAATGCAGATTATGTTTTAGAAAATTTGGTTGCCGACGAAGTAAAATCGGTTGATGGCATTGATTTTCACATCAAACGTTATTACAAAGATGGACACATTTTTAAAGAAATTTCTTTTGAAGACGAAGGTCAGCAATTCCATTTTACAGAAAGAGTGCAAGCACTCCGATTAGAAGATTTTGAGCAAATAATGGAAGATGCTGGGATTTTCTTATTGGATATTTTTGGCGATTACAAATTGCGAAAATTCTACAAAAATCAATCAGAACGTTTAATTATGATTTTTAAATAATGCAATATATCATCACGTTTTCAGCCGTAATTTTAGGCTTTTTATTCGCGTTACTTTTAAAACCTCAAAAAAAGAAAAACATCAAATTGCTTTTGGCTTTTAGTGGTGCTTTCTTATTATCATTAACTGTTTTGCATTTACTTCCTGAATTATTTAGCGAAGGACATCATCATGTTCATGAAGGAGAAGAAGCGCATATCACTTTGCCTGTTGGTGTTTTTATCATGATAGGGATTTTGTTTCAAATTCTTTTGGAGTTTTTCTCAAAAGGAGCAGAACACGGTCACGTTCATGTGCATACAGACGAACATAACGAATTGCACCATATTCCATGGCTATTATTCATCAGTTTGTGTATTCACGCATTGCTAGAAGGATTTCCTATTCATAACAACAATAGCTTAGCTTACGGAATTGCGGTTCACCACTTCCCTATTGCAATCATTCTTACTTTGTTTTTTGTAAATGCTAAAATGAATAAACTAATGGTTTTTGCCTTTATGTTTTCATTTGCCTTAATGACGCCACTTGGAACATTATTAGCAGAACAAATGCATTTTGCCCAACATTATTCTAAGGAAATTTCGGCAGTTGTTGTTGGAATTTTATTCCATATTTCATCTACCATTATTTTTGAAAGTAATGAAGGACATAAGTTTAATTTGGCTAAAATAACAATGATTGTTTTTGGTTTTGTTTTGGCTTATATTATCGAAATGGGACATTCACATTAATGTCTCACAAATTCAGTCCAATTGAGAATAACTTTGTAACTTAGCTACTTTACAACTAAAAAATGAACTTTACCAAAACTACCGAGCAATCTTCAAAATACGAACATTTAGAAAAAATGTCAGTTTCTGATTTGTTAGCAAACATTAACAATGAAGATAAATCTGTTCCATTAGCTGTTGAAAAAGCATTACCACAAATTGAAAATTTGGTTACCGAAATTGTCTCAAAAATGAAACAAGGCGGTCGTTTGTTTTATATTGGAGCTGGAACTTCTGGTAGATTAGGAATTGTTGATGCTTCTGAATGTCCTCCAACTTTTGGTGTACCATTTGATTTGGTCATCGGAATTATTGCAGGCGGCGATACGGCAATTAGAAAAGCGGTTGAATTTGCAGAAGACGACAGAGAGCAAGCTTGGAAAGATTTACAACAATGGAACATCAATGAGAATGATGTTGTAGTTGGAATTGCCGCTTCGGGAACAACTCCATATGTAATTGGTGGATTAGAAAAATGCAATCAAAATAATATTAGTACTGGAAGTATTAGTTGTAATGCTGAAAGTCCGCTTTCAAAAACAGCACAATTTCCTATTGATGTTGTAGTTGGACCAGAATTCGTTACAGGAAGTTCGAGAATGAAAGCAGGAACAGCGCAGAAATTAGTTTTAAACATGATTTCTACCGCAACTATGATTCAGTTAGGAAGAGTGAAAGGAAACAAAATGGTAGACATGCAATTGAGCAACACCAAATTAATTGATCGAGGAACTCGAATGATAATGGATGAAATTCCGGTTAGCTATGAAGAAGCAGGAAAACTTTTAGAAACGCACGGAAGTGTTAGAAATGCAGTAAACTTTTACAATAACAACAAATAAAAAATACAATGAAACAATTTCTTTTAATCTTAGCAATGTTAGGTTTTTCAATAACTTTTGCTCAAAAATTGGAATACAATAATGGAAAAATTTATCAAGATGGAGAACAATTATCTTCATTTGAAACTAAAAAAGTATTGGCTTCCGATTTAAAAGCATTGCATTTATTTAAAAAAGCAAAAACTAAAGAATCGCTTGGAGGATTAATTCTAGGATTAGGAATTGGTGGAACAGTTGCTGACTTGGTTATGGGATTAACTTCCGATGTAAAATACCCTTCAGGAATTACTTACGCTGGAATTGGTTTAATGGCGGTTTCGATTCCTATTTTATCAGGAAGAAAGAAAATGGTTGAAAAAAGTATTGAAATATATAACTCAGGTTTACCTGAACAACAAAAAACATTGGGTGATAATTTTGAATTGAATATTGTGAATAATTCTAACGGTGTTGGACTTCGAATTAATTTCTAATGGCTACAGATAAAAATTTATTAGCAAAAGGGATAAAATACCTTTCTGGTTCGTTACCACTTTTATTTCTTGGTCCTATAATCATCAATAGTGCTTTTAAAAACGAAAAGCATCCATTATATCCTTATGTTTTGGCATTGGGAATCATAATTGCTTTAGCCGCTATGTTTTTAATTTACAAAGGAATTAACACCTTGGTTAAAAGTATGTTTGATGGAGATAAAAATTCAAATTCATAATATGAAAACAATCTTTTATTTACTTTTTGCTACTTTACTAACTTCTTGCTACCAACAAGAACGTAATTGTACCGATTTTAAAACAGGAAAATTCTCTTCTGAAACTGAAATTGAAGGCAAAAAATACACCAGTACTTTTGAAAGAAACGATTCGATTCAAATAGAAACTTACGAAGGAAAAATAGATACTTTCAAAGTGCGTTGGACAAATGATTGCGAATATGTAATGCAAAATATTCATCCTAAAAACAGAGAAGAAAAAAAGGCAGTTCAAATGAAAATTTTAACTACAAATGCCAATTCTTACACTTTTGAATATTCTTTTGTTGGCGATTCAAAAAAACAACGTGGTACTGTAACAAAACTAAATTAGTAATCGTATAACTAGTTTTAAAACCTATCATAAATGGAAATCTTTTTAAACCCGGATGCTTGGATTGCTTTGCTAACTTTAACATTTTTAGAAATTGTTTTAGGAATTGACAACATTATCTTTATTTCGATTGTAACAGGTAAACTACCTCAAGAAGATAGAAAGAAAGCGACAAGAATAGGTTTATTCTTAGCCATGTTTATGAGAATTGCATTGCTTTTTGGAATTACACTACTAATTGCAATGAAAAAACCATGGTTTAGTTTCGATTTTGGTTGGTTTTCAGCTGATATTACCGGACAAGCTATGATACTTTTGCTTGGAGGTTTGTTCTTAATTTATAAGAGTACCAAAGAAATTCACGAAAAAGTAGATCATAAAGGTGAAGAAGAAAAAGAATTGAAAATTTCGTCTTCAAAATCATTCGCAAGCGTAATTGGTCAAATCCTTTTAATCGATTTAATCTTTTCAGTAGACAGTATTTTAACAGCTGTTGGTATGACAAATGGTGTGGAAGGCGCACTAACCATTATGATTACTGCCGTTGTGATTTCTGTAGGAATTATGATGTTATTTGCAGTTCCTGTTGGTAATTTTGTAAATGCAAATCCTTCGATTCAAATTTTAGGTTTGGCATTCTTGATCTTAATTGGGTTTATGTTAATTACAGAAAGTATGCATTTATCTAATGCTGAATTAGCTGGTCAACACGTAGGGGCAGTTCCAAAAGGCTATCTGTACTTTGCAATTGCATTTTCGTTAGCAGTTGAATTTTTAAACATGAAAATGCGCAAGAAACAATAATATGTTTTAAAATAAAAAGCCCCGAATTCGGGGCTTTTTTTATTACTCTAACGAAAGCGTTATTTGTCCGTCGTCGTCTAATTCGATATTAAAATCTTGAATATCTACACCATCAGATTCTTCTGAAGAGGCTGAATTAACCGTTTCTGGTTCGTCTAACACTTCTTCATATGGTAATGAATCAAGTAAATTTATTTGCTTCAATTTATCTGTAGTCAATTGATTTCCCAACGCTTTAATTCCTTTTACTGAAATGAATTGCTCTAAATCAACCACTTGATTTTCTTTTTGAACTCCTTTTACTTTAGCAAAAATTACCTCAGCAACTGGTCGCCAATCTGTTGAAACAATTTCTAATTGCGATTTTTCATGTTCAGATATGAAGATTTCTTCTTTGTTTTCGTTTTCAATTAAGAAACGTTTTACAAAGTAACGGTCTTTTTCTCCATCGTAATAAATACAAGAAATAGGTTTATTAGGATTCCATTTTTCCAACACAATCATGTCTTCATCAAAATGTGTAGAAAGTTCTGGAATTATCGTTTTTACTTTTCCTGATTGATTGATGATTAATAAACGATCATTTGGTTTAAATTCGCCTAGCAACTCACCTCTTCCATCCACATTCAAACGTTGCACTGTATCATCAAACCAAACTTTTCTCGGACGTAAAGTCGAAATACCTTTCTCTTTCAGTTCAATTTTCTTGATTGGATATTTGGTTACGGTATTTCCTCTAGAAGCTCTTCCTTTGATAGCAATATCTGAAAAATCGACATCCCATTTCAGTTTTTTCACACTTCCTACTTGACGCAATAAAATAGTCACCACTTCTGCTTCTCCATTTGGATTTGCTGAAAAATACGACACCATTGAACCTGGTTTTTCTTGCGTTAAATCATAGAATTTATCACGAGTAACTCCAGAAACATTGAAACGCTTGATAAACGTAGAGCCATTTTTACCATCGCGATACATCATGTTATAAATGGTACGTTTGTCGTTTTTATCGAAAACAGCAACGTGAATAATATCTTTACCAATGAATTTTTTATCATCGATTTTCGTAACCATCATTTTTCCATCGCGTAAGAAAACGATAATGTCATCTATATCGGAACATTCGCCCACGTATTCGTCTTTTTTCAAGCCCATTCCTACGAAACCTTCTTCTCTATTCACATAGAACTTTTGGTTACGCAATACTACTTTCGTCGCTTGAATATTATCGAAATTACGTAATTCGGTTAAGCGTTCTCTTCCTTTTCCGTATTTGTCTTTTAAATTGGTGAAATAATCTACCGCGTAATCAATCAAATGATCTAAATGATGTTTCACTTGCTCGATTTCAGCTTCCAATTTTGCAATCGCATCATCGGCTTTATCTGAGTCAAATCGTGTGATACGAATCATTGGAATTTGTGTCAAACGTTGTAAATCTTCATCTTCAATTTCTCGAATTAAAATGGTTTTGAAAGGCTCAAATCGGTCGTACATGTAGTTGTAAAGCGACTCTCTATCCGAATACAATTTGAAGTCGATGTACATTTCTTCACGGATGAAAATCTTCTCTAAATTTGCGAAATGCCACTTCGCTTCGAGTTCGTCCAATTGAATTTCTAATTCTCGTTTTAAAATATTCAACGTACGATTCGTAGAAATCTTCAAAATATCGGAAACACCAATAAACAATGGCTTGTTACAATTTTCGATAACACAGCCTAAAGGCGCAATGGACAATTCACAATCGGTAAACGCATATAGCGCATCAATCATTTTGTCTGGCGAAGTTCCCGGTTGTAGGTGAATTACGATTTCAACCTCAGCAGCGGTGTTATCCTCAATTTTCTTGATTTTGATTTTCCCTTTTTCATTGGCTTTCAAGATACTATCAATTAATTTGGTAGTATCAGTTGAAAACGGAATTTGGGTAATCACCAAAGTATTTTTATCTAAAGGCGCAATTTTAGCTCTCACGCGCACACGAGAACCTCGCATTCCATCATTATAGTTGGAAACATCGGCAATTCCAGCTGTTGGGAAATCTGGGAATAAAGTGAATGGTTTTCCTTTTAAAATTTTAATTGACGCATCGATTAATTCATTGAAATTGTGAGGTAAAATCTTGGTTGATAAACCTACCGCAATTCCTTCTCCACCTTGTGCTAACAATAATGGGAATTTTACAGGCAAATGAACAGGTTCGTTTTTACGACCATCATAACTCAATTGCCATTGGGTAACTTTTGGCGAAAACAATACATCGTGACCAAATTTTGAAATTCGAGCTTCGATGTAACGAGGTGCTGCGGCTCCGTCACCAGTTAGAATATTTCCCCAGTTTCCTTGACAATCAATCAACAAATCTTTTTGCCCGATGTTCACCATAGCGTCACCAATACTCACATCTCCGTGAGGATGATACTGCATGGTGTGCCCTATGATATTCGCAACTTTGTTGTAACGACCGTCATCCAACTCCTTCATGGAGTGCATGATACGACGTTGTACCGGTTTAAAACCGTCTTCAATCGCAGGAACAGCACGCTCTAAAATTACATAGGAAGCGTAATCCAAAAACCAATCTTTGTACATTCCTGTAACTTTAGTAATGGTATCTTCTGGATTTTCGTTGTTTTCGTAAAAATGATGTCCCGTTGATACATGAATATCCTCAAAACCTTCCTCTTTTTGATGTTGGTCTTGATTTTCTAAATTGTCGTCTTCTGGGATGATGTTATCTTCTTCGTCTTTCATGTTTTTGTAGCACTATGTTTCTCAAAGTTATACACTAAGTTTCACAATGTTTATATTTCTACTTTGTCTTTTTTTATATTTGTAGCACTATGTTTATCAAAGTTTTTCACGAAGTAACTCAATGTTTTAAAATTAATTTGTGTGACTTTGTGCTTTACATTGTGATACTTTGTGTACCAATAAAATCAATGTTATAATATTAATCTTTTTATTCCGTCTTTTAATGATTTCTTATAAAAATTTAAAAGTAATCCTAATCTGCATTCTGAAAGTCGCATATATGTTAGACATTGCGCTGTATGCTCTAATGTAAACTCTTCAACCACTTTTAATTCAACTATAACTTTATTATTTACTAGAATATCAACTCTATATCCACAATCCATTTTAATATCTTCATAAATAACTGGAAATGGATATTCTTGTTTAACTTCTAATCCGCATTTTGTTAACTCATAAGCTAAACATTCTCTGTACACTTTTTCCAACAATCCTGGACCTAACTTTGTATGAACTTTATAGGCACAATCTAAAATTATTCGGCTTATTTCGTTTTCTTCAGTCATATTTATTTTTTTGTTACACTATGTTACTCAAAGTTTTCACTAAGTTTCGCAATGTTAAAAATATCTTTGTGTGACTTTGTGCATTACATTGTGAAACTTCGTGCTACCATTACTTCTCAACAACATCCAACTCCACTTTCAAATTATTGATGATGAAATCTTGTCGGTCTGGGGTATTTTTACCCATGTAGAACTCTAACAACGTTTCAATCGTTGTGGCTTTATCTAACATGACTGGATCTAAACGAATGTCTTGCCCGATAAAATGCTTAAACTCATCTGGCGAAATTTCTCCTAATCCTTTGAATCGGGTGATTTCTGGTTTTGGTTTTAGTTTTTCGATGGCGTTAACTCGTTCTTCTTCGCTGTAACAATATATCGTTTCTTTTTTGTTTCGTACACGGAATAATGGCGTTTGTAGAATATACAAATGTCCGTCTTTGATTAACTCAGGGAAAAACTGCAAGAAAAACGTAATTAACAACAAGCGAATGTGCATACCATCCACGTCGGCATCGGTGGCGATTACGATATTGTTATAGCGCAAATCTTCCATCGATTCTTCAATGTCTAATGCGGCTTGCAATAAGTTGAATTCTTCGTTCTCGTAGACGATTTTTTTCGTCATTCCATAAGAATTCAGAGGCTTTCCACGTAAACTGAACACCGCTTGTGTATTTACATCGCGACTTTTGGTAATCGAACCCGAAGCCGAATCTCCCTCGGTAATAAAAAGCGTACTTTCTAAACTTCTTGGATTTTTAGCATCGGTTAAATGGACACGACAATCGCGTAATTTTTTATTGTGTAAACTTGCTTTTTTAGCACGTTCTTTGGCTAATTTTCGAATTCCTGAAAGTTCTTTACGTTCGCGTTCGGCTTGTAAAATCTTACGCAATAACGCATCGGCTACTTCTGGATTTTTATGTAAGAAGTTATCTAAATTCGTTTTGATGAAATCATTAACAAACGTACGAACCGTTGGACCATTCGGACCGATATCGGTTGAACCTAATTTGGTTTTGGTTTGCGATTCGAAAACAGGTTCTTCCACTTTCACTGAAACTGCAGAAACAATCGATTTACGAATATCAGAAGCTTCGAAAGGTTTGTTATAAAACTCTTTGATAGTTTTTACAATCGCTTCACGGAAAGCCCCTAAATGCGTTCCTCCTTGTGTTGTATTTTGACCATTAACAAACGAATGGTACTCTTCTGAATATTGCGATTTACTGTGCGTAATGGCTACCTCGATATCGTCTCCTTCTAAGTGAATGATTGGATACACCATATCTTCTGCCGAAATATTCTCTTCTAATAAATCTTTCAATCCATAGTCCGAAACATACTTTTCGCCATTGTAATAAATCGTTAAACCACGATTTAAATAACAATAGTTTTTAAGCATTTTGATGATGTACTCGTTTCGGTATTTGTAGTTTTTGAAAATCGTATCATCGGCAACGAAAGAAACTTTTGTTCCTTTACGTTTTGTTGTTTCTTGAACGTCTTCTTCAAGTGTCAGATTTCCTGCAGAAAACTCCGCTGCTTTTTGTTGGTTATCACGAACGGATTCTACTCGGAAGTAATTTGAAAGCGCATTAACTGCTTTTGTTCCGACACCATTTAAACCAACAGATTTTTTGAAGGCTTTGGAATCGTATTTTCCACCTGTATTCATTTTGGAAACAACATCGACTACTTTTCCAAGCGGAATGCCACGACCATAATCGCGAACGGTTACCAATTTATCTTTGATAGTAACTTCAATGGTTTTTCCGGCCCCCATAACGAATTCATCGATACAGTTGTCCATTACCTCTTTTAACAGAATATAAATACCATCATCGGGCGACGAACCATCTCCTAATTTTCCGATATACATTCCGGGACGCATACGAATATGTTCTTTCCAATCGAGAGAACGTATGTTGTCTTCGGTATACTGATTTTGCTCTAACATAGACAGATTTTGGATTTTGTGCAATATAACATATATCTTAAAAGAATGAAAGTAATAAAACCAGAAGTTATTGACAATAAAAGTAACAATTAAAAAAAATAAAATTTATTGTTTTATAATAAATATTTTTTATTTTTGAATAAATTTTAAAACTAATTCAATATGAACAATCAAACAACAAAAATAATTGTAACTATAATGAATGTATTATTTTGGATAATATTCATTGGATTGAGTATCGAAACTGGAGCTATATTAGTTAACTACTTTTATAGTGTATTCATTAATCCAGAAGCAACTTATAATTTATACAATAAATTAGACTTAAGTATTTTATACAAAAAGGATATTTTGAGATACCATGTAATTATGTCGTCTTACTTAATATTCTCCTTTTTAAAGGTTTTCATATCATATAGAGTAATAAAATTGTTTACTTTTTTAAAGTTTGACAAACCTTTTAATGCAAAAAGCACAAAAAGCATTTTTGATATAAGTTATTTTACTTTTACAGCGGGTATTTTTAGTTCAGTTGCAAAATCACAAGCAACTTTCGTTAGTCATAAAATTCAAAATGTACCAATTGAATGGAATACAAATGAAATGTTGTTTTTTGCTGGTTTAATTTACATAATAGCAGTGATTATGCAAAAAGGAACAGAAATTCAGGAAGAAAACGACTTAACCGTATAAATTATGCCAATTATAGTAAACCTAGATGTAATGATGGCAAAACGAAAAATGTCTTTAAACGAACTTTCTGAAAAAGTTGGTTTAACATTGTCTAATTTATCTATTTTAAAAACTGGAAAAGCAAAAGCGATTCGTTTTAATACGTTAGAAATGATTTGCAAAGTATTAGAATGTCAACCAGGAGATATTTTAGAGTATAAGGAAGACTAATTTAGTTATAATGCCTAAAGAAAATCACTATACAGCCTTTCAAATTAAGAGAACACAACTCATGCTGTCTTGTCCACGGTATACTAAGTTTTAATTTTCTACAAATTTACATTTATTTCCAAATTTAAGTCCTAAATACAAAGTGTTTTTATTAAAATAGTTCAACAAAAGACAAGTCAATTTATGAATTAAAAATCGAACTTTAATCAAAATAAAAATATCTATATTTGCACTTATCTCTCAAAACTCTAAAAGCAAAATAAGAATGTTACAACTTAAGGAATTGAACAATAAAGTAACTCATAATTTTACAAAAATTAACTTTTGGTTTTTAGTCTTTCCGTTCTTGATTTTACTAGCTATCTTTTTATATTTTTCTTTCGTATTAGAAGGTAATTTTATCAAAAACTATAGTGCTGTCCAAAAAGATTTATTTTATTTTTTAAATCATAAATTATCTCAATTTCCGAGTTTTCAATTTAACATTACGCAATTAGGAGACGCTTTAATCGCATTTTCATTTTTGTCTTTATTATTTGCTTATGCTCCGAAATTTTGGCAAGCACTTTTGGCTTCTTCATTACTTTCTTTAATTGTTTCAGCAGTATTAAAAAGAATATTTGCAATGCCAAGACCTGCAGCGGTTTTTAACACGGACGAGTTTATAATAATTGGAAAAAAACTAACAGGCGCAACATCTTTGCCATCTGGACATTCGATGACTATTTTTATGGTAATTACTTTGCTTTTATATGCTTTTATGCCAAGTAAAAATAAATATAAAGTGTTCTGGACTTTGCTCATTCTTAGTTTAGGACTTTTATTTGCCTTTTCTAGAGTTGGCGTAGGAGCTCATTACCCACTTGATGTTATTATTGGATGTTTGATTGGCTATTCAGTTGCTGTTTTAGGAATCATCATCAACGAGAAAAAAAAATGGCTAAATTGGATTGGTAACTTAAAATTCTATCCTGTTTTTATTTTACTTTTTATAATTTTCATTGCAAGTCTTACTAAAAAAATCTTTGAAAACAATTTAGTTGTTTTTTACCTTTCTATTGTTGCGTTGCTTATTACATTATACTTAATGATTACCATTTATGTTAAAAGAAAAAATTAAATTAGGCTATTTAGTATTAGTATTTAGCGTTGTAAATATAATTTTATACAACATTCCTTTTTTTAATTTTGTTATTGATTCTATTGATATCAAAAGCTTTAATGGGATTTTATTATTCTTTAGTTTAATTATTTTAGCAATTGTTTTAAATGCTTTTGTATTTTTTCTATTGCTTTTTCTATTACGTAAAATTGGGAAATGGTTAATTGCCTTATTGTTTGTATTGAATTCGGTTGCGTTATATTTTGTAAACACTTATAACATATTAATAGACCGAACAATGATTGGTAATGTTTTCAATACCAATTTTGAAGAGTCGAGTAGTTTTTTATCGGTTTCGATGATTTTATATCTTGTTTTTTTAGGAATAATTCCCGCTTTTTTTGTTTTAAAAACATCATATATTCAAATAAAATTAAAAACTTTCTTAATTAGTTTTTCGCTTACTTTAGTATTCTTATTGTCATTGATTTATGCCAATGCTACTAACTGGTTATGGATTGACAACAATTCTAAAACATTAGGCTCTTTAGTTATGCCTTGGTCTTATGTGGTAAATACTTGCAGATACTATCAAAAGAAAAACAAAGAAAACAAACAACAAATTTTACTACCTGATGCAACTATAAAAAACAAAGAAAAGTCTATTGTTGTGCTTGTAATTGGAGAATCTGCGAGAAGTCAGAATTTTTCGTTATATGGTTATAATAAAAACACGAATCCATTGCTAGCTGAAATTTCAAATGTTCATGCTTACAAAACCCAATCTTGTGCTACTTATACCACTGCAGGCGTAAAATGTATTTTAGAATATAAAAACTCTAATGAATTATATGAAACTTTACCCAACTATTTAGATAGAAATGGCGTAGATGTTATTTGGAGAACAACAAATTCTGGAGAACCTAAAGTTAAAATTAAAAACTACTTTAGTAAAAGTGATCTTGAAAAGAATTGTAACAACGCTAATTGCGAATACGACGAAGTTTTACTTAATGGACTAAAAGAACAAATCGCATCTTGTAAAAAGGATAAGATTCTAATAGTTTTACATACAAGTACTAGTCATGGTCCAACCTATTACAAAAAATACCCATCTCAGTTTAGTAAATTTAAACCTGAATGTAAAAACGTTGAAGTTGCAAAATGTACTCAAGCTGAGCTTATAAACTCATACGATAATACCATTTTGTATACTGATTATTTACTTGCCACTATTATTGATGAACTTACGCAATTAAAAGATTTCAAATCTTCTATGATGTATATATCCGATCATGGTGAATCGTTAGGTGAAAACAATTTATACATGCATGGATTACCAGTAAGCATTGCCCCAAAAGAGCAATTTGATATTCCATTTATTGTTTGGGCTTCAGAAAAATCTAGAACTTTAAAGAATGTAAAAAACGCGGAACAACACAATGTATTTCATAGCGTTTTGGATTTTCTAGATATCGAAAGTCCTATTTATGATAAAAACATGAGTCTTTACGAAAAGAAATAACCCAATTATTTAAATAAATAATTGCTTTCGTATTCGAATCCATCTTTTCGTAAAAGTTTTCTAAAATGAGCTCTCGAAGGAGTTAAAGTAACATGAAGTGTGTCATTTTCATTCATTTTAGTTGCGAATGGAATTTTTAGTTCTGAATTTAACTTCTTGAAATCCTTTTTGGTTCCTAGTTGAATGTGTTTTGCTCCAATAGTAGATAATTTTAAAATACTTGTTTGGTATTTTCCATCTACTTCCTTATTTAAAACAATTGAAGATTTATATTGTTTAGCGATTTCGTTTTTGGCGAAGGAAAAAATGGTATCCAAACGTTCGATTTCAAAAGCTATCGTATCGCCTTTTACAAACGTTTTATAAGCTTTATTTTCCGACTTATCAAAAACTTGATTGTTACGCAATTCAAATTCTGGAATAGAATCTAATTCCGATTTTAAAGCAGTTAAAGTTTCAATTTCTAGAATATATGCACATTTGGATTGTACTACTAAACGGTGTGAATAATCCATGGAATACGTTCTAACAAACCTCTTTGGAAATTCATCTATCTCATCCACATTTGTGGGTTGTGCTTCAGAAAAATATATAAAACTGTTATTTAATCCTGAATCTTTACAAGAAACCATAGCCAAAGCAAATGAGGCTAGAATAAGATATTTTTTCATGGTAGTTTGTTTTGTTTTGCAAACGCAAATGTTGTGCCACAAAAAAACCGCTGAATTGCTTCAACGGTTATATCTATTTTCTTTATTCTAATTTCTTTGCTCTAAAAATTACACATTAAAACGGAAATGCATTACATCACCATCTTTTACAATGTATTCTTTTCCTTCTACTCTTAATTTTCCAGCTTCTTTTACTTTTGCTTCTGAACCAAAGCTTGAATAATCATCAAAAGCAATTACTTCAGCTCTAATGAATCCTTTTTCAAAATCAGTATGAATTACACCAGCTGCTTTTGGCGCAGTATCTCCAATGTTAATAGTCCAAGCACGAACTTCTTTAACACCTGCTGTGAAATATGTTTGTAGATTTAATAATTTATAAGCTGCACGAATTAACACTGCCGAACCTGGCTCTGTTAATCCCATATCTTGTAAGAACATTTGACGCTCTTCGTAGCTTTCTAATTCGGTAATATCAGCTTCTGCTCCTACTGAAAGCACAATAACCTCAGCATTTTCATCTTTTACCATTTCACGAACTTGGTCTACATATTTGTTTCCGTTTACAGCCGAAGCTTCATCAACATTACAAACATATAAAACTGGTTTTGTAGTAATTAATTGGAAACTTTCCAACATTACTTCCTCATCTTGATTTTGAGGAACCACTGTACGAGCTGATTTTCCTTCTAATAAAGTTTCACGAATTCTATCTAACAAAGCTTTTTCTGCTTGTGCTTCTTTGTTTCCTGTTTTTGCAGCACGATTTGTTTTTTCTAAACGTTTTTCAACCGTTTCTAAATCTTTTAATTGCAATTCAATATCGATAGTTTCTTTATCTCTAATTGGATTTACATTTCCATCTACGTGAACAATATTATCGTTATCAAAACAACGTAAAACGTGAATAATTGCGTTACACTCTCTAATGTTTCCTAAGAATTGATTCCCTAAACCTTCTCCTTTACTTGCTCCTTTTACTAAACCTGCAATATCAACAATATCAACAGTTGCCATTTGCACACGCTCTGGTTTAACCAATTCCTCTAAACGAGCAATACGTGGATCTGGAACGTTTACTACTCCAATATTTGGCTCAATAGTACAAAACGGGAAGTTTGCACTTTGTGCTTTAGCATTTGATAAACAATTAAATAAAGTTGATTTTCCAACATTTGGCAATCCTACAATTCCTGCTTTCATATCTATTTGATATTTTTATTAAGTGATATGCAACGCAAAGCGTTTCATTATGAATGTATATTTTTAAAAAGTGTGCAAATATACTTCAAACTTGAATAGTATCAAAGAATTAAATAAAGGTATAAAAGAACCCCTTAGGTGAAATTAATTATTGTTTTCGTTTTTCGTCAGTTTGAGTGATTTTCTGAAAGAAAATTGTATCGAAAACAAGAAAAATGTTATTCAAAAAAAAGTTCTCGATACATTTTTTGTTTCATTTTATTACACAAAAAACACTCGAACAGACGTTTATAACAATAACACCAACGAGATATAAAAGAGTTGGAATTATTCTGTTGGGCTTTCCTTTTCATCAGGGTCAACATCTGGTCCTTTTGCCAATCTTTCAATTATGCCTTTTTCTTCAGAAGTAGAAACAAATCCGGACTCAACATCCCAATAATTAGTAAAAAATGACGTTTTTTTATTAATTAAGGACTTGTCTTTAAAAACATTTCTATCGCTATATTCGAATGTTTTTTTATCAAAATCAGTAATTACCATGTGATTTTTTACCTCAATTCGTCTTCCTTTATTTTTAAATTGTTTTTCAAAACCAATAACTTCTTTTGAATTGGCCAAATAATAATAACTTCCTTCTTGACGGAAAATATTTTTAAATTCCAATTTGTAAACCTTTCGACTCGAAAACAAACTTTCTTTATACTCTTGAAGACGAGCAGATGAAACATAAGAACTTACTTCAACTATGATTTTTTTATTACTATCATAAACCACAATAAAATCAGACAATATTCCTTTCGATTCTGGTAGCGGAACAACTTTAATTACTAAATAATCTTCATTTGAAGGATAAGTTTTAACCGAAAAATCATAGGTTTTCTTTGCTCTTGAATCCAAAATCTCATCCAAATATTTAAATTGGTAATAATTTTCAATAATGTTATTCAAATTATAACCCAAAACATCAGGCGTAATATCACCATCTAAAACCCCAACAGATCTGTTTTGCTCAACTAAAATATCAGTTTTTATATTCTTTTCACTTCCTAAAATTTGAAAATTGATTAATCCATCATTA
The DNA here is from genome assembly GCF_021172165.1 of Flavobacterium channae. NCBI lineage: Bacteria > Pseudomonadati > Bacteroidota > Flavobacteriia > Flavobacteriales > Flavobacteriaceae > Flavobacterium > Flavobacterium channae. The sequence goes on along the minus strand of NZ_CP089096.1, from coordinate 913,155 downwards.
AAAAAAACAATTTGATTGTCTTGCTTGTAAAACTCCCGTAAATAAACTTTGAGATTAATAGGGATCGTTATTTTACTTTTTGAATTTTCAATAACACGTTTTAATATTTCTTGTGGATGATCTTTTGTTATGATGTATTCTTCTAACTCTTGCGTATATGGTTCCATATACACAACATTCTCTTTTTTATTTAGTGTGGAAATTTTTACGATAACGGACTTGTAGGTTGAATGTACAAATTCTAAATCTGAAGATTTTGACAAACTTATAAAAGCCTTACCCTCTTTATTAGTTAAAAAACCTTGACGACTTCGTAAAGAAGTAATAGTTACTTCTTCTATAGGCAAATCGGTATCATAGTCTTTTACAATTACCGTAAACTCGAGGCTTTGAGAAAAGACAATTGAATTTAAAAACAATAATAAAAAAGTAAGTTTTTTTATCATAAAATACCGATTATCAACCAAATATAATGATTTTAAATTATATTTAATAAAATTCAGTAGTGTTAAAAAACAAAAAAAGAGAACTTTCACAAGAAAGCTCTCTTTTTTGATATTTATAAAAAAATATCTTATTCGTTATGTAAAAACGATTGTCTGTTTAACAATGTTTCTTCGCTTTCAACATGATTATCATCAGGAACACAACAATCAACAGGGCAAACAGCAGCACATTGTGGCTCTTCATGAAAACCTTTACACTCTGTACATTTACCAGGAACAATATAATAAATATCGTCAGAAATTGGAGTTTGAGCAGCATCTGCATCCACTTCAGTTCCATCAGGTAAAATTAATTTCCCACTTAATTTTGTACCATCTTTCCATCTCCAATCGTCAGCACCTTCATAAATAGCTGTATTAGGACATTCTGGTTCACAAGCACCACAGTTGATACATTCGTCTGTTATTATAATTGCCATATCTTCAAAAGTTAGAAGTTAGAAGTTAGAAGTTAGAAGTTAGAAGTTAGAAGTTTTATAAAAATCTACTTTTAGTCTAACTAAATGATTATTTTTGTGCAAAAATACAACGTATACCAAATATAAACAAGTTACAAATGTTACAAAGTGAAATTAAATCGAGTTTTATTGAATTAGGAAAATTTTTACACCAATTTTCAGTAGACGGAAACGTTAAATCGTCATCGGTTTTACAAAACGATTTGTACTTTGATAACTTCGTAAATTTAATCGAATTATCGCAATCGCATAACGGTTGGTTTACTCCAGAACAAGTCTGTTTTAGTATTCAAGCTTGGGCAAAAGCCTTATCATATGAAAATTTAACGCAATGGCTTTCCAATTATGATTTTTCTAAAACTGAAACTAAAAAAGTTGGACTAGTTTTAGCAGGAAACATTCCATTAGTAGGTTTTCATGATTTTCTTTCGGTTTTAATTTCAGGTCATGATGTTTTAATTAAAACGTCTTCAAACGATCAACATTTATTGAAATTTTTAGCTAATTATTTAATTTCGGTTGAACCAAAACTTACTTCCAAAATAACTTTTGTAGAAGGAAAATTAGAAGGTTTTGATGCCGTAATTGCAACAGGAAGTAATAATACCGCTCGCTATTTTGAATACTATTTTAAAGATAAACCAAGTATTATTCGTAAAAATAGAAATTCTGTAGCTGTTTTAAATGGAAAAGAATCTTTAGAAGATTTAGTAAATTTAGGTGAAGACATTTTTAGATATTTTGGATTAGGTTGTCGAAATGTTTCAAAACTATTTGTTCCAAAAGGTTACAACTTTGATAATTTCTTCAAAGCAATGTACGAATATCGCGACGTAATTCAATACGAGAAATATGCAAATAATTATGACTATAACAAAGCGGTCTTCTTGATGAGTAATTTCCAATTATTGGATAACGAATTCATGACTATTAAAGAAGACACGAGCTATTCCTCTCCTATTTCATCTGTTTTTTATGAGTTTTACGAAGTCTTAGAAGAAATACAAACAAGACTAAATCAAGATTCTGAACAAATTCAATGTATTGTATCGAATAATTTGATTCCTAACTCAGTTTCATTTGGACAAACACAGCAACCTCAACTTTGGGATTACGCAGATAATGTGGATACTTTGGATTTTTTATCTAAAATTTAATTCGTTTTTTCCTAAAATTTTTCATTTACGCAAACGTTTTCGTTAATAACCTCTAATAATTTAAGGTTATTTGACTTCTGTTTTTTGTGTAAGAATCACGAAATTTGTTTTTTTATAACAAAATAACTACAACAACAATGAAAAAACACAATTACAGTGCCGGTCCATGTATACTTCCTCAAGAAGTTTTCGAAAAATCGGCACAAGCTATTTTAGATTTCAACAACTCAGGATTATCTATTTTAGAAATTTCACATAGAAGTAAAGATTTCGTTGCCGTTATGGACGAAGCTAGAGCTTTAGTATTAGAACTTTTAAACTTAGAAGGAAAAGGTTACGAAGTATTATTTTTAGGTGGTGGTGCCAGTTTAGAATTCTTAATGGTTCCTTATAATTTAATGAAAGAAAATGGTAAAGCTGCTTATTTAGATACAGGAACTTGGGCAAGCGGAGCTATTAAAGAAGCAAAACATTTTGGAGAAACAGTTGTAGTTGCCTCTTCAAAGTCTGAAAATTACAACCACATTCCAAAAGGTTACACGATTCCTGCAGATGCAGATTACTTTCACTGCACGAGTAACAACACTATTTTTGGAACACAAATGAAATCATTTCCAGAAGTTGGTATTCCAGTTGTTTGTGATATGAGTTCTGATATTTTCTCACGTGTATTAGATTTTTCCAAATTTGATATAATTTATGCTGGAGCTCAAAAAAATATGGGACCTGCTGGAACAACATTAGTAGTTGTAAAAACAGAAGTTCTTGGAAAAACAGGGAGGACAATTCCAAGCATGTTAGATTACCAACAACACGTTGCAAAAGAGAGTATGTACAATACACCACCAGTATTCCCTGTTTATGCTTCTTTATTAACTTTACAATGGTTGAAAAAATTAGGTGGAATTGCTGCAATAGAAAAAATTAATGAAGCTAAAGCGAATTTGTTATATAACGAAATCGACAGAAATCCATTATTTAAAGGAACTGCTTCAAAAGAAGACAGAAGTAACATGAATGTAACTTTCTTATTAGAAAATGAAGCACATCAAGAAAAATTTGATGCTATGTGGAAAGCAGCTGGAATTTCCGGATTAGCTGGTCACCGTTCTGTAGGCGGTTATCGTGCATCAATGTACAATGCTTTACCTATCGAAAGTATACAAGTTTTAGTTGATGTAATGCAAGAATTAGAGAAAAACATTTAGTAATTAGTGACTAGTAAACTAGCAAAATAAAATATAAAATTAGAATGAAAGTTTTAGCAAATGATGGGATTTCTAAAAGCGGTATTAAAGCTTTAGAAAAAGGTGGTTTTGAAGTAATCACTACAAAAGTAGCACAAGAACAAATTGCCAATTTTATTAATACTCACGACGTAAAAGTAATTTTAGTTAGAAGCGCAACTAAAGTTCGTCAGGATATTATTGATGCATGTCCTGGATTAAAAATCATTGGTCGTGGTGGTGTTGGAATGGACAATATTGATGTAGAATATGCTCGCAGCAAAGGATTACATGTAATTAATACACCAGCTTCATCATCTGAAAGTGTTGCAGAATTAGTTTTTGCTCATTTATTTACAGGTGTTCGTTTCTTACATGACGCAAACAGAAATATGCCTTTAGAAGGCGATACTAATTTTGATGGTTTAAAGAAAGCTTATGCAAATGGTATTGAACTTAGAGGAAAAACTATTGGTATTATTGGTTTTGGTCGTATTGGTCAAGCTGTAGCAAAAATGGCTTTAGGACTTGGAATGAAAGTAATTGCTGCTGATAAATATGTAAACGAAGCGGTTATTCGTGTAGATTTCTATAACGGACAATTTATTAATGTAGAAATTGTTACAGAATCTTTAGAAGATGTAATCAAACATTCTGACTTTATTACATTACACGTTCCAGCTCAAGATGGTTATGTAATTGGTAGAGAAGAATTAAAATTAATGAAAGAAAACGTTGGAATCATCAACTGTGCTAGAGGTGGTGTAATTGATGAAGTAGCATTAGTTGAAGCTTTAGACGAAGAAAAAGTATTGTTTGCTGGTTTAGATGTTTTTGAAAACGAACCTACTCCTGAAATTAGAATTTTAATGCACCCGAAAATTTCTTTAACTCCACATATTGGTGCTGCTACATTAGAAGCGCAAGATAGAATTGGAACAGAATTAGCCGATCAAATCATTAGCCTTTTAAAAAACAATTAATTTTTGTACATTAGTAGATTCAACAAATAAACTAAAATTATGTTTGATCAACTTTCAGAATTAGTAAAACAATTTGGTAATGATGCTGTAGTGAATAATCCTGCAGTTCCAAATGAACAAAATGACGCTGTAATGAATGAAGCCGGAAGCTCTATTCTTTCGGGTTTAAAAGATATGGTAGCAAATGGTAACATTAATGATTTATCTGGATTATTAAGTGGAAATTCTGCTATTAATGCAAACAATCCTGTTGTAAAACAATTGACAGATAAAGTTACAGGAAACTTAGGTGAAAAATTTGGTTTATCATCTGATGCTGCAGGAAGTGTTGCAGGTGGTTTAATTCCTCAGATTTTAGGAGGATTGGTTAATAAAGCCAAAGATCCAAATCAGCCAGGATTTAACATGAGTGATTTAGTTAGTGCTATTTCTGGTGGTCAAGGCGGTGGACTTATGGATGCCGTTTCAAAATATGGAGGGCAATTTGGATTGGACCAAAATAATGACGGAAAAGTAGACATGGGAGATATTACTTCTGCTGTTTCTAAAAAAGGAGGTTTAGGAGGTTTATTAGGTAAACTTTTCGGAAAATAGTATTTCCTATATTAAAGTTAAAAGCATCGACTTTGTCGATGCTTTTTTTTATCTTTATACTTTCAAAACTTAAGCTATGAAACGTATATTATTACTTTTAATTGCTACACTTTTTATCCTGATAGCTTGTAATTCTACTCAGAACAGAAAGAGTTTTGATGATAAACCAAAACTAGAAAGCGACACTATTCGTATTGCAAATGACGAAATTGAATACGAAGTTTTAATTTTTGATCCTGGATTTTCGTCATGGTTCAATAGCAATGCAAAACCTAGAAATTATTATTCGCAATCTTTTTTAGAATCTAGAAATAGAATTTGGGTAATTGAATGGAACAGAAGAACAATGTTATCTTCACAATACAATCCTAATTTATATGAAATGTCAATTAACTATGAGCAAAGCATTGATTATGGTTACGAAGTAAACTACATGCTATACAATTACTTAGTTTACTTTCAACTCAAAAATAATCAAAGATTAGGAGGATTTACCCCAAGAATTTAATTTTATGAACAAACTAAAAGAACGCTGGAATATAAAATCAAACTGGCAGTTAATTATTATTTTCATTGTATTTGCAATAACTGGGTCGACTGCAGCTTATCTTTCTAAACCATTAACAAATTTACTAGGAATTACTAAAGAAAATCTATCGCTTTGGTTGTATTGGCCTATACGATTACTTATAATATTCCCAGCTTATCAAGTTTTATTGGTTATAATAGGTACTATTTTTGGACAATTTACATTCTTCTGGGAATTTGAAAAGAAAATGCTAGATCGAATGAAATTAGGATTTATAGGAAAATATATAGATGCTCAACTAAATAAAAAGACCGACTAAATAGTCGGTCTTTCTTATTATAAAGGAATATTTCCGTGTTTGCGTTTTGGAGTGTCGACTACTTTATTTTCCAACATGCTAAAAGCTTTTATCAGTTTTCTTCTGGTATCTCTTGGTAAAATAACCTCATCAATAAATCCGCGTTGCGCCGCTGTATATGGATTTGCAAATAACTCTGCATATTCTGCTTCTTTTTCTGCTAATTTAGCCACAGGATCTGCTGCTTCACCAATCTCTTTTTTGAAGATAATTTCCGATGCTCCTTTTGCTCCCATTACAGCGATTTCAGCGCTTGGCCAAGCAAAATTCATATCAGCTCCAATATGTTTTGAATTCATTACATCATAAGCTCCACCATAAGCTTTACGCGTAATTACAGTAACTCTTGGAACAGTAGCTTCGCTAAATGCATATAATAATTTTGCTCCATGTGTAATGATTCCGTTCCATTCTTGATCTGTTCCTGGTAAAAATCCTGGTACATCTTCTAAAACTAAAAGAGGAATATTGAAACAATCACAAAAACGAACAAATCGAGCTGCTTTAATAGAACTATTTACATCTAAACATCCTGCTAAAACCATAGGCTGATTAGCTACAATTCCGATACTTCTTCCTCCTAAACGAGCAAAACCTACAATAATGTTATCGGCAAAATCTTTATGAATTTCAAAAAATGAATCTTCATCTATAATTCCACCAATTACTTCATGCATATCATAAGGCTTGTTTGCACTATCTGGAACAATAGTATCTAATTTTTCGCGAATTTCTTCTTGAAAAACGAATGGTAATTTCGGAGTAGTTTCTCTATTGTTCTGCGGAATATAACTTAACAATCGTTTGATATCCTCCAAACATTCAACCCCGTTTGGAGATGTAATATGACAAACTCCCGATTTTGAAGCATGAGTTGCTGCTCCACCTAATTCTTCAGAAGTTACCTCTTCATTTGTTACTGTTTTTACAACATTTGGCCCCGTAACAAACATATAACTGTTGTTTTCTACCATCATGGTAAAATCGGTCATTGCTGGAGAATAAACTGCCCCACCAGCACAAGGTCCCATAATTGCAGAAATTTGCGGAATAACACCAGAAGCCTGAACATTTCGGTAGAAAATATCAGCATATCCACCAAGTGAACGTACACCTTCTTGAATACGAGCTCCACCAGAATCATTCAATCCAATCATTGGTGCTCCATTCTTAACCGCCATATCCATTACTTTACAAATTTTTTCAGCATGAGTTTCAGAAAGTGAACCACCAAAAACGGTGAAATCTTGTGCAAAAACATAGACTAATCTTCCATTTATAGTTCCGTAACCAGTAACAACTCCATCACCATAAATGATTTCTTTTTCCATTCCAAAATCGGTTGTACGATGTGTAACCAACATTCCGATTTCTTCAAACGAACCTTCATCTAATAAATATTCGACACGCTCTCTTGCTGTTAAACGTTTTTTTGCATGAAGTGATGCAATTCTTTTTTCGCCTCCGCCTAATTTAGCTAAAGCTATTTTATCGTTTAATATTTTAATTTTATCTTCCATTTTCTTTCAATGAGTCAATTAGACGATTTGTCAATTAGTTTGGTAATCTAAGTACTTTTTGATCTTCCACATATTGCTGAAATGCAATCATAGCAGCAATTTCTGCTTCAGTATCTAATTTTGATTTTAATTTTTCAGCATCGTAATACGCTTTCACAAATCCTGTATCAAAATCACCTGAACGGAATGCATCGTGTTCCATTACAAATTTTCCAAAAGGTAATGTTGTTGCAACACCTTCTACTATGTAATTGTCAATTGCTTTAATCATCAATTCGATTGATTCTTCACGGGTGTTTCCATACGTAATCAATTTGGAAAGCATTGGATCGTAGTAAATTGGCACGTCCATTCCTTCTTCAATTCCGTTATCTACGCGGATTCCTTCTCCTTCTGGTAATTTATAAGTACTCAAGAATCCTACGTTTGGCAAGAAATCATTCATTGGATCTTCCGCATATACACGAAGTTCCATGGCGTGACCTTTGATTTGTAAATCTTCTTGTTTCATTGGTAATGCTTCGCCACGTGCAATACGAATTTGCAATTCCACTAAATCCAATCCCGAAATTAATTCTGAAACTGGATGTTCTACTTGCAAACGGGTGTTCATTTCTAAAAAGTAGAAATTATGGTCGGCATCCATCAAAAACTCAACTGTTCCTGCTCCAAGATAATCACAAGCTTTAGCCACTTTTACAGCAGCCTCACCCATTTCTTTTCTCTTCTCAGGTGTTAAAATTGCAGATGGTGCTTCTTCAACTACTTTTTGATGACGACGTTGAATACTACATTCTCTTTCAAAAACATAAACAATATTTCCATGACTATCAGCCATAACTTGTATTTCGATATGGCGAGGTTTTGTTACATATTTTTCGATGAAAACCGACCCATCACCAAATGCGTTTGTAGCTTCTGAAATTGCTCTATCCATTTGAGAAACAAAATCTTCAGCTTTTTCCACAACGCGCATTCCTTTACCTCCACCACCGGCAGATGCTTTAATTAAAATTGGAAAACCAATATCAGTTGCAATTTTCTTAGCCGCTTCAATATCTGTAATAGCATCTTCAGTTCCTGGAACCATAGGAATATTGTAATGTTTAACAGCTTCTTTTGCTGCTAACTTACTTCCCATCATTTCAATAGCTTTAGATTTTGGACCAATGAAAATAATATTGTTCTTTTCACAAGCTTCTGCAAAAGTGGAATTTTCACTCAAAAATCCATATCCTGGATGCACCGCATCAACTCCTAATTCTTTACAAACTTCTATAATTTTATCACCACGCAAATATGACTGACTTGATGCTGCTTCACCAATTAAAACGGCTTCATTGGCATACTTAACATGCAATGCATTTCTATCGGCAGAAGAATAAACTGCTACCGTTTTTATTCCCATTTTTTTTGCAGTTTTCATTACCCTAATGGCAATTTCACCGCGATTGGCAACTAATATTTTTTTAATTTCTTTCATTTTATTCGAATTCAATTAATAATTGACCTTTATCAACTGCATTTCCTTTTTCTACAGCAATAGATTTTATAACACCATCTCTAGGAGAAAGGAAACTGTTTTCCATTTTCATGGCTTCTAAAATTAATAAAGGATCATTTTCTTTTACTTCTTGTCCTACAGTAACATTAATCTCTAAAATTAAACCAGGCATAGGCGCTTTTATAGCATTAACCACTTTGGTTTTACCTCTTTCAATTCCCATGTTTTTGATTAATTCATCTAAAGCATCAGAAATGTTTACTTCGTAAGAATTGTTGTTTACTTTAACTGTGTATTTTTTAGAAATAAAATCGGCTGAAACAATTTCTGCCTTGTAAGGTTTATTGTCTTTTAGTACATGAAAATTAGACGCATCTAATTTAACTGCATCTAAATTTTGAAGACTTTCCTCAGTTACTTCAAACGAAGCAGCGTTATTTACTAAAAGTTTATAATTTGTGCTCATATGAGATTATTTTAGTGGACGTAAACTTACAAAAAGAAAACGTTTTCGTAAATGATAATTCTCATAAATTTGGAAAATAAGTATAGCTATTCCCTTTTCATATATTTTTTAATTAAAGCGAATAACTTTTCTTTTTTAATAGGTTTTGAAATAAAATCTGTGAATCCTAAGTCTTTAATTTTAAGAAGTTCTTCTTCAAAGCTATATGAAGTTTGAGCAATGATTGGGATATTTTTATTAAATTCTCTTATAGCGATAAAAGCATCATAACCATTCATATTTGGCATTTTAATGTCCATTAAAACCAAATCGATTTCCTTATTTGTTTTACAATGTTCTACAGCTTCAAGACCATCATGCGCTCTGATAATCTTAAAGTTGCAACTTTTTACCATTTTTTCAATCAATAAATAATTGATATTATCGTCTTCTGCAATTAAAATAATTTCTTCTTCACCTAAATCTATCGGCAAAACAGTATCCGAATTTTCTAAACTATCCTCAACATCAGTAACAGAATAATTTAAAGGAATTGAAAAATAGAAAGTAGAACCAACACCTTCTTGCGAATTAAATCCAATTGTTCCGCCTAAAATCTCAACATACGCTTTAGAAATTGCTAAGCCCAAACCAAGTCCTTCATTTGCAGAAATTCCTTTTGCGTTTATTTTACTAAATCTTTTAAATATATTTTCTTGAAAAGCATTAGGAATACCAATTCCAGAATCTTTTATACTAAATGAAATTGTATTGGTTTCTTTATCCAACGAATAATCTAAAATGATAAATCCTTCTTCTGTAAACTTATATGCATTATTCAAAAGGTTTGTAATCACTTCTCCCAATTTCACTTTATCAGAAAGTATATTTTGTTCTAATTTTTCATCAGGAGCAGATAATTTAAAAACAACTTTTTCGCTGTTATACAATTTCTCATAAGAAGTAAAAATTTGTTTCACAAACTCATCCAAATCAAAAGATTGCAGATTTGGTTTTATTAATTGCGAATCAATTTTAGACATTTCAACTAAATCATCTATTATTTCTATAAGATTTTGACCACTTTGTTGAATCACTTTTATGTATTCGTTTTTATCTTCTTCAGTTAAATTTGAATTTGATAACAAATCCGAAAACCCCAAAATCGCATTCATTGGTGTTCTAATCTCATGTGACAAATTCATTAAGAAAGCTGATTTGAGTTTATCGCTTTCTTCTGCTTTATTTTTAGCAATTTCAAGTTCCTTTGCCTTGATTTGATTTTCTTCAAACAATTTACCAATGTAACGAAATTCACCTCGAATATTTTTTAGAGACTGAATTGCATTTTGATCGCCATTTTTTAAAATCTTTTTAATAAAACTCAAAGGCAAACGCGACCATTTATTAGCATAGTAATAGTATACAACCCAAGAAACCATTATGGCAATTGCAACAACGATTAAAATAAATTTTGTTATCCAAAAATCGATATCATAAGCTCTTTTATAAACTAACTTTTCAACAACATTATTTTGATAATCTTTTAACGGTAAAGTAAAATGTACTGCTTTTGAATCAACAACAGATGATTTATAAAATGCAATATTAGAAGTGCTTATTTTTTCAAAATTGGCAAAATAATCATTATCTAATAAACGAACCATAAAGAAACATCCCGAAGGTTTGGTCTTGTTTTTATAAGGATCATCAGATGGATGAATTGTAGCTCCATAAACCTCCACAACACCTTCTGGAATTTTTAAATAAAATCTGTCTGCTTTTTTTGTTAATAATTTGTTAATTGCAGCTTTAGGAATAAATTGAACGGTTTTTATTTTTGGAGTTGAAACCTTAGTAATAAAATTCCCTTTTGCATCATACACACAAATATATTCCGACTTGTAAGTATCTAAAATAATAGCAATAGAAGTATTGAACCATTTTAAATCTTTAGTTGCAATAAAATCGACAAATTCATCCCAATAAGTAACGTCAGCCGCTAATGAAGAATAATTTTCCGAATCTAATTTTATCAAAGAATTAATTTCGTTTCTATATATTTTATTACTAGAATCGTAAATATTCTTCTCTTGCACCTTCATATAATAATACAAGGAAGCTACTAGAATTAATAGCGCAAGAGACATAAGCGAAAGTAAACTAATTACTTTTGCGTAAGTAGAATCGGTATTTCTGAGTAAAAATAATCGCAAATTTTATCAAATAATTTGTTAAATATATGCTTTTTAAAATCAAAAATTAAATATTTATCGATAAAATAATAAAACCTTAACAAAAGAATTACAATACCAATAACGAATAATTTCTTAGACTTTGAATTGGTTTACTGTACCAAAACAGTTCAAAATCTTCAAAATTTTGTTCAAAATCAGACTTTAATTGAGAGAAAGTTGTCTTAGAATCGTTGTAAACTGAAAGTTGTTCTAAAGCAGTAACCAACCATTTTCCTTCATCAACATTCAAAGTAATATCAAAAGTTTGGGTTTTATTATGAAAAATCAATTTCATCATTTCCCAAGATCTTCCTTTTTTAGATTTTACAAAAACTTCAGTTTGAGGCTTTCCTCCTAACCAAACAATTTTAGCGTTAGGTTTTGTTGAGAAAACATTATCTTTTTCCAAACAGTTGTATATAAAATCAGAAGGGATTTTTGTCTTTGGAATTTTAAAATCGAACCAATCTTGCAAATCGTAATCAAAACAAATTCCGTGCATATAATTGAACAACGATTTTTTTAATCCAAAACTAAACTTGTCGTGATCGATTCCAGTTTTATCTTTAAAATTGATATCGTTATTAGCAAACGAAATTTCTTTTACATCTGGAATTACACCAAACTCTTCCGGATTTAACCCAACGGGACTATGCGCTGTCATGGCAAATTGATGCCAAAATCCACTTTGTAAAATACCCAATTCAAACATTTGACGCACCATTTCCAAACTATCAACAGTTTCTTGAATAGTTTGTGTTGGATAACCATACATCAAATAGGCATGCACCATAATCCCACTTTCGGTAAAATTTCGAGTTACTTGCGCAACTTGTTCAACGGTAACTCCTTTTTTGATTAATTCTAAAAGTCGGTCAGAAGCCACTTCTAATCCTCCAGAAACCGCAATACAACCCGATTCTTTCAGAAGCAAACACAAATCAGCCGTAAAACTTTTCTCAAAACGAATATTAGTCCACCAAGTAATTACTAATTTTCGTTTGATAATCTCCAAAGCCAATTCTCGCATTAAAGCTGGAGGCGCAGCTTCATCAACAAAATGAAATCCATTTTCATTGGTTTGCGTCATAATCTCCTCCATTCTATCAACTAAAATCTTAGCATGAATGGGTTCGTAAACTTTTATATAATCTAATGAAATATCACAAAACGTGCATTTTCCCCAATAACATCCGTGCGCCATAGTAAGCTTATTCCATCGACCATCACTCCACAAACTATGCATAGGATTTGCAATTTCAATAACCGAAATGTATTGATCTAAAAGCAAATCAGAATAATCGGGCGTTCCAACTTCCGATTGTTTATAATCGTGTGATGTTGTATTGTTTTTGTAAACTACTTGGTTATTTTCGAGAAGAAAAGTTCTTTTAAATTGGACTTCGACAGGCTCAGTTTGACAAATATTGCGATACAATAACTCAACTGGTAACTCACCATCGTCAAGTGTGATAAAATCGAAGAATTCAAAAACGCGTTGGTCTTTTAAATCACGTAATTCTGTATTTGGAAAACCACCGCCCATTGCAATTTTAATATTGGGATAGTTCGCCTTTAGAAACTGAGCGCAACGAAAAGCACTAAATAAATTTCCTGGAAATGGCACCGAAATCAAAACCAATTTGGGTTGAATTACTTCGATGCGTTTGCTTAAAGTTTTAATCGTGATTTTATCAATAAAAGATAAGTCTCTTTGCAAATTATCGTAAATCTCATCAAAAGAATTAGCACTTCTTCCTAAACGTTCCGCGTATCGACTAAATCCAAAATTTTCATCAATACATTCCACTATAAAATCCGATAAATCTTCAAGATACAGAGTAGCCAAATGTTTAGCTTTGTCTTGCATTCCCATATTTCCAAAAGCCCAATCCATATCGTCGAGTTGTTCAAAACGAGAAGCTTCCGGAAGAAAATTACCAGAACAAATTTGCCTAGCAAGCGATGGATTATTTCCTTGAAGAAATGCAATTACAGAATCAATAGTTTTGATGTAATCATTTTTCAAAAAGTAGATTCTTTCAGAATTAGAATTAGTTTCTACTTTGTTTGAATAAATTTCATTAAAAACTGAAGTTAATCCTTCTTTTGAAAACAATTCTAAAATCACTTCGATACCCAAATCCATTTGGAAAGCCGAAATGTTTTTGGTATTCAAAAAACCTTTTAAATAAGCAGTTGCTGGATACGGTGTATTCAGCTGTGTAAAAGGAGGCGTGATTAAAAAAATGTCTTTCAAGTCGTAGGATTTTTGCAAAGGTAAAATTAAAAAGAATGTTTTTAACTATTATTTAGCTAATTAAAGAATCCTAAAAAATGAAAATTCTGTATTTTAGCAGAAAATAATTGCCAAAATGCCAAACGACTGTATTACGTACCAAAATTCAGGATATTTTTCTAGACTAATTGTAGATTACTTAGACCAAAAAACTGAATTAAAATCTTTATACAATAGATTTCCTACTATAAACAACTTTAAACTTCAAATTGAAGAGAAGAATAACAACTTCCCTATTGAAAATAGAGCTATTTTAGTAGATGCATTGAAAAAGCAATATGAAAAATTTATTGTTTCTGAAGAAACATTAAATCACATAGATTTATTAAATCAATCCAACACTTTTACAATAACCACTGGCCATCAATTAAATCTATTTACAGGTCCTTTATATTTTCTTTACAAAATCATCTCAGTTATCAACTTAACTAAGGAACTAAAAGCTGAATATCCTGATTATAACTTTGTTCCTGTCTATTGGATGGCAACTGAAGATCATGATTTTGATGAAATTAATTTTTTCAATTTTAAGAACAAGAAAATACAGTGGAAAAAAGAAAGTAGCGGACCAGTTGGAAGACTAAACACATCAGGATTAGATGAAGTTTTTGAAGTATTTTCTAACGAATTAGGACTTGGTGACAATGCTTTTTATCTTAAAGAATTATTTAAAAAATCCTATTTAGAACACAATAATCTTGCAGATGCTACTCGTTACTTAACAAACGAATTATTTAAAAATAATGGATTAGTAATAATAGATGGTGACGATAAAAATTTAAAAAAACTATTTATTCCATACGTTAAAAATGAATTAATTCATCAAACATCATATAAAAAAGTAACTGACACTTTACCTTTATTACAAGATTATGATGTTCAGGTAAATCCGAGAGAAATTAACTTGTTTTACATTCAAGATAATTTAAGAGAACGCATCATTTTTGAAAATGGAAATTATAAAATAAATAATTCTTCTTTAACTTTTTCAGAAAGAGAAATACTTACAGAACTTGAAAATAGACCTGAAAATTTTAGCCCAAATGTCATATTACGACCACTATATCAAGAAGTAATTTTACCAAATTTATGTTACATAGGTGGTGGTGGAGAAATCGCGTATTGGCTAGAATTGAAATCTAATTTTGAAGAGAACAATGTTACTTTCCCTATTCTGCTATTGAGAAACTCTGTTTTAATTGCAACAAAAAAACAAGAAGAGAAAATGACTAAATTGAATCTTTCTTGGGCAGAGGTATTTGAAAAACAAGATAACCTAATCAATAAGAAAACTGAAGAATTTTCTAGTTTTACTATTGACTTTAGTAACCAAAAGAAAACATTAGAAGAGCAATTTAAATTGATGTATGAAATTGCCAACAAAACCGATAAATCTTTTTTAGGCGCAGTTAAAGCTCAAGAAGCAAAACAATTAAAAGGTCTTGACAAATTAGAAAAAAGACTTCTTAAAGCAGAAAAAAGAAATCATTCTGAAAAACTAGAACGAATAATTCAAATTCAAAATGAGTTATTTCCCAATCAAACTTTACAAGAGAGAAAAGCAAATTTCGCGCTTTTTTATAATGAGATAAATAATTTTGAGGCTTTTTTCTCACTTTTAAAGACTCAATTACAACCTCTTACACAAAATTTTTCTATTGTTATTATCTAAAATAATCGACTAAAAACACTTTTTTTCGATTAAAAGCTATATATTTAATTTTTTAACAAAAATTTATGTTTAAAATTCAGTTTTGTAACATTTTAAGTATAAAATGTTACAAAATTACTATATTTACACACCTAAATTAATAACAAATCTTATGAAAAAAATTACATTTTATTCTACATTATTAATTACCCTTTTATCATTTTTTGCATTTAAAAACAACTTGATTGACACCGATTTAATAAAAATCCAAGGAGGCACTTTCAAAATGGGTTCTAAAGACTCAGATGGTCTAGCTGACATCGATGAACAAAAAGAACATGCAGTTGAATTAAATACTTTTGAAATAAGCAAATTTGAAGTTACCGTTTGGGAATGGAAACAATTCATAAAAGCAAACAAAATGAAAATGCCAGAAAAACCTTCTTGGGGATGGCAAGATAATTATCCAATTAATGGAATAACATGGAATGAAGCAATTGCATATTGTAATTGGTTAAGTACAAAAGAAAAATTACAACCTGTTTATTCGAAAAAAGGACCAAACTTTATTTGCAATTTTAAAGCAAATGGATATAGATTACCTACAGAAGCTGAGTGGGAATTTGCTGCGAGAGGTGGTTTTCAAACAAAATCATTCAAATACAGCGGCGGAAATACTTTAGATGAAATTGCTTGGCATAAAGGAAATAGCAAAGGAACTCCTCATACTGTTGGTACAAAATTACCAAACGAATTAGGCATCTATGATATGAGTGGAAATGTTTGGGAATGGTGTTGGGATTGGTACAATAAAGATTTTTACAAATTAGAAAAAGGAAATAATCCAAGAGGACCAGAAAGAGGAGAAAGAAGAAATGTAAGAGGTGGTTCTTGGGATAGTCATCCAAACTATGTTAGACCTGCTAACAGAATTTCAACTGAACCGAACAAAACTCACGAGTTTTACGGCTTTAGAATTGCTAGAACAATTGTAAAATAATTTAAAAACTACCTTGCAAAACCTATTTATAATAGTACCTTTGCAAAAAATTTAAAAAAATGGCAACAAACAGAACTTTTACAATGATTAAACCAGATGCTGTTGAGAACGGACACATCGGTGGAATTTTAAATATGATTACTGAAGGTGGTTTCAGAATTGTAGCAATGAAATTAACGCAATTAACTGTAGCTGACGCTCAAAAATTTTATGCAGTACATGCAGAGAGACCTTTCTTTGGAGAATTAGTAGAATTCATGACAAGAGGTCCTATCGTTGCAGCTATCTTAGAAAAAGATAATGCAGTTGAAGATTTCAGAACTTTAATTGGTGCTACAAACCCAGCTGATGCTGCTGAAGGAACTATCCGTAAAAAATATGCTACTTCAATTGGAGAAAATGCTGTTCACGGTTCAGATTCTGATGAAAATGCTGCTATCGAAGGTGCTTTCCACTTTGCAGGAAGAGAGCAATTCTAAAAAAAGCAATGTTCTTAATTGAACAATTGACATAATTAAAAAGCCGATTTGAAATTCAAATCGGCTTTTTTTATCTTAAAACGAGACTAGTAATTAAATCTTTCCGTATCTCTTCGTTAATCATCTTAATGATTTTTTCCTTTCCATAACTCAACTCTTCTCGCAATACAGCAGAAGAAAGAACAACATAAAGTGTCGTTCCCTTTAATTGAATTTCGGTAGTGTAATTGTTAACTCCATTTCCCATAACGTTCTTCCAAGCATCGCGAACATTTACAACATCCATTCCTGCTTCTAACTTGTTTTGAGAAATAAATTGTTTCAACACATCTCCTATTGGACTTTCTTCATTAAATCGCTTCGCCATAATTACTTCACTGAAAATTTTGCAGGTCTTCTATAATGATATTCTAATTCTTGCTGATTTTTTATCACTAACTTCTCATTAGTCAATTCAAGAATTTCTTCTTTCCAACTCGCATAATTCGTTTTGTACTGAATATTTGCGTTCCCATCTTTTATTTCAACAAAAACATCTTCTTTAATATCATTCGTTAAATAAGTACCATTCAATTGAGGCATTACTTTTTTCCTAAAACCTTTATTATTTTCAATCTTAAAATAATCTATTGTTTCATTTACTTTATATTCTTTCTTATCGCCATCCGGAAGAATAACTTCTTCAATTTCCCAATAACCATTTAAATTTGAGACATCTGACTCTGTAATATTTTGTTTACACGAAACAATACCAAATAAAACAATAAATAAAAATATTCGCTTCATACTTTTTTAAACCATTTAGACTATAAAATTACAATTAATATTATTTGAATTAAACTATTCACTAATTTTATTGTCTAACTTGTACTGATTCTAAACTAATCGCATCAATGAAAAAAATTGCGCTACTCTTATTCACTGTTTTGTTCTTTGGTTGTAATTCTGAAGATGAAAATTCAAACGCTACAGAAAACATGTATTTTCCTCCAATTGGTTCATCAACATGGGAAACCAAAACAGTTTCTTCATTAGGTTGGAATGAATCACAAGTACAACCATTATTAGATTATTTAGAAGAAAAACACACAAAAGGATTTATCGTTTTACAAAATGGTAGAATTGTATTAGAAAATTACTTTAATGGACACAGTGCTACTGCTGCAACTTATTGGGCAAGTGCTGGAAAAACATTAACAGCTACAGTTTCAGGAATTGCAGAACAAGAAGGCTACATCAATATCAATAACAAAGTATCTGATTATTTAGGAACTGGTTGGACGAGTGCACCATTAGCAAAAGAAAATTTGATTACCAACAAACATCTTTTAACCATGACTTCTGGTTTAGATGACACTAGAGGAGATGATGTTTCTCCTGCAAATCTACAATATATTGCAGATGCAGGAACACGATGGGCTTACCATAATGTTTATGTAAAATTACAAGACGTTATATCTCAATCAACAGGTCAAACTTGGTCTGCCTATTTTAATGCAAAATTAAGAGATAAAATTGGGATGACAGGTATTTGGCTACCTTATCAAGGATTAAGTGTTTATAGCAGCAATACTAGAAGCATGGCGCGATTTGGATTACTTGCTTTAAATGAAGGGAAATGGGAAAACACTCAAATTGTACCAGCAAATTATATGATAAATGCTACTACTACGTCCCAAAATATTAATTTGGCTTATGGCTATTTATGGTGGTTAAATGGAAAAACAAGCTATCATTTACCGCAAACACAATATCAATTTTCAGGAACATTAATACCTTCTGCGCCAAGTGAAATGTATTGTGCATTAGGAAAAAACGATCAAAAAATATATGTAATTCCTAGTAGAAAAATTGTGATTGTTCGAATGGGTGATGCCGCAGACGGAACTAACTTCGCCTTATCAGATTTCGACGAAACGTTATGGCAAAAAATAAATGCTGTTATTAACTAACAGCATTTATTTTATTTTTTAGTTTTCTTTTTCCTACTAGTAAATTTTATTAATAAATACATAAAAATAGCAAAAGAAGCTAATCTTAGTGTAAGATAAATATAATCATAATCACTAAAAGGGATAGCAACTAAGGTCATTCCAACAGCTAACAAAAAAAGCTGTACCGTTCTATATTTTAAAAGTTCCATCTCGTAACTTACTATTTCTTATTTAAAAAATGAATCTACAAATTCATATTTATTGAAAACTTGTAAATCTTCAATACCTTCTCCAACTCCAATGTACTTAACAGGAATTTGAAACTGATCTGAAATTCCAATTACAACACCACCTTTTGCCGTTCCGTCTAATTTTGTAACAGCTAAACAAGAAACCTCAGTAGCGGCTGTAAATTGTTTTGCTTGTTCAAAAGCATTTTGACCTGTAGATCCATCTAAAACCAAAAGTACATCATTAGGTGTATTTCCAACCACTTTTTGCATTACTTTTTTAACTTTAGAAAGTTCGTTCATCAAACCTACTTTATTATGTAAACGTCCAGCCGTATCAATTATTACAACATCGGCATTTTGTGCTACAGCACTTTGTAATGTATCAAATGCCACAGAAGCTGGATCACTACCCATTTGTTGTTTTACAATAGGCACACCTACTCTATCTGCCCAAATTTGTAACTGATCGATAGCAGCAGCTCTAAAAGTATCAGCAGCTCCTAAAACCACATTATAACCAGCCTTTTTGAATTGATATGCTAATTTACCTATTGTAGTTGTTTTACCAACTCCATTTACACCGACAACCATAATAACATATGGTTTTGTGTTCGCAGGAATTTCAAACTGAGTTCCTTCTCCAGAATTCGTTTCAGATAATAATCCTGCAATTTCCTCACGAAGAATACCATTTAATTCTTCAGTTCCTAAATACTTATCTCTTGAAACACGTTCTTCTATTCGCTCAATAATTTTTAACGTTGTATTTACACCAACATCTGAAGAAACTAGAATCTCCTCTAAATTATCCAGTACTTCTGCATCTACTTTAGATTTTCCAGCAACAGCTTTTGTAAGCTTAGAAAAAAAAGATGTTTTCGATTTTTCTAAACCTTTATCTAAAGTTTGCTTTGCCTCTTCACTTATTTGTTGCTCTTTCTTATCTGAAGAGAAAATTTTTTTAAAAAAACTCATACTAATGCTGTGGGGTAAGTTTTATTAATTGTCTTTTTGGCTACAAAACCAATTATCAGACAAATGTAAAAATAAAAAAGCTACTTTCAAACGAAAGTAGCTTATCTATATAATGTAAAATGAATTATTTCTTTTTCAAGAATTCATCAACTTCTTCTGGAGTCATAACTGATTCAACGAAAGTATAAGCACCAGTTTTTGGAGACTTAACCATTTTGATAGCTTTAGTTAATCTTTTAGAAGCTGTTTGTAAAGTTGCTACGGTTTTCTTTGCCATGACTTATCTTATTTAATTTCTTTGTGAACAGTTACTCTTTTTAAGATTGGATTAAATTTTTTAATCTCTAATCTATCTGGAGTGTTTTTTTTATTTTTTGTAGTAATGTAACGAGATGTTCCAGGAACTCCTGAAGTTTTGTGCTCTGTACACTCTAAAATAACTTGGATTCTATTACCTTTCTTTGCCATTTTATTCTATGTTTTAAGGATTATACAGATTTAACAAATCCGTTAGCTTTTGCATTTTTCAATACAGCAGCAATTCCATTTTTATTAATCGTTTTTAAAGCAGCGGTTGAAATTTTCAACGTTACCCATCTATCTTCTTCAGGAATATAAAAACGTTTTTTAACTAAGTTAACAGAGAATTTTCTCTTTGTTTTGTTCATGGCGTGAGAAACATTGTTTCCTACCATCGCTCTTTTACCTGTAAGTTCACAAACTCTTGACATTATTTCTAATCTTTATTTCGTTATCTAAAATCAGGGTGCAAAGAAACAAAAACGATTTCATATACACAACTATCTTTTATTATTTTTTTAAAATTTCTTTATAAATCAATTCCAACGCTTTACTAACGGCTCTATCTATAACCTTTTCACGTGGTTGACCAAAATTAAATTCTTCTACAAAAACCTCATTTGGAGTTGCGATTCCAATAAAAACTGTTCCTAATTCCGCATCTTCATCGCCTTTTGTTGGACCCGCATTTCCTGTTGTTGCAATTGCAAAATCGGAAGCCATTATTTTTTGAACAGATGTAACCATAGCTTCTGCAACTTCTGCGCTTACAACACCATTCTTTTCAATCAATAGATTTGGTATTTCTAACACTTCATTTTTCACCTGAGTTGCATAACTAACAACACTTCCTTTAAAATACTTAGATGCACCTGAAACAGCAGACAAAGTTGACGCTATTTTTCCACCTGTACAACTTTCAGCAGTAGCAATTGTCAATCCTTTTTCGGCTAACAATCTACCTAAAACTACTTCAATTGGTTCATCTTCATTATAACCCACAATTACATCATGAATTAACAAATCTAACTTCTCAACTTGACGTGCGATTTCATTTTTTAAAACCTCTTCATTATCACCTCTAGCTGTTAATCGCAATCGTACTTTTCCAGGACTAGGCAAATAAGCCAATTTTATAAAATCGGGTAAATTATCTTCCCAATTCTCTATTTGTTCCGCCAACATACTTTCACCTCTTCCATAAGTCATTATGGTTTGATGAACAATATATGGTCGCTTGAATTTTTGAACTAAATTTGGAATCACCTCATTATCAACCAAACATTTCATCTCATAAGGAACACCTGGCAAAGAAATAAAAACCGTGTTTTCTTTTTCCATCCACATTCCTGGAGCAGTTCCCACTTGATTAAAAAGTACTTTTGCTTTAGTAGGTACTAATGCTTGATCTCTATTAATTTGAGTTATTGGTCTTTTATAAATGCCTTCAATGATTGATTTTACATGCAACAAAACTGTTTCATTCTCTATCAATTCATCATCAAAATATTCGCAAAATGTTTTCTTAGTAATATCGTCTTTAGTTGGACCCAAACCACCAGTCACGATAACAACATCAACATTGTTTTGAAGTGCATTTAATGTATCTAAAATATGTTGTTTGTCATCCGAAATTGACAACATTTCATGTGTTGCAATTCCTATTTTATCTAAAGCTTTGGCAATATAAGACGAGTTTGTATCAACAACTTGACCAATAAGAATTTCATCTCCAATAGTAACTATAGCAGCTTTCATTTTATAATTATAAGAATTTAGGGAAATGGGAAATTGAATTATAACTTGAAATCTTTTTTAATTTCTTTTACAGCTAAATCTATTCTGGCTTTTAAAGATTTGAAAACTTCTTTGATTTCTTTTCTTTTGCCTTCCGCTTTAGCCCAAGTCATAATTTGAAGGTTTTCTTCATAAGCTAAATCCATCCCTAATAAATCTAAAGTTGGTTTTATTTTATGACATGAAGAATAGGTTCTTGTATAATCTTTTTCTTCGATTGTGACTTTTATTGATTTTATTTCAGCTGGAACTTCCTCAAGAAATAAGGTTACTATTTGCAATGCAAACTCAATATCGTTTTCAGAAATTTCATAAACCTTTGCTAAATTATATTGTAAAGCCATAACTACCTGATTTGAATTTTAAACATTGATTTCCCTTCTATAAAACCTTCCAAAACATCACCTTCTGTAACTCTTGCAACACCTTTTGGCGTTCCAGTAAAAATAATGTCACCTATTTTTAACGTAAAATATTGTGATACATAAGCAATTAACTCATCTATTTTCCACAACATTAAATTAGTATTACCTTCTTGAACAGTAACGCCATTTGATTTTAACTCAAAGTTAATATTTTCTAATGAAGAATAATTTTTTTTCGATGTAAAGTGTCCAATAACCGCTGAATGGTCAAATGCCTTTGCTTTTTCCCAAGGCAAACCTTTCTCTTTCAGCTTACTTTGAACATCACGAGCAGTAAAATCGATACCCAAGCCAATCTCTTCATAATACTTATGAGCAAACTTAGCATCAATATGCTTCCCTACTTTACAAATCTTAACCAAAATCTCCACTTCATGATGAATATCATTACTAAAAGCTGGAATTACAAACGGATTTTTATTTGGTAAAATCGACGAATCTGGCTTTAAAAAAATAACCGGTTCAGTTGGTCTTTCGTTATTAAGTTCTGATATATGATCAGCGTAATTACGCCCAATACAAATTATTTTCATCTTTTTTAGGTTAAGGGTGAATGGTTAAGGGTGATGGGCAAGACCTTTTACCTATTACCCATTACCTTTCATCTTATTTTGTGTTTAACTTTCTTAATTTAATTCCAGTTAGTACTTTTTTAGTGTATAACGGAAAATCTGCATTTTGAATCCATCCAAAATAACCAGGTTCTTTCTCAAAAACATCATCAACTAATGCTCCTTTATGTTTACCAAAGGTAAAAATTTCTTTTCCTTCGTTATTTAAAGCGATAAATCCTGCAAAATCAACTGATTTTTTTCTTGTTGTAAATTCAGATAACGATTTCATATCATTTTCTAAATTCTCATATCGATCCAATTGTGCTTTTAAAATTTCATAAGTAGCCATAGTATCAGCCTGTGCACTATGCGCATTCTCCAAACTTTGTCCGCAATAAAATTTATATGCCGCACTCAAAGTACGCTCTTCCATTTTATGAAAAATAGTTTGCACATCTACAGAAACTCTATTTTTCATATCAAAATCAACCTCAGCACGTAATAATTCTTCTGCTAACAACGGAATATCAAATCTGTCCGAATTGAATCCAGCCAAATCAGAATCTTTAATCATATTGTGAACTTGTGATGCTAATTCTTTAAACGTAGGTTCATTTGCAACCTTTTCATCAGTTATTCCATGAACAGCAGTTGTTTGAGGCGGAATTGGAATTGTAGGATTAACTAACCAAGTTTTACTTTCTTTATTTCCGTTAGGATATACTTTATAAATAGATATTTCTACGATTCGATCTCTAGCTACATCAATTCCAGTAGTTTCAAGGTCAAAAAAACAAATTGGGCGTGTTAATTTTAATTCCATAGCGTTTATATAATAATACAAAGATAAATGAAGATTTTTTTATTTACTAATTCTTGAAAATTTATAGTAAATAATTAATTTTGCAATTAACAGATTAAAAGTCCAACCTGACCAAGCTGCTATTCGATAAGCATCCATCGGAAAAGGTTCGAAAAATAAAACCAACAAATACTTAAACAAGCGTAATGAAATTGCAGAAAGTGTTAATGCAAAACTTCTGATTGCAAATTTTTGATGTTTTACAACTTGCCTTTTAAGTATAAAATAAAAAGACAAAAATGTAAACAACATCCAAAAACTAGACAATAATAAAAATGAAATTTGTGCAACCAAACCTCCGTTTGCATAATACGACATTATTAAGCCACTTGGTCCCGATAGTAACAAAAGAATAGCAACATACAACCTTCCAGAAACTCTATGCAATTTTATATAGTTCTTTTGAATGTATTTTGAAAACTGAATTGCTCCAAAAACCATTAAAAAAATACTCGTATACACATGCGTAAAAAAGGCAACTTTATAGTGATTGAGAACTATCACATCTTGTTTAATTCTTAAAAAAGCCACATCCGTATGATAAGGAATATACTGAAGTGTAATTAAAAACAGTAAATATGAAAAGTAAGCATAAGCCAACCACAAAAAATATTTAGAATATTTAAGCCACATTATCTTCCGAATGTATCATAGTATTCTTCAGCATTTTGCTCATAACGAAGTAGTAATTCGATATTTTTCCTTTCTATTTCAGTTAAATCATCTTTTACATCGCCAAAAACAGGCATATACCAATCGAATTGTTCGAAATACATACGCAATTGCTTATCGCGAAAAGCAAATCCGTGACGCGCAAAAATAGAATTTCTAAGAATAAAAATATCGGCTTTCGTTAAATTAGCAGCAAATTCAGCAGTTAATTCTTCGCTTGAAGCATTCTTTTCGAAAAGTTTATCTGTAGTAGAAAAATATTCAGTATCAATATATTCTTCAACTTTTCCATCAATAGTATCAGTTGTATAAACAAACTCTTTTGATTTGTCTGTATCAAAAAATGTCATTTCAATTTTTTGATCTTTATCATAAACAAACAACTTTTTCTTTAAGTCAAAAATTCGAGATGAAATTTTCACTTCTTGAGGATGGTAAGCAACCCAATCACCTTTCATAATAGAATCGGCTTTCTTTATTCGGATTGCAAAATTACCATCGGTTCTTTCTTTTTTAAATTCATTAACTTTCATTTCAAAATTCGAAGCATTTTCAACTAAAACTCCTTTAAAAGGACTAATATTACCGGCAGAAATAGAATGCCCAATTATAGAATCGCCTTTGATTTCATCTATTGAAAATGTAATTCTTCTATATAAATAATTCACTAATCCATTATCATTACTATAAATTGAATCTAACTCTTCATCAGATAAATTTGCTTTAAAATCGCCAACCCAATAGCCTAACAAGTCTTCCTTTGTATTTACAACCAAGCTATTATTAACTTTTGGTTCTACAAATTGAATTTCTTCAAAAGTTTGTTCGGCTTTAAATTTCACTTCATTTTTTATTGCTTCTTTACAAGAAATTGTCAAAAATAAGATACACAACAATTGGTAGAATAATTTCATATGATTTGTTTTATTGAACCAAAAATAACAAAAAACCCGACACTTTACAGTATCGGGTTTTAATTATTATTTAGATTCTGAACCAAGTTCAGAATGAGAAAATTTATATATCTCTATTGATATCCCAAGCTTCTAAGTAATCTGCAACACGTTTTACAAAACTTCCTCCTAAAGCTCCATCAACAACTCTATGATCGTATGAGTGCGATAAGAACATTTTTTGACGGATTCCGATGAAGTCACCTTCTGGAGTTTCGATAACCGCAGGCACTTTTCTAATAGCGCCTAAAGCTAATATACCTACTTGTGGCTGGTTAATGATTGGCGTTCCAAAAACAGAACCAAAAGTTCCAACATTTGTAACTGTATAAGTTCCACCTTGAGTATCGTCTGGTTTTAATTTACCAGCTTTTGCACGGTTTCCTAAATCGTTAACTGCTTTTGCCATACCCACTAAGTTTAATTGATCTGCATTTTTAATTACAGGAACAATTAAGTTTCCGTTTGGTAAAGCTGCTGCCATTCCTAAGTTGATATTTTTACGTTTAATGATGTATTCTCCATCAACTGAAATATTCATTCCTGGGAAATCTTTCAAAGCTTTCGCAACTGCTTCCATGAAAATTGGTGTAAAAGTTAATTTCTCACCTTCTCTCTTTTCAAAAGCATTCTTAACTTTATCTCTCCATTTTACGATATTCGTAACATCAACCTCAATAAACGATTGAACGTGAGCTGAAGTTTGAACTGATTCTACCATATATTTAGAAATCAGTTTACGCATTCTGTCCATCTCAACGATTTCATCTCCACCATTCACAGAAACTGGAACCGCTTGAGTTGAAGGTTGAGAAGCAACAGCTGGAGCTTCTACTTTTGGAGCACTAGTTACTGGTTGAGCAACTGGTTGACTTCCTCTATTTTTGATATAATTTAATAAATCTTCTTTGTTTACACGACCATCTTTACCAGAACCTGAAATTGATTCTAATTCCGCCAATGAAATTCCTTCTTCTTTAGCAATGTTTTTTACTAATGGTGAAAAGAATTTATCTGAAGCTGAAAAATCGGCTGGCGCAACAGTTTCTTTTGCAACTTCAACTGCTTTTGCAACTTCAGCAACAGCAACTGGCGCTTCTACTTTTACTTCAGAAGTAGCCACCTCAGCTCCACTTTCTGTTTCAATAATTGCAATTGTTTGACCTACCTGAACAACATCATCGGTATTAAAAAGAATCTCGACAAGTGTTCCTGCTACTTCAGAAGGCACTTCGCTATCTACTTTATCAGTAGCAATTTCAAGTACTGCTTCATCCATTTCAATTTTATCACCAACTTTTTTTAACCAGTTAGTAACTGTTGCTTCTGCAACACTTTCACCCATTTTAGGTAATTTCAATTCAAACTTTGCCATATCTTTAAACTAAAGTTGTGTTTTTCTATTTGGTTTGCAAAAATAATAATTTTTAGTTCGTTTTTTAAACAATTCAATAATTTTTTACAATAAAATAATTTGTCCTCTATCATTAGAATTATTACTTCCAATTATAAATTCCGAACTAGCTAAATAATTCTTGAAACTAAGATTATTACTCTTGTTTGACTGCATAAAAGTAATAATTTCAGTAAAACTAAAAGTGGTTGTATCAAATATTATTTCAATACTTTTTTGAGGTTGATTTACAAAATCATTAAAATCAGATAAATATGTTGCTTTTTTAGATAATTTCAATTCTAAATTTGACTTTGTAAACACAAAATACGTATCTATTTCCCGAACACTATTCTTCTGTTGATTTTTCTTCAAAAGGCTAAAAGCAAAACTTCCAACTTGCATCATTACATCAAAAACGAAAGATTTTTTAAAATGCTTCTTATAAAAAAATTGCATTGCTTCTCGAAAACGTTTCATATATGTTCCATCTCGAACAGTACTTTCTCCTTTATAATGAATTACCGAAGTTTCATGAAAATAATAATTCTTTTTTCCTGTTTTTAAAACCAAATAACTCAAATCGATATCATCGGAATACATAAAACAGTTTTCATCAAAACCACCAACTTCAAGATATAAGTCGCGCTTCATCATCATAAAAGCACCAACTAAAATATCAACATTTCCAGATTCATTTTCAGTGATGTGCTGAGCATAATACTTATTGAATAAATTCACTTTGGGAAAGATTTTATACAATCCAAAAATCTTTGTAAAAGCCACCCAAGGAGTTGGAACACCTCGTTTACTCTCAGGAAGAAAATTTCCAGAGCCATCAATTAATTTACAACCGATGATGCCAGTATTACTAGAGATTGCTTCGTACCTCGCAATGACTTTTAAAAAAGTATCTTCTGCAACAACCGTATCAGGATTTAAGATGCAAATGTATTCGCCTTTTGCTTCAGCTACTCCAATATTATTTCCTTTGGGAAAACCTAAATTATCCTTATTTTCAATAAGTTTTATTTGAGGAAACTTGGTTTTCATCATTTCGCAACTATCATCAGAAGAAGCATTATCTATAACAATAATTTCACCTTCAATATTTTCTAAAGCTTTTTGAACACTAAGTACACATTGCTCTAAAAAATAGCGCACATTATAGTTGAGAATGATTACGGATAGTTGCATTTAGCAAATATAATGCGAAATTGTAATAGTTTGAAAATTTGAAAATGTTACTTTTGCAAAAAATAAAGCAAAGTGAATTACCTTTCAGTAGAAAATATTTCAAAATCGTATGGCGAACGTATTCTTTTTAAAGACGTTTCGTTTGGAATTAATAAAGACCAAAAAATAGCATTTATTGCAAAAAATGGTTCGGGAAAAACCACCATCATGAACATGATTAATGGTATTGACGAACCCGATACTGGTCAGGTTGTGATAAGAAAAGATATTAATATGGCTTTTTTATCGCAAAACAATAATTTACAAGACGAATTAACTATTGAAGAAAATATTTTCGCTTCTGATAATGAAATTCTGAAAGTAATTGAACGCTACGAAAAAGCACTTGAAAACCCTAAAGACGTAGAAACTTATCAAAGAGCTTTTGACGATATGGACCGCCATAATGCTTGGGATTTTGAAACGCAATTCAAGCAAATTTTGTACAAACTGAAGTTGGAAGACTTGAAAATGAAAGTCAAAAACATGTCGGGTGGACAAAAAAAGCGTCTTTCGTTAGCCATAATCTTAATTAGTAAACCTGATTTATTGATTTTAGACGAGCCAACCAATCACTTGGATTTAGAGATGATTGAATGGTTAGAAGATTACTTTGCAAAAGAAAATATTACGCTATTCATGGTAACACACGACCGTTTCTTTTTAGAGCGTGTTTGTAACGAAATCATAGAATTAGACAACGGAAAAATATACCAATATAAAGGCAACTATTCGTATTATTTAGAAAAAAAAGAAGAACGAATTGCTTCTGAAAATGCAACCATCGATAAAGCGCAAAACTTATTTGTAAAAGAATTAGCTTGGATGCGTCGTCAACCAAAAGCTAGAACGACCAAATCGAAATCACGTCAAGATGATTTTTACAAAATCAAAGCGGTTGCTGAGAGTCGAAGAAAAGAAAATGTAGTGGAGCTCGAAATCAACATGGAACGCATGGGAAGCAAGATTATCGAAATGGTAAAAGTGAATAAAAAATTCCCTGACAGAACCATTTTAAATGACTTTTCTTACTCATTTCAACGTGGTGAGCGCATTGGAATAATTGGTAAAAACGGAACAGGAAAATCTACTTTCTTGAATATTTTAACGCAAACCATGCAGCCTGATTCGGGTAAAGTAATTATAGGTGATACAATTAAAATTGGGTATTATACACAAAGTGGAATCAACCCAAAACCAGGTCAAAAAGTAATCGACATCATTAAAGAATATGGCGAATATATTCCGTTAACGAAAGGAAAAATTATCTCGGCTTCACAATTATTGGAACGCTTTTTATTTGATGCAAAAAAGCAATACGATTTTGTTGAAAAATTAAGTGGTGGCGAATTAAAACGTTTGTATTTGTGTACAGTTTTAATTCAAAATCCGAATTTCTTGATTTTAGATGAGCCAACAAATGATTTGGATATTGTAACGCTGAACGTTTTAGAAAGTTTCCTTTTAGATTATCCTGGCTGTTTGTTAGTGGTGAGTCACGACAGGTATTTTATGGATAAAATTGTAGACCACTTATTTGTTTTTAGAGGCGAAGGCGAAATTGAAGATTTCCCAGGAAATTATTCTGATTTTAGAGCGTATGAAGATTCGGCGGAACCAAAAGTTTTAAATTCGGTAAGTACTGAAAAAACAAATTGGAAGGAAAAACAAACGACTTCAACTGGTTTGAGTTTTAATGAGCAAAAAGAATTCAATAAAATTGAAAGAGAAATCAAAGATTTAGAAATTCAAAAGAAAGCTATCGAACAAGAATTCGCGGACGGAAAAGTAGCTGATGAAAAAATAGAAACCAAAGCAAACGAATTACAAAAAATAATTCAGACCTTAGAAGAAAAAGAAGAGCGTTGGTTTGAGTTGAGTTCTAAAATGGATTAACAAAAGTAATTAGTGAATAGTAATTAGTGAATAGACAAACTAATTACTAGTCACTTTTCACTAATCACTATAAAATGCAACACATTATAAAAGCTTACATAAAATTCCTTTTACATTCCAAAAACGAACATGGAGTGCATTCGCCTTTTGTGTTTGATTTGGTTACCAAATGCTTTTATAACACTTCAGATTATCCAGAATACAAAGTTTTAAAAAACTATAGAAAATCACTTTTAAATAATAAAAACACGATTGAAGTTACCGATTTTGGAGCTGGTTCACGTGTTTTTAAATCCAACACAAGAGAAATTGCTAAAATTGCGCAAACCGCAGGAATTACTCCAAAAAATGCAGAGTTGCTTTTTAGAATTGTTCGTTACTTTCAACCAAAAAGCGTTTTAGAAATTGGAACTTCGTTAGGATTGGCAACTTCTGCCCTTTCATTAGGAACTGAAAAAGCAAAAATTATCACTTTGGAAGGTTGTCCAAATACGCAAAAGCAAGCACAAGTTCAATTACAATCCCAAAGTTTCGGGACAAATTCAAGTTTTCAAAATATTGAATTTGTCAATACTGAATTTTCAAGCTATTTCAAAACCCTTCACCTTTCACCCATTACCCATCACCTAATTTATTTCGATGGCAATCATTCTAAAAAAGCAACTTTAGATTATTTTGAAGCCTTACTTCCTACTATTACAAATGATTCTGTTTGGATTTTTGATGACATTCATTGGTCAGCTGATATGGAAGAAGCTTGGGAAACTATCAAAAACCATCCGAAAGTTACCGTTACCATTGATACTTTTCAGTGGGGAATAGTCTTTTTCAGAGCCGAACAACAAAAAGAACATTTTGTTATTAATCCGAATAAAACGATTAGTTCGCACTTGTTTGAAAGAATTCGTTTTTAGTTGTAACAAATTCCTTTCTTTTTCTACTTATAATAGAATTCCAGAATTAAAAACTTCTGAAATCATTATTCGTTAATCATCATTCGACATTCAAAATGGCAAATCCGCTAATTCAAATTTCAAATATCAAAAGAGATTTCCCTTTAGGAAACGAAATTGTTTACGTTTTAAAAGGCATCAATTTAGAAATTAATAAAGGAGAATATGTTGCTTTAATGGGGCCATCAGGTTCAGGAAAATCAACTTTAATGAATATTTTAGGCTGTTTAGATACGCCTACTTCTGGAACTTATGTTTTGAACGGAAAACATGTAAGTGAAATGCAAGACGATGAATTGGCAGGAATTCGTAATAAAGAAATTGGATTCGTTTTTCAAACGTTCAACTTAATGCCAAGAACAACGGCTTTGGATAATGTGGCTTTACCAATGGTATACGCGGGTCATTCTAAATCGGAACGAGTTGAAAGAGCTACCGAAGTATTGACACAAGTGGGACTTCAAGACCGTATGGATCACAAACCGAATCAATTATCCGGTGGTCAACGTCAGCGTGTAGCAGTTGCAAGAGCTTTGGTCAACAAACCATCTATCATTTTAGCCGATGAGCCTACAGGAAACTTAGACAGTAAAACTTCTGTGGAAATCATGAATTTATTTAACGAAATTCACGCTAACGGAAATACGGTAATCTTGGTAACACACGAAGAAGATATTGCGGCTCACGCACACAGAATTATCCGATTACGAGATGGACTTATTGAAAGCGATTCACAAAATCCTGCTTTTAAGAAATAATTTTTAAAATATATAAATTATAAGCCTGTCTTGATATTACATCTCGACAGGTTTTTTTATTGTAATCCTAGTAAAATAACTACCTTTGCCAACTAATTTTTCAGAATGATTTTTTCAGAATACACTAAAGAGTTTTCATATAATTTAAAATTGGCTTACCCGATTATTTTGGGTATGCTTGGTCATACTATTGTTGGAATTGTTGACAATATTATGGTTGGGAAATTAGGACCTACAGAATTAGCTGCAGTTTCATTAGGAAATAGTTTTGTTTTTATTGCCATGTCATTAGGAATTGGCTTTTCTACAGCTATTACACCTTTAGTAGCAGAATCTGATGGAAAAAATGATGTAGCTGGTGGTCGTTCTGCTTTTCATCATGGATTGTACTTATGTACAATTTTAGGTGTAGCGTTATTTACATTAATCTTTTTTGCAAAACCATTAATTGCTTTTATGGGACAACCCGAAGCTGTAGTGCAAATGGCAAAACCGTATTTAGATATCGTTGGTTTTTCGTTGATTCCGTTAATTATGTACCAAGCGTACAAACAATTTGCGGATGGTTTAAGCGAAACTAAATATTCGATGTGGGCAACCATTATTGGAAATATTACCAATGTAGTTATCAATTATTTCTTAATTTATGGTATTTGGATTTTTCCAAAAATGGGAATTATTGGAGCTGCAATAGGAACAATTGCTTCGCGTTTTGTTATGCTTGGTTTTATGCATTATATGATGAATTTAAAACCAAAATTTCATCCCTATTTTAAAGGTTTTAGCTTTAAAGAAATTAAGAAAGAAGTCAATTCAAAAATCATAAAATTAGGTTCGCCTTCTGCTATGCAAATGTTTTTTGAAGTAGCATTGTTTACAGGTGCAATTTGGCTTTCTGGAATGATTGGAACAACGAGTCAAGCGGCTAATCAAATTGCGCTAAGCCTAGCTTCTCTAACTTTTATGTTTGCTATGGGATTAAGCGTTACAGCAATGATTCGAATTGGTAATCAAAAAGGATTAGGAGATTATGTAAAACTTCGAAAAGTAGCTATTTCGATTTTTCTATTAACAATTATAATTGAAGTCGTTTTTGCATTATTATTTGTTGCGCTTCATAGTGTTTTACCATACATCTTTGTTGATATTAATGATGTAGAAAACCTAACCAAAAACCTTGAAGTAATTGCTATTTCAGCCAATTTACTTTTGGTTGCAGCTATTTTTCAAATTTCCGATGGATTACAAGTAGTAGTTTTAGGAGCACTTCGTGGTTTACAAGATGCAAAAATTCCGATGTATATTACCTTTATCGCTTATTGGGTGATTGGTTTTCCTATTTCTATTTATTTGGGATTAGAAACTGAATTAAAAGCAGTAGGCGTTTGGATTGGGCTTTTATCCGGATTAACAGCTGCCGCATTATTTTTGTATATTCGCTTTAATTATTTGACTAAAAAACTAGTTCAAGGACAAACTCAAGAACAAGTTCAATTACAATAAAAAGAAGAAATTAAAATCATAAAAACATGAACTTACCAAAATTTGTAATCGGTGATAATACTGATTTTCCAGAAGATATTTTCGTTATCCATTTAGAATATCCAAGATTTGTTATCAATTTAAAAGATGACGAAGTGGAATTTTTAGAAGACATTGAAGAAGAAGATGAAAAAGAATTGGAATCTGAAATGGAACATTTAATTACTATTGCTGGAGAATTCTACGATAGAGAAATTGAAAGATACGAGCAAGAATAGTGTTCTGTGTTAAACAAAAAGTGTTCAGATTTAGAATAAAAGCTAATTACTAATTACTAATCACTTTTCACTAATCACTCTTCATTAAAATACTGTTCCAACAAATGCATAGCCGCTGCAAAAGGTGATACTTCATTATTTTGCACGGCTTTTTTGTTTTCTTCTAAGAGTTGCATGATATCCGGGTGATTATAAAAATGATTTTTCAATTGTTCATTAATGGTTTCCATCATCCAAAATTGGTTTTGATTTTGACGCTTTTCTTCAAAATAGTGATTGGCTTTCACCATTTCAAAATATTCCGAAATAATTTCCCAAATGCCATCAATTCCTGATTTTTCAAAAGCACTACAAGTGGTTACTTTTGGAATCCAACCAGAAGATTTAGCTGGAAATAAATGCAATGCTCTATTGAATTCAGTTTTTGCTAACTTGGCTTTTGCAACATTATCGCCATCCGCTTTATTAATTACGATAGTATCCGCCATTTCCATAATACCGCGTTTGATACCTTGTAATTCATCACCAGCACCAGCAATTTTCAATAACAAAAAGAAATCAACCATACTGTGCACAGCTGTTTCACTTTGCCCTACTCCAACCGTTTCAATGATAATTGTATCAAATCCACAAGCTTCACACAAAATAATAGTTTCTCGCGTTTTTCTAGCAACGCCACCTAATGTATCTCCCGAAGCACTTGGTCGAATATAGGCGTTTTCATCTTTTACCAATTCTTCCATCCGGGTTTTATCACCCAAAATACTTCCATGACTAATAGACGAACTTGGGTCAACCGCCAAAACCGCAACTTTTTTACCAATTGAAGTTAGGTATTTTCCAAAAGCTTCAATAAAAGTACTTTTTCCTACACCTGGAACGCCTGTAATCCCAATTCGAACCGAATTATTTGCATGTGGTAAACAACCTTTGATTACTTCGTTCGCTTTTGATAAATGATCAGGATTCGTACTTTCAACCAAAGTAATAGCACGACTTAAAGCCGTTTTATCTCCTTTAACAATTCCAGAAATCAATTCTTCTGCCGAAGGTTGTTTTCTTCTGAATTGTTGAATTTGAGAAGCCACAACATTACTCAATGTTTCAGGTTGTTCTACACCGTGAATTTCAGAAAGAGCCGATTTTTTATTTGGTGTTTTCAAAAGGAATTTTGCTTTGTGTAAAAATACAAAAAATGTAGGAATATAAAACATCGAAATCTTTCTGTTTAATTACCTTTGCGTTATCGATCTTGCCACATGGAAAACATTTTACTTTTATTTTTGTGTTTATTAATCGGAATTGGGCTTCAAAGAGTACCACAAATTCCTAAAAACGCCTATCAAAGTTTAAATCAATACGTGATTTATGTTTCGCTACCTGCATTAGCATTATATTATATTCCTAAAATAACCATTTCTCTTGCTTTGCTTTACCCGTTAGGAATTGCTTGGTTAGGTTTTGGATTATCATTTGTGTTTTTTTATACAATTGGAAGTTATTTCAAATGGTCAAAAAAACTTATTGGTTGTTTGATTTTAACTGGAGGATTAAGTAATACTTCATTTGTAGGGTTTCCCATTATCGAAGCTTTATATGGTGCAGATGGATTAAAAACCGCTATCATTGTTGATCAACCAGGTTCATTCGTAGTCGTAACCACTTTAGGAATTTTAGTCGCAGCTAGTTTTTCAAGAGGCAATTTAAGTACTTCTGAAATACTATTAAAAATTGTAAAATTTCCGCCATTTATTGCTTTTTCAATTGCGCTTTTCTGTACAATATTTACATTGGAATTTCCTGAAGCATTGCAAAACTCTTTCTTACGAATTGGAAACACCGTAACTCCAGTTGCTTTGGTAGCCGTTGGATTACAGCTAAAAATAGATATCCGAAGTAAACATTGGTCTTTTTTAACTTTAGGGCTATTCTTCAAACTCTTCATAATGCCCACATTTTTTTTCCTACTCTACAAAGTATTACTTGATGGAAAAGGATTGGAAATCGATGTTTCAATTATGGAATCTGCAATGGCACCCATGATTACTGGTGCAATTTTAGCCTCAAACTACGGTTTAAAACCAAAATTAAGTAGTATGATGATTGGAATAGGAATTCCATTATCGCTGTTTACAGTGGCTTTTTGGTATTATGTTTTGAGTAGTTTTTAATATCTTTACAATTCAATTTTAGATTATGAATCCTGAAATATTACTTGCGTTAGAAAACATTGTTGGTTCGGCTTATATCTTTACTGATGAAGCTACTCGAAAAACGTATGGTCACGATGAAACGGAAGATTTGAGTTTTCCGCCTCATGTTGTGGTGAAACCTGCTAATACTGAAGAAGTAGCCCATATTTTAAAAATTTCAAACACTTATAAAATTCCAACAACTCCAATTGGAGCTCGAACTGGTTTGAGTGGTGGCGCTTTATCGATTTATGGTGGCATTGCGATTTCAATGGAACGCTTCAATCAAATTATTGAAATTGATGAACAAAATTTACAAGTTACTACCGAACCAGGTGTAATCACACAAGTTTTACGAGAAGCTGTGGCTGAAAAAGGCTTGTTCTATCCCGTAGATCCAAGCAGTATGGGAAGTTGTTTTATTGGTGGCAATATCGCAGAAAATTCAGGTGGCGCAAGAGCTTTGAAATATGGTGTTACCAAAGATTATGTCTTAAATTTAGAAGTGGTTTTACCAACAGGTGATATCATTTGGACAGGTGCTAATACCTTGAAAAATTCGACTGGTTATAATTTAACGCAATTAATGGTGGGTAGCGAAGGAACATTAGGAATTGTTACTAAAATTGTATTGAAATTATTACCTCAAAACAAACATAACGTTTTGCTTTTAGTTCCGTTTTACAAAGCCGAACAAGCCTGTGAAGCAGTTTCGGCCATATTTAGAGCCGGAATTGTACCAAGTGCGTTAGAGTTCATGGAACGTGATGCTATTGATTGGTCTTTGAAATTTGTAGATGGATTGAATGTAGAGGTAAAAGACAATGTTCAAGCGCATTTATTAATTGAAGTGGATGGTAATTATCCGGAAATTTTAATGCAAGAAGCCGAACAAATTTTAGCTGTTGTAGAACAATTTGAAATTGACGAAGTATTATTTGCCGACACAGATGACCAAAAAAATGCACTTTGGAAAATGCGTCGTTCAGTAGCGGAAGCCGTGAAAACAAATTCGATTTATAAAGAAGAAGATACGGTTGTTCCAAGATATGAATTACCTAAATTATTAAAAGGCATTAAAGAAATTGGTGCAAAATATGGTTTTCAATCGGTGTGTTATGGACACGCTGGCGATGGTAATTTACACATCAACATCATCAAAGGCAATATGACCGATGATAATTGGAAAACAGAAGTTCCTAAAGGAATTCGTGAAATTTTTGAATTGACGGTTAGTTTAAAAGGAACACTCTCTGGCGAACACGGTATTGGCTTGGTTCAAAAAAACTACATGGATATTGCGTTTTCAAAAGTACATTTGGAACTTATGGAACGCATTAAAGCCATTTTTGATCCAAATAATGTATTGAATCCTGGAAAGATTTTCCCTGATGGAGAATAATAAAAAAGGCACTTAAAAGTGCCTTTTTTATTTCAGATATTTTAGAAATCAATTAAATTTTGATCTGCATTTTTGAACGTTGGTGGTTGTTCAATAATGCTAGCATTTCTTTTTTTGTTTATTTTCATAGTAATATCGGCTTCTGTAGTAAAAAGTAAAACCGACATAAACGGATTAGCAATGTAAGGCGTTAACTCGGCTTCCATATCTTCCATTTTGATGATTTTTTCCACTTCTTGCAAACCTTCATTGTAAATTTTAAACGTTACCGAAAGTTTCAAAACACCATCTTGCGCAAGTGTTCTTACATAAATATTTTGCAATTCTGGTTTTCCAATAGTTTTAGCCAATGTAAGCTTTGCAAAAGTTTTATTTACAATACTATCTCTTACGTGATTGAAAAATTCGGTATAAACAATCGTATTCTCATTCATATTACAATCCTAATCCTTTTTTAATATTATCATTGAAAATCATCGAAAATAATTGATTGCTTTTGTCTTTATTTAAAAACTTCCATTTATTCTTAGTCAATTCATCTGCCACAGCAATAAGCGTTGCACGCAATTCGATTCTGAAAGTACCCGTTAATTTATCATAAGTAACTTTATCTGCAGCCATAGACGATTTGAAAATATCTACCATAGATTCAGGATCTTCCATTGGTTCTTTAAACTTCATGGTCATTACATTATTGTAATCTACTAAACAAAAGGATTTGCCTTCAATCTTTTTAATTTCGCCAAAAGAAAAATTTGGTTCAACTTCAACCAATTTAATAGAGAATTGTTCATTATCCATCATTTGGCCAAACATTTCTTTCATTTGATCTTGCGGAATAATATCAAAAACTTTTGGATATGTAGTTTCAAAAATCGCATCAAAATTCATAGTTACACTTGCCTTGTAAGACTTTAATGCTTCTACTTTTAATGAAGCCATATCTTGTGCTAAAAGTGTAAAAGATTGAAATAAAAATAATGCAATGATTAGAATTCTAGTTTTCATTTTGAGTAATTTAATTTTTACCAAAGATAGAAAAACATCAAGTACTTTATAGGAAAACTATTTTTTATTTAAATATTTGATTTTCAAAACTTATAAAAAGAATAGAAAAATGCGTGCTTGATTGCAGGATTTTTTTATTACCCAAATTCAAACTTTAACAAAAACTGCAGAAAAACTACAGCAACACTTTTCTGGCTTTCTTGTAATTTGCACTTGTCTTTTTAGAAGTGATCCTTACCCCCTCTTTCTTATTAAAGCAACATAATAAAACTAATAGAAATGCAGCGTTTTTTAATTTATTTAGTGATTTTGATTAAAAATTTATTGTTTATGAGTATTTTTTTATTCTAAATTTTAAAGAGAGGTTCGGGAAATTTTAACTGAAACCAAATTTATAAAATATGCCTATAGTAGTCAACCTAGATGTTATGATGGCCAAACGTAAAATGTCTTTAAACGAGTTATCCGAAAAAGTGGAAATTACGTTGGTAAACTTATCGATTCTTAAAACCGGAAAAGCAAGAGCAATACGATTTAGCACTTTACTTGCAATTTGCAAAGTATTGGATTGTCAGCCGGGTGATCTTTTAGAATATTTAGACGATAACAATCAGGAGTTATTTAACATAAATTAATTTCAAAATCGAAAGAAATTTCGTAACTTTAAGTGCAATTAATTTTTAAAACCAATTCTTATGTTAGTTCAAATAAACACCGATAAAAATATTGAAGGAAGCAGCCGTTTCAATGACTTTTTTACTGAAGAAATAAACAACACCTTAGAGCGTTTTGATGCTATAGTAACAAGAGTTGAAGTTCATATAAGTGATGAAAACGGAAGTAAACCAGGAACAAACGATAAAAAGTGTGTAATTGAAGCTCGAGTTGAAAAAAAACAACCACTAGTTGTAACCGCTTTTGCAGACACAACAGAAAAAGTATTTTTTGCCGCTCTTGAAAAAATAGAACGTGCTTTAGATGCAACATTAGAAAAAATTAAAGAACATTAATTCTTTATTGAAATAAAAAAATCCCGAGCATTAAGCTTGGGATTTTTAATGATTAAAAAACACAATTGAAACTGTGCGCTGTTAGATAATTTGTAAGATTATTTCATTATTTTTGAAAAAATAATGTATGATGTTTATCATACATATCTACCCAAAAATAGAGAGATATGTATGACGCAGTCATACATATAAACAAGTTGCCCACAATATGAAAAAAATACTTGCAATCATAATCCTATTTATTTCAAATTTTAGTTTTTGCCAATTAAGAGCAGTAATTATTGACAGTGAAACGAAATCGGTTATACCTTATGTAAATATTTGGATTGAAAATGAAAACATTGGAACAACTTCTAATGAAAAAGGCGAATTTTCAATAGATATTACTAGTGGTAAATTTTTAATATTATCAAGTTTAGGATACGAAAAAAAGAGAATTGAAATATCGTCAATTTCAGAAAAAATAGTTCTAAGTCCTAAAATAACAGAATTGAATGAAGTCATAATTAGTTCAACAAAAAAACAAAAAGAAATCGTAATTGGGAAATTTAATGATTTGGATGTTGGTTATTATTATGCCTCTTTTGACAAACCCGAAATAAAAGCAAGATATTTTCCATTTGACTCAAGTTACTCAAAAACACCTTATCTTAATAAATTAAAATTTAGGATTTACAGTAACATTAAAAATGCAAAATTTAATGTTAGAATTTACTCTATAGGAGAAAATGGAGAACCAAAACATCCTATTTACAATAAAAACATTATTGGAATTGTAAAAAAAGGAACGGAAAATATCGAGCTGGATTTGTCGGAATTAGATATTATGTTCCCAAAAAACGGAGTTTTTATTAGTTATGAGTGGTTAATTATACCAGAAAATGTATTCAAACCTTCATTTCCAATAAAAGATTCTAAAAAGCGAATAGAAAAAATAATGTACGAACCTAAAGTTGGATTATTACCGAGTGAAACAGACGAGAATAGCTGGACTTATAAAAATGGGAAATGGGAAAAAGTTAAGGCTTTTGATACGAAAACCAATCACCCAAAAGAATACATAAATAAATTTGGACTTTTAGCAATAGAAATGACATTAACAAATTGAAAAATACTGTGGGCAACAGCGGTTTGCTTCAATGGCTACTTCCGGATTTTCCTGCGGAAAATCCGCTGCTGAATGGAATGTTTTGTTATATTTGTAATGGCTTGGTGTTGGTTCATCGCCACTGAGAGCAAGCCACAAAACGTTAAAAAGACATCTAGGCTACTCACCATTTATAAAGTATAAAAAAATCCCGAGCTCACACTCGGGATTTTTTATTTAGATTCTGAAATACTATTTTAAACTTGCAATACTTTGTTCTAAAGTAGCAATTTTAGCTAAAGCATCGGCTTCTTTTTTGCGTTCGTTTGCAATTACTTGTTCTGGTGCACCGCTAACAAATTTTTCGTTAGACAATTTCCCTTGCACCGAGCGTAAGAAACCTTGCGTATATTTTAACTCTTCGGTTAATTTAGCAACTTCGGCTTCAACATCAATATTACCCGTAATTGGGATAAAATATTCGTTAGATTTTACACGATATGATAATGCGCCATCTACTTTTTCTTGAACGTAAA
The DNA here is from genome assembly GCF_021172165.1 of Flavobacterium channae. Classification (NCBI taxonomy): domain Bacteria; kingdom Pseudomonadati; phylum Bacteroidota; class Flavobacteriia; order Flavobacteriales; family Flavobacteriaceae; genus Flavobacterium; species Flavobacterium channae. Next base: position 872,273 of record NZ_CP089096.1, on the reverse strand, counting down.
CTAAATCTACAACATTACCTAATTTCATAATTACCGTATCAAAATATGTAGAAGCTTTTTCATTGTTCACCACTTTCAACTCAATAGTATCTTTAAACGGAATGTTTTTATCTTTTCTAATTGTTCTAATTCCAGAAATAACTTCGGTAGCAAAATCAAAATCGGTAATTAATTTTTCGTCATACGATTTCATTACTGCCCATTCAGAAACTATTAACGCTTGCTCTGGCGTTCTCTCAGCAATGTGATGCCAAATTTCTTCTGTTAAGAATGGCATAAACGGATGTAACAATTTCAAGTTATTTTCTAACATTTCAATTGCTTTATCAAACGTAGCACGATCTATAGGTTGTTGATATCCTGGTTTGATCATTTCTAAGAACCACGAACAGAAATCGTCCCAAACCAATTTGTAAATTGCCATTAAAGCATCTGACAATCTGTATTTACTAAAGTTATCTTCGATTTCAGCTAAGGTTTGTTGCAACTTCGCTTCGTACCATTCAATAGCAACTTTAGATGCTTCTGGTTGTGCAATATCGGCAACTTCCCAACCTTTTATCAGTTTGAAAGCATTCCAAATTTTGTTAGAGAAACCTTTTCCTTGGTTGCATAATTCTTCGTCGAATAAAATATCGTTTCCTGCCGAAGCACTTAGTAATAATCCAACACGAACACCATCGGCACCAAATTTTTCAATTAGTCCCAATGGTTCAGGAGAATTTCCTAAAGATTTCGACATTTTACGACCTTGCTTATCACGTACTAATCCTGTCAAATATACATTTGAGAATGGTTTTTCGCCTGCATATTCATAACCTGCAATAATCATACGCGCTACCCAGAAGAATAAAATATCTGGACCCGTAACTAAATCGTTCGTTGGATAATAATATTTAAAATCTTCACTTTCAGGATTTAAAACGCCTCCAAAAACAGCCATTGGCCATAACCATGATGAAAACCATGTGTCTAAAGCATCAGCATCTTGTGTTAAGTCATTTGCAGTTAATTGACTATTGTTTGTTTTTGCTTGCGCTAAAGCTAAAGCTTCTTCTTTTGATTCAGCAACAACAAAATCTTCTTTTCCATCACCATAATAGTAAGCCGGAATTTGTTGTCCCCACCATAATTGACGGGAAATGTTCCAATCGCGAATGTTGTTTAACCAATGCGCATAGGTATTGTTAAAACGACTTGGATATAATTTGATTTCGTCTGATTCTAAAACGGCTTTGATAGCTGGTTTAACTAATTCTTCCATTTTTAAGAACCATTGATCAGATAATCTTGGTTCGATTACCGCTTTTGTTCTTTCAGAAGTTCCTACTTTATTTAAATGCGTTTCTGTTTTTGCTAAAGCTCCAATAGTTTCTAGTTCTTTAGCAATTTCTTCACGAACAACAAATCTATCTTTTCCTTGATAGTGTAACCCGAAAGAATTTAAAGAAGCATCTTCATTAAAAATATCGATGATTTCTAAATTGTGTTTATCACCTAAAACTTTATCGTTTGTATCATGAGCAGGCGTTACTTTTAAACATCCTGTACCAAATTCTACATCTACATATTCGTCTTCGATAATTGGCACTACTCTACCACAAATAGGAACAATAGCTTTCTTCCCTTTTAAATGTGTAAAACGTTCATCATTTGGATTGATACAGATTGCAGTATCTCCAAAAATAGTTTCAGGGCGTGTAGTGGCAACCGTTAAGAAATCTTCAGAACCTTCAATTTTATATTTTAAGAAATATAACTTCCCTTGACGTTCTTCGAAGATAACTTCCTCATCAGACAATGTTGTTTTTGCTTCTGGATCCCAGTTTACCATGCGGTAACCGCGATAAATCATTCCTTTGTTATATAAATCTACAAACGATTTAATTACAGAAGCAGACATATCGTCATCCATTGTAAATTTTGTACGACTCCAATCGCAAGAACAACCTAATTGTTTTAATTGTTCTAAGATGGTTCCACCGTATTTTTCGGTCCAATCCCAAGCGTGTTTTAGGAATTCTTCACGAGTTAAATCGTTTTTATTGATGCCTTCTTCTTTTAACTTCGCTACTACTTTCGCTTCGGTTGCAATTGAGGCATGGTCTGTTCCTGGCACCCAACAAGCGTTGAAGCCTTTTAAACGCGCACGACGAATTAATACATCTTGAATGGTATTATTCAACATATGTCCCATGTGTAAAACTCCGGTAACATTTGGTGGCGGAATTACAATGGTATAAGGCGTTCTATGGTCTGGCTTAGAGGTGAAATAATCATTTTTCATCCAGTAATCATACCATTTCTGTTCTACTTCTTTTGCGTTGAATTGTGCAGGAATCATTATATATTTTTCTTATTTAATTATTGAATTAATGAACTATTAAATTGTTCATTTAACTTTCCAAAACTTAGTTTGGTATATTTTTTGTATTACTAAATGCAAAAGTAACTATATAACGAAAATAAAAAAAATGTTAGGAGTAGTTTGTTGGTTGCTTATATTTAATTAATTTTACAACAACCTATTAATTTATAAGATGATGAAAAAATTACTTGTTTATTTAACTGTATTAATCGGAATATCTTCCTTTGCTCAATCTGGCGCAAAGATTGAATTTAAAGAGGAAACCATAAATTATGGAGAAGTAGAAAAAGGAAAGGATGATGGTATTAGAGTTTTCGAATTTACAAACACTGGTGATGAGCCTTTAATTATTAAAAACGCAAAATCAAGTTGCGGTTGTACTGTTCCAGAATGGCCAAAAGAACCAATTGCTCCAGGTGCTAAAAGCCAAATCAAAGTACAATACAACATGAACCCAGGACCGATAAGTAAAACAATTACTATTGAAACTAATGCAATTAACAAACCTAACGGAATGGTGCCATTACGAATCAAAGGAACTGTAATTGTTAAAGAAGAAGTTAGTCCTCTGGTAAAAAAGAAAACATTTCCAAATTCATAAATAAAAGTCCCAATTAAATTGGGACTTTTTTTATAGTACTTTTTCTAAATTAAATTTGAACGTTAGTATTTTACCTTCTCGTTCAACAACTATTGTTATTGGTTTACCTTCTTCTGATTGAAACAAGTCGGTTATACTTTGGATAGAAAGTTTATGAGCTGGTCTATTGTTAATTTCAATTATTTTATCACCTATTAGAAGTCCTGCCTTATCGCCTGGAGAATCTTTTCTTACCGAATAAATTTCAAAATTTGGTTTTAATTCGAAAATAAATCTCTCAGAAGAATAATCAACACCTCTGTTGTCCAAATTAATAACATTTGTTGAAAACGCATTCTCCATTTTTTCACTTATAACATGAAATCCACTATGTTGCACTTCAATTCCGGCCATGTTGTAATTAAAAGGTTTATCAAAAAGTGTGTTTTTTCTAAAATATACCTTTTGGTTTTCATAATCTAAAATCCAGTTGAATCTTTTAATTACTTCACCTCCAAGAGATCCGTTTCGCTTATCAACAATCATCGTCTTATCGAAATAATTAATATCAGGATATGAAACTAAAACTCCTTTAAGAACATTATTTTCTAAAGTTACTTCTTCTACCCTAGACTTTTTTCCAAAAATATCACCTGAAAGACCTTTCCCTAAATAATCAATAAAAAAGATGGAATTACTTTTAATTTTATCGTTTTCAAACAACCATAATCCATCTCCTAAGCCAGTATCAAACAAAAGTTTTAAATCATCTATCTCATTCTCAAGCTTGGTTTTTAAAAATATATAAGGTCTTGATTTATTAATTTCAATTGTTGATTCCACATAATCATTGGCTATTTTTTTAAGCTTTTTTTGCTTTGATTTATGCAAGAATATCTTCTTTCTCTCATAATCAATTTCGACCAAATACTTTTTAAAAAAAGAACTTCCCAAAATTCCGTTAATCGGAATACCTAATTTATTTACCAAACTAATATCGTGATTAAATACAAATATTGCTTCAAAGTTATTGTCTTGAAATCCATGAATTTGAAGTGTATTTTTTTTAGACAAATAGCCTTCAACTTTTTCACTGATTCCAGCACCTGAAATAGATATTAAATTCGCTTCTTTAACTTCTAAAGAATCATTTTCTGGTAAACTAAAAACAATACTTTTAGACGCTCCAGTATCGGCAATCATTTTCAATTTCACTCCATTAAAAACAACATCTACTATCATCAGATTGTGAGAAAGTTCAAAAGGAATTTTAATTATATCTCTTTTTGACTTCCAAACAATTGAATCTTGAGCAAACGAAAAAAAAGTAAAGAAAATTAATATTCTCAAGAAGAATAATTTTGTCATATTTTTTTTATTCTAAGATAAGAAAATTCAGTCAATAAATAATTGATTTAACATTTTTTAATGCTATGTTTTAATAATATCACAAAAAAAAATCGCAATTTTGCGCAACTAAAAAAAACAGTCATGCCAAAAGTTTCCGTAAAAGGGCAACAGATGCCAGAATCGCCAATTAGAAAATTGGTTCCTTATGCAGAAATTGCTAAGAAAAAAGGTCATAAAGTATACCATTTAAATATTGGACAACCAGATATTAAAACTCCTGATGTAGCTATACAAGCAGTAAAAAATGCTGACATCTCTGTTTTAGAATACAGTCATTCTGCTGGTTTTGAAAGTTATAGAAACAAACTTTCTCAGTACTACAAAAATCATGGATTACCTATTGATACTCAAGATATCATTATCACAACTGGTGGTTCAGAAGCGCTGCTTTTTGCAATGGGTAGTACGATGGATGCTGGTGATGAAATAATTATCCCTGAGCCTTTTTATGCAAATTATAATGGATTTTCAACTGCCTCTGGTGTAAATGTTATTCCTGTTATTTCTGGTATTGAAACTGGATTTGCATTGCCTCCAATTGAAGCTTTTGAAAAATTAATTACTCCAAAAACAAAAGCAATTTTAATTTGTAACCCTGGAAACCCAACAGGTTATTTATATTCTAAAGAAGAAATTTTAAAATTAGCAGAGATTGTTAAGAAACATGATTTATTCTTAATTGCCGATGAAGTTTACCGTGAATTCATATATGATGGAGACAAACATTTCTCTGTTATGAATGTTCCTGGTTTAGAAGAAAATGCAATTATGATTGATTCCGTTTCTAAGCGTTATAGTATGTGTGGAGCTCGTATTGGTTGTATTGTTTCTAAAAACAAAGAAGTAATGGCTACTGCTATGAAATTTGCTCAAGCTAGATTGAGCCCTCCTACTTATGCTCAAATTGCAAGTGAAGCTGCTTTAGAAACTCCTCAAAGCTATTTTGATGATGTTATTTCTGAATACAAAGATCGTAGAGATACTTTAATTTCTGAATTAAACAAAATTGAAGGAGTTAAAGTTGCAACACCAAAAGGAGCTTTTTATTGTATTGCTAAATTACCAGTTGATAATGCTGATGACTTTGCGCAATGGTTATTAGAATCTTATGATTTAAATGGAGAAACTGTAATGGTTGCTCCTGCTGCTGGTTTCTATTCAACTCCAAATGTAGGATTAGATGAAGTTCGTATTGCTTATGTTTTAAAGAAAGACGATTTAATTAAATCTGTTCAAATATTAAAAGAAGCTATTTCAGCTTATAATAAAAGATAATAGGAAAAGTTATTAAAATAAAAAAGAGCTCAAATTTGAGCTCTTTTTTGTTTTATTAAGTAAGGTAACCCGAAGGCTACCTTACTTTTAAATTAATTATCTCAACAATGAGAAGTGCGCTTTAAATTGTTTAGCCACTCCATTTTCTGTATAATCTAATGAGAACCAATAATCGGTTGCTGGTAACAATTCTTGATTATATGTTCCATCCCAACCTTGACTATCTGTTGTTGCACTTAATTGTTTTAATAGTTTACCATAACGGTCAAAAATGTACAATTTAGCATCTGGTTGATTCAATCCAATGATATTCCATGTGTCGTTGATACCATCTCCATTTGGTGTAAAGTAGTTTGGATAATCAATTATCATTACTACTTCAGTCATATACGTACATCCCTCTGAATCGATAACGGTTACTGTATGCTCTCCTGCACTTACTCCTGTAAATACATTTGATGATTGGAACGACCCTTCATCTAATTGATACAATAATGTTCCTGTTCCATCTGGTACTGTTATCGTTATAGTAGCATTATCACTAAAGTACTCACTTTGAATCACCGTCATTGTTGTTGCTGGCATTGTCTCTTTTACCGTTGCAGTTGCACTTGGTAATAAAGGATCTGATGAACATCCCGTTAACCAATTCGTTGCTATTACACTATACGTTCCTGCTGCATCTACAACTAAAGTTGAACTTGTTTCTCCTGGAATTGGATCACCATTTGTATCAAACCATTCAAAATCATAATCTGTATCATTTAGTCCTGTATTTAATGTATAGGTTTGATATACCTCTCCTGATGCTGTGATACAAATATTACCATCAGCTAATACTGGTAGTGGCGCTGGATTTACATTTACTCTAAAGTCTGTATAACCTCCTTGACAATCTCCTAAACTCGAACGAACTCGATAAATAACATATCCTTGTGCATTTGTTGTAGTTGTTAAAATATCATTGATAGTTACTGGCGCTACTCCTGTTCCTGGCGCTGCTCCAATCAAATTATTCGACATCGTTAAAACTTCCCATGTTAACTCAGTTCCTGCAATAAGTGGTGAAACATCAACAACCAAGTCTGATCCTTCTCCACTACAAATTGTTTTGATTGGTGAAGGAATTGGCAAGCCTGGATTTGGATTAACTGTTATAACTCCACTTTGCATTGTATTTCCAACACATCCATTGCGGATTGCACTTACTTCAAAATAAATTGTTCCTGCAACTAATGGATTACTTGTAACTACTTGTAAATCGAATCCTGTTGTAGTTGATGTAGCTGTTATTGTTCCAGATGTAGCTCCTCCTACAACATTAACACCATTTGTGATTGCGGTCCAAGTGTAGGTAATACCACTAATGTTACCTGTAATTTCTACATGTACATTTGATCCTGAACATACTGAATCATCTGCTACTGTAACAGTTTCAACTACTGGATTAGGATTTACAGTTATTTCAATTGTTCTTGGTGTTCCATCACATCCATTAGCATAAGGAATTATTGTCATTGTAATATTTCCAATAGTTTCTGGATTATTTAATGATGCAATCTGATTAATATCTGCTTCGGTACCACTCGTTACATATGATCCTGTAATATTAGATACTGTTGCACTCCAAGTATAGGTTGTGCCTGGCACATTACTACTCAATACGATATTAGTACTACTTCCATCACAAATATTTGAGCTAAATGCAACATTTGTTATAACTGGTCTTGGAGTAATTGTAATACTAGTCGATACAGTAAAAGATGAACATGCTCCATTATTTGGCACTAAATAATTAACTTGATAAGTACCTGGTGTACTAGCTGCTGGTGTAACTAATCCTGTACTCGAATTAATAGATAATCCTGCAGGTGTTGCACTAAACTGACCTCCTGTATAACTACCTGTTCCTGCTAATACTACAGCTACTGGAGATTCCGTAACACAGTAAAGAGGTTGTGGATAACTAATAGTTGCAGTATTTGGAGTATTAACAGTAATTGTTCCTGTGGCTGTCGCTAGTGGACAGCCTCCTGTTGCAGTTACTGTATAATTAAACGTACCACTCACTGTTGGTGTTCCGCTAATAGTAACAACATTCCCCGCCCATGAACCTGTAACTCCTGCTGGTAATCCAGTAAATGTAGCTCCTGTAGCTCCTGTTGTTGCTAAGGTAATATTCGTAATTGCGCTATTGATACAAACCGTTTGATTTGTTCCCGCTGCAATAGTGTTTTGTGGGGTAACAGTAATTGTTCCTGTTGTTGTCGCTGGTGGACAGCCTCCTGTTGTAGTTACTGTATAGTTAAATGTACCACTCACTGTTGGTGTTCCACTAATAGTAACAACATTCCCTGCCCATGAGCCTGTAACTCCTGCTGGTAAGCCAGTAAATGTAGCTCCTGTAGCTCCTGTTGTTGCTAAGGTAATATTCGTAATTGCGCTATTGATACAAACCGTTTGATTTGTTCCCGCTGCAATAGTGTTTTGTGGGGTAACAGTAATTGTTCCTGTTGTTGTCGCTGGTGGACAGCCTCCTGTTGTAGTTACTGTATAGTTAAATGTACCACTCACTGTTGGTGTTCCACTAATAGTAACAACATTCCCTGCCCATGAGCCTGTAACTCCTGCTGGTAAGCCAGTAAATGTAGCTCCTGTAGCTCCTGTTGTTGCTAAGGTAATATTCGTAATTGCGCTATTGATACAAACCGTTTGATTTGTTCCCGCTGCAATAGTATTTTGTGGGGTAACAGTAATTGTTCCTGTTGTTGTCGCTGGTGGACAGCCTCCTGTTGTAGTTACTGTATAGTTAAATGTACCACTCACTGTTGGTGTTCCACTAATAGTTACAACATTCCCTGCCCATGAGCCTGTAACACCTGCTGGTAATCCAGTAAATGTAGCTCCTGTAGCTCCTGTTGTTGCTAAGGTAATATTCGTAATTGCGCTATTGATACAAACCGTTTGATTTGTCCCTGCTGCAATAGTGTTTTGTGGGGTAACAGTAATTGTTCCTGTGGTTGTCGCTGGTGGACAGCCTCCGGTTGTAGTTACCGTATAGTTAAACGTACCACTTACTGTTGGTGTTCCGCTAATCGTAACAACATTCCCTGCCCATGAGCCTGTAACACCTGCTGGTAATCCAGTAAATGTAGCTCCTGTAGCTCCTGTTGTTGCTAAGGTAATATTCGTAATTGCGCTATTGATACAAACCGTTTGATTTGTTCCCGCTGCAATAGTGTTTTGTGGAGTAACAGTAATTGTTCCTGTTGTTGTCGCTGGTGGACAGCCTCCTGTTGTAGTTACTGTATAGTTAAATGTACCACTCACTGTTGGTGTTCCACTAATAGTAACAACATTCCCTGCCCATGAGCCTGTAACTCCTGCTGGTAAGCCAGTAAATGTAGCTCCTGTAGCTCCTGTTGTTGCTAAGGTAATATTCGTAATTGCGCTATTGATACAAACCGTTTGATTTGTTCCCGCTGCAATAGTATTTTGTGGGGTAACAGTAATTGTTCCTGTTGTTGTCGCTGGTGGACAGCCTCCTGTTGTAGTTACTGTATAGTTAAATGTACCACTCATTGTTGGTGTTCCACTAATAGTTACAACATTCCCTGCCCATGAGCCTGTAACACCTGCTGGTAATCCAGTAAATGTAGCTCCTGTAGCTCCTGTTGTTGCTAAGGTAATATTCGTAATTGCACTATTGATACAAACCGTTTGATTTGTTCCCGCTGCAATAGTGTTTTGTGGGGTAACAGTAATTATTCCTGTTGTTGTCGCTGGTGGACAGCCTCCGGTTGTAGTTACTGTATAGTTAAACGTACCACTCACTGTTGGTGTTCCGCTAATAGTTACAACATTCCCTGCCCATGAACCTGCAACTCCTGCTGGTAATCCAGTAAATGTAGCTCCTGTTGCTCCTGTTGTTGCTAAGGTAATATTCGTAATTGCGCTATTGATACAAACCGTTTGATTTGTTCCTGCTGCAATAGTATTTAATGGTGTAACAGTAATTGTTCCTGTAGTTGTCGCTGGTGGACAGCCTCCGGTTGTAGTTACTGTATAGTTAAATGTACCACTTACTGTTGGTGTTCCGCTAATAGTAACAACATTCCCTGCCCATGAACCTGTAACACCTGTTGGTAAGCCAGTAAATGTAGCTCCTGTTGCTCCTGTTGTTGCTAAAGTAATATTCGTAATTGCGCTGTTGATACAAACTGTTTGATTTGTTCCCGCTGCAATAGTGTTTTGTGGTGTAACAGTAATTGTTCCTGTGGTTGTCGCTGGTGGACAGCCTCCGGTTGTAGTTACTGTATAGTTAAATGTACCACTCACTGTTGGTGTTCCACTAATAGTTACAACATTCCCTGCCCATGAGCCTGTAACACCTGCTGGTAATCCAGTAAATGTAGCTCCTGTAGCTCCTGTTGTTGCTAAGGTAATATTCGTAATTGCGCTATTGATACAAACCGTTTGATTTGTTCCCGCTGCAATAGTGTTTTGTGGGGTAACAGTAATTATTCCTGTTGTTGTCGCTGGTGGACAGCCTCCGGTTGTAGTTACTGTATAGTTAAACGTACCACTCACTGTTGGTGTTCCGCTAATAGTAACAACATTCCCTGCCCATGAACCTGCAACTCCTGCTGGTAATCCAGTAAATGTAGCTCCTGTAGCTCCTGTTGTTGCTAAGGTAATATTCGTAATTGCGCTGTTGATACAAACTGTTTGATTTGTTCCCGCTGCAATAGTGTTTTGTGGGGTAACAGTAATTGTTCCTGTTGTTGTCGCTGGTGGACAGCCTCCGGTTGTAGTTACTGTATAGTTAAATGTACCACTCACTGTTGGTGTTCCACTAATAGTTACAACATTCCCTGCCCATGAGCCTGTAACACCTGCTGGTAAGCCAGTAAATGTAGCTCCTGTAGCTCCTGTTGTTGCTAAGGTAATATTCGTAATTGCGCTATTGATACAAACCGTTTGATTTGTTCCCGCTGCAATAGTGTTTTGTGGGGTAACAGTAATTGTTCCGGTTGTTGTCGCTGGTGGACAGCCTCCGGTTGTAGTTACTGTATAGTTAAACGTACCGCTCACTGTTGGTGTTCCGCTAATAGTAACAACATTCCCTGCCCATGAACCTGTAACACCTGCTGGTAAGCCAGTAAATGTAGCTCCTGTTGCTCCTGTTGTTGCTAAGGTAATATTCGTAATTGCACTATTGATACAAACTGTTTGATTTGTTCCCGCTGCAATAGTGTTTTGTGGAGTAACAGTAATTGTTCCTGTTGCTGTTGCAGCAGGCGAACAACCTCCTGTTGTAGTAACTGTATAGTTAAATGTACCGCTTACTGTTGGTGTTCCACTGATGGTAAAAGTTCCAGATGAAAAACTTCCTGTAATACCAGCTGGCAACCCTGAAGCAGTAGCTCCAGTAGCATTCGAAACTGAATAAGTTATAGCAGTCACAGCTGAATTCACACAAATAGTCTGATTATTTGTAGCTGGAGCTGATGTCAGTGAAATAGTAGGTAATGGAGTTATTGTTATATTAAAAGTACTACTTCCTGCCGCTCCACATGATGTTGCTCCATAAAAATAAGTCACAGTATATGTACCTGCCGAACTTAATGACAAATTAATTTCCCCTGTTGAACTATTAATTGATAATCCTGCTGTTGAACTATAAACACCTCCTGTTGTAAAACCAGGAACTGTAGTTGGTGTAGGATTAGCTGCATTAATACAAACTGGTGTAGAATAACTAAAACCTGTTACTGGTGTAGCAGTAGGATTAACAGTGATCGTTCCTGTGGTTGTCGCTGGTGGACAGCCTCCGGTTGTAGTTACTGTATAGTTAAACGTACCACTTACTGTTGGTGTTCCGCTAATAGTAACAACATTCCCTGCCCATGAACCTGTAACTCCTGCTGGTAAGCCAGTAAATATAGCTCCTGTAGCTCCTGTTGTTGCTAAGGTAATATTCGTAATAGCATTACCTACACAAACTGTCTGGCTTGTTCCTGCTGCAATAGTGTTTTGTGGGGTAACTGTAATTGTTCCGGTTGTTGTCGCTGGTGGACAGCCTCCGGTTGTAGTTACTGTATAGTTAAATGTACCACTCACTGTTGGTGTTCCGCTAATAGTAACAACATTCCCTGCCCATGAGCCTGTAACACCTGCTGGTAATCCAGTAAATGTAGCTCCTGTAGCTCCTGTTGTTGCTAAGGTAATATTCGTAATTGCGCTATTGATACAAACCGTTTGATTTGTTCCCGCTGCAATAGTGTTTTGTGGGGTAACAGTAATTATTCCTGTTGTTGTCGCTGGTGGACAGCCTCCGGTTGTAGTTACTGTATAGTTAAACGTACCACTCACTGTTGGTGTTCCGCTAATAGTAACAACATTCCCTGCCCATGAACCTGTAACTCCTGCTGGTAAGCCAGTAAATGTAGCTCCTGTTGCTCCTGTTGTTGCTAAAGTAATATTCGTAATTGCGCTATTGATACAAACTGTTTGATTTGTTCCCGCTGCAATAGTGTTTTGTGGGGTAACAGTAATTGTTCCGGTTGTTGTCGCTGGTGGACAGCCTCCGGTTGTAGTTACTGTATAGTTAAACGTACCACTTACTGTTGGTGTTCCACTAATAGTAACAACATTCCCTGCCCATGAGCCTGTAACACCTGCTGGTAATCCAGTAAATGTAGCTCCTGTAGCTCCTGTTGTTGCTAAGGTAATATTCGTAATTGCGCTATTGATACAAACTGTTTGATTTGTTCCCGCTGCAATAGTGTTTTGTGGGGTAACAGTAATTGTTCCGGTTGTTGTCGCTGGTGGACAGCCTCCGGTTGTAGTCACTGTATAGTTAAACGTACCACTTACTGTTGGTGTTCCACTAATAGTAACAACATTGCCCGCCCATGAACCTGTAACTCCTGCTGGTAAGCCAGTAAATGTAGCTCCTGTTGCTCCGGTTGTTGCTAAGGTAATATTCGTAATAGCACTATTGATACAAACCGTTTGATTTGTTCCCGCTGCAATAGTGTTTTGTGGGGTAACAGTAATTGTTCCGGTTGTTGTCGCTGGTGGACAGCCTCCGGTTGTAGTTACTGTATAGTTAAACGTACCACTTACTGTTGGTGTTCCACTAATAGTAACAACATTACCTGCCCATGAACCGGTAACACCTGTTGGTAAGCCAGTAAATGTTGCTCCTGTTGCTCCTGTTGTTGCTAAAGTAATATTCGTAATTGCGCTATTGATACAAACCGTTTGATTTGTTCCTGCTGCAATAGTGTTTTGTGGGGTAACAGTAATTGTTCCTGTAGTTGTCGCTGGTGGACAGCCTCCGGTTGTGGTTACTGTATAGTTAAACGTACCACTTACTGTTGGTGTTCCACTAATAGTAACAACATTCCCTGCCCATGAACCTGTAACTCCTGCTGGTAAGCCAGTAAATGTAGCTCCTGTTGCTCCTGTTGTTGCTAATGAAATAGTAGTAATTGAACTATTGATACAAACTGTTTGACTTGTACCAGCAGCAATCGTATTCAATGGAGTAACTGTGATTGTTCCTGAAGTTGTCGCTGGTGGACAGCCTCCGGTTGTAGTTACTGTATAGTTAAATGTACCACTTACTGTTGGTGTTCCGCTAATAGTAACAACATTCCCTGCCCATGAACCTGTAACACCTGTTGGTAAGCCAGTAAATGTAGCTCCTGTTGCTCCTGTTGTTGCTAAAGTAATATTCGTAATTGCGCTATTGATACAAACCGTTTGATTTGTTCCTGATGCAATAGTGTTTAATGGTGTAACAGTAATTGTTCCTGTAGTTGTCGCTGGTGGACAGCCTCCTGTTGTAGTTACCGTATAGTTAAACGTACCACTTACTGTTGGTGTTCCGCTTATCGTTACAACATTACCTGCCCATGAACCAGTAACTCCTGCTGGTAATCCAGTAAATGTAGCTCCTGTTGCTCCTGTTGTTGCTAAGGTAATATTCGTAATAGCACTATTAACACAAACCGTTTGATTTGTTCCTGCTGCAATAGTATTTAATGGTGTAACAGTAATTGTTCCTGTAGTTGTCGCTGGTGGACAGCCTCCTGTTGTAGTTACCGTATAGTTAAACGTACCACTTACTGTTGGTGTTCCACTTATAGTAACAACATTCCCTGCCCATGAACCTGTAACACCTGCTGGTAATCCAGTAAATGTAGCTCCTGTTGCTCCTGTTGTTGCTAAGGTAATATTCGTAATAGCACTATTAACACAAACTGTTTGATTTGTTCCTGATGCAATAGTGTTTTGTGAAATAACGGTAACTGTATTTGACATTGCAATCGGAGTTGAACAACCTGGTAAAGTTATTGTATATTGAACTCCATCAATCCAAGTAGTTCCATTTACTCTTGTAATGGTAATAGTATTTGTAGCTACTGTAGTTATTACCGTAATTTGTTGTAAGGCATTATTAGGACCTGCATTAAAAGCTCCAATATTGGTTGTTCCATCGGAAATATTAACATTTCCTTGATTATTAGATCTAGCAATACTAATGGTTATTACAGTACCTGCTGGAACCAAATGTTGCAATGTTATTGTTTGGGTATTATTTGCATTATCAATTGTAGCACAATTTGTTGTATTAGCAGCGGCTCCCAAAGCAGAAATAGCTCCTGTAGCATTTCCTGGATTAACTCCCCCAGAAGCCGATAATCCATTACCTGTAACAGTAGTACCTGCAGTAGCAACATTAGTTGCATTCAATGTAGTATTTGCAACTACAGAAGAAACTGTAACAGTTGCAGTTCCAGTAGCACTTAACGTTATAGTTTGTGATGCACCACCATTTATATTATAGGTAATAATTGCATTAGGGGTTCCTGTAAGTGTATATACAGCATTGTTTCCAGAACAAATAGGAGTTGTTGATGTAATATTTATTAAAACTGGGGCAGTATTTACATTAATAACACCAGTCGCTGTAGCTGCAGTACATCCCCCTCCAGTAGTTGTAACGGTATAATTATATGTACCTGATGTTGTTGGAGTTCCAGATATCGTGAATACTCCAGCTGCATAAGAACCAGTAACTCCAGCAGGTAAGCCTACAACGGTAGCACCCGTAGCTCCACCTGCAACAGCATATGTAATGTTCGTGATTGCTGAATTAGCACATACAGATTGATTTGTTGTTGCTGCAGCTGATGTTAATGTTAAAGTTGGTCCTGATGTTACAGTTACTAATACAGTATCTGTCACTACACACCCTCCAGCTCCATAAGCCGTTAATGTATAAGTTGTAGTGGATGTTGGACAAACAGATGGTGTTAAAGTATTAGCTCCAGTCATCGCTGTAGTAGGCGACCAAACAAATGGTGGATATGAATTATTAAATGTAATTGTCCATCCTGTTATTGAACCAGAAACAAACATTGTATCATCCTGAACAAATAGCTGCCACGTACCATTTGCCGTACAACCATTCAATGTAGAAAAAGCTTGCTCTGGAGCATAATTACCTGTAAATGGAGCTGTTGTGTTTCCAGCCGAACCAATTACATTAGTAGCAACAGGTGTAAAACATGTACTTGTGTAATTAGAGCCCGAACCACCATTATCAGTTGACAACTCCAACAAAGTACCATCTGGACATCTTAAAAAAATATCTAAATCTGAATCCCATCCATGATCCAAATTAATACAAACTGAAGCGATAGAACCAGCTCCAATAGTTACAGGAAAAACACCTGAAACATTTATAGGGGAATTAACACCTGTTGTACTATTATCTGGAATTGCATATGAAGTTGAATTTGAAAATGAAAGAGGACCAGTATAACCAGTAGCATTTGTAGATCCAGACAAACTAACACAAGCTCCTGAACATGTAGACGTATCAGCGCCTGCATTAACAGTCGGAATAGGATTAACCGTTACAGGGATTGTCACTTGATTTTGACAACCTCCAGGAACAGTAGTAACTAATAAAGTTACATTATATGTACCTGCAGCAGCATAAGTATGTGACGGATTTTCTAAATTTGATGTAAATCCATCTCCAAAGTTCCAACTATAAGTATTACTTCCGTTTGTAGTATTTGTAAAATTTGTAGCTTGACCTACACACGCACCACTTGATGTAAAAGTTGGTGATGGACTTGTAAATGTTGCTGTTGTACCTGCAAAATTCATCACAAAACCAAAATTTGAAGATGCCGTATACCTATCTACTAATATAGCATATGTTTGACCTGCAGTAACAGTTATTGTATTTTCACAGCCGACCGCTGCACCACATAACCCAGTAGCTCCAGTTGTCGCATCCCAATTACATACTAGCTCTGTACCAGGACAACCAGTAGTTACATTGTAAACAGCAAAATCATAATCTACAGATCCATTAGGTGTAATTGTAAAATTCAATGTCCCTGAAGTTGCAACAGTAAACGAATACCACCACGCAGCACGCTCTCCAGGCGAACCAAAACATGATGGATTTGTTTGGACTAAGCCCGGTCCTCCAGTACCGTTTGGTATTGAAACATTATTTGTATTACATAAAAATTGTGCTGTATCACAATCTTGAATTGGAGATGGAGGAGCAACTGGCAAAGTCTCTTGTGCACAAATTCCAAAAGTCCCAGTATTATTACCATTCCCATCAACCATTGCATAATAAGTATTTCCAATAGTTAAACCATGTAATATAACATTTGTGTGTAACAAACCGCCTGTTGTGTTAACATCTTCTTGACAAGCCAATTGAGTTAAAGAACCACAAGTACCACTATAGACTGCTATCTGTGTATTAGCTAATGTTCCTCCAAAGTTAGTAGACAATTCAATGTCTGCAGTAGTGGCAACAAATGAAAACCAAACCGTATGACTTCTTGTTGTAGGACTCCAACATGCTGGAGCTGGATCAGAGCCCACTGTTGTCGCACCTACATTTGTATAAAGTATAGAAGAACAAGAACCATTTGTTACTGTAATTGGAATAGCACTTGAACAAGCATCATTAGAAGGCTGAGCAAATATGTTTTGTACATTACCAAATATAAATAATATAACTATAGCTAAGTATTTTTTAAATCCCATATTCGTAATTTTTAATATTAGATATATTATTTTTTATTCGCTCTTAGATATTTTAAATAAGTAACCCTATCAACTGGTTTATCATTTATAATATAAAATTCTTCAGGTGCTGTTTTAACATTATCAGGATAATTCTTTTTATCCATCACTTTATTAATCTTATTGGAATCACTACTATTAGATTTAGAAACAACAATAATATCTTTTGTGTCTTTAACACTGCTATCTTTTGAATTAGAAGCTGTATTTTTCTTCTCTTGAGCTGAAAGAAAAAAAGAAAGAAAAGTAAAAAAAATCGTTAAGAGAAATTTCATATATATTTGTTTTTGGTTGATTTCATTTTGCAACAACAAACTTCTTAGAACCTTTTTTGTTAAAAAAAGTAACTAATTATTAAAGTTTTGTTAATAAACAAATATTGAAATATTTTTTTAATTTTCAAATAATTAACTATAATATTTTAAAAATATTTAAAAAACTCAGAAAAGACCATAATTATAAACAAACAAATAACTTTTAAAATGCTTTTTTAACAAAAAAACCACCTTAAACAAGGTGGTTTTTAAAAAATATTAATCGTAAAAATTATCGTTTCATCGAAAAATGCGCTTTAAATTGTTTAGCGACTCCATTTTCTGTGTAATCTAATGAGAACCAATAATCGGTTGCTGGTAACAATTCTTGATTATATGTTCCATCCCAACCTTGACTATCTGTTGTTGCACTTAATTGTTTTAATAATTTACCATAACGGTCAAAAATGTACAATTTAGCATCTGCTTGATTCAATCCTGTTATGTTCCATGTATCGTTGATACCATCTCCATTTGGCGTGAAGTAGTTTGGATAATCAATTATCATTACTACTTCAGTCATATAGGTACATCCTTCTGAATCGATAACGGTTACTGTATGCTCTCCTGCACTTACTCCTGTAAATACATTTGATGATTGGAATGATCCTTCATCTAACTGATACAATAATGTTCCTGTTCCATCTGGTACTGTTATCGTTATAGTAGCATTATCACTAAAGTATTCACTTTGAATCACCGCCATTGTTGTTGCTGGCATTGTTTGGTTTACTGTTGCTGTTGCCGAACCTAACATTGGATCTGAAGAACATCCTGTTAACCAGTTTGTAGCTATTACACTATACGTTCCTGCAGCATCTACTACTAAAGTTGAACTTGTTTCTCCTGGAATTGGATCACCATTTGTATCAAACCATTCAAAATCATAATCTGCATCATTCAACCCTGTATTTAATGTATACGTTTGATATACCTCTCCTGATGCTGTGATACAAATATTGCTATCAGCTAATACTGGTCGTGGTGACGGATTTACATTTACTCTAAAGTCTGTATAACCTCCTTGACAATCTCCTAAACTCGAACGAACTCGGTAAATAACATATCCTTGTGCGTTTGTTGTAGTTGTTAAAATATCATTTATTGTAACTGGTGCCACTCCTGTTCCGTCAGCTGCTCCTGAAACACCAAATTCTGTCAATACTTGCCATGTTAACTCAGTTCCTGCAATAAGCGGTGAAACATCAACTCGTAAATCTGCTCCTTCTCCACTACAAATTGTCTTGATTGGTGAAGGAATTGGTAAGCCTGGATTTGGATTAACCGTTACAATATTACTTTGTTTAATTAATAATGCAGGACATCCGTTGCGAATTGCACTTACTTCAAAATAAATCGTTCCTGCAACTAATGGATTACTTGTAACTACTTGCAAATCGAATCCTGTTGTAGCCGATGTAGCTGTTATTGTTCCAGATGTAGTTCCTCCTACAACATTAACACCACTTGTAAATGCTGTCCAAGTGTAGGTAATACCACTAATGTTACCTGTAATTTCCACATGTACATTTGACCCTGAACAAACAGAATCATCGGTTACTGTAACAGTTTCAACCACTGGATTAGGGTTTACTGTTATTACAACTGTTTGAGGAGTTCCATCACATCCGTTGGCATTTGGAACAATAATCATTGTTATGCTTCCAATAGCTTCTGGATTATTTAATGTTGCTACTTGATTAATATTAGCTTCTGTACCACTTGTAGTAGTATTATAATCTCCTGTGATATTCGATACTGTTGCACTCCAAACATAGGTTGTACCTGGTAAATTACTACTTAGTACAAAATCTAAAGTACTTCCGTCACATACTGTATTAGTTACCGTATAGCTCAATACTGGACGACCTGTTATCGTTACAGAACCATTTGCTACAGCCTGAGGACTACATCCTCCTGAAGTAGTAATTGTATAATTATAAGCACCTCCATTATTAGCAGACCCAGAAATTGTAACCAAACCTGTAGCTGCATTATAACTAGAAGTAATACCTGTAGGTAAACCAGTAACTACCACATTTGTTGCTGTTCCTGTTACTTGATATTGAATTGGATCAATAGTAACTCCTGCACATCTTGTTTGATTATCAGTTCCTGATGCAGAAACTAATGCAATAGTTGTGTTTGGATATAACGTAACAGTTGAACTCACAACTACATTTGAAGAGCAGATACCATCCGACACGCTTATTGTACTCAATGTAGTACTACCTGTAACTCCTGTAACCGAAACCACTCCAACTCCTGATGCATTAATTGCAACTGTTTGTGGTGCATTTCCATTAATACTATAACTTACTTGTGTATTAGACGTTGCATTTATTGTAAATGTTGCTGTTCCGTTAACACAGATAGGTCCATTATTAGTAACACTTACAATTGTTGGTTGTGGCAATTGTTGTGATATACTAAACGATGATGATTGTGCTGAAGTACAACTTCCATTACCTGTCGTAACTGTATAAGATGTTGCTAGAGTCATCCCTGAGATCAATCCTCCCGCTCCCACTGTTGGGCCTGCTGGAGTAAAAGTATAGGTTAAACCTGCATTATAATTGGTAATCGTAGCAAAACCATTCGCCATACACGTTGGTGGTGTTACACTAACTGTTGGTACTGCTGGTATAGCTAAAACTCCCGAAATCGTAAATGGTGCTGATTGCGCTGAAGTACAACTTCCATTACCTGCTGTAACTGTATATGATGTTCCAACTGTCATTCCTGAAATCAATCCTCCAGCCCCTACTGTTGGTCCTACTGGAGCAAAAGTATATGTTAAAGCTGCATTGTAATTGGTAATCGTTGCAAAGCCATTTGCAGAACATGTTGGTGCTGTAACACTAACTGTTGGAACAGCTGGAGTAACCAACATTGAATTTACTGTAAACGATGCTGATTGTGCTGAAGTACAACTTCCGTTTCCTGCAGTTACTGTATATGATGTTCCAAATGTTACTCCTGAAACTAATCCTCCTGCTCCTACTGTTGGGCCTGCCGGAGTAAAAGTATAGGTTAAACCTGCATTATAATTGGTAATTGTTGCAAAACCATTTGCTGAACACGTTGGTGCCGTAACACTAACTGTTGGTACTGCTGGTGTAGCTAACATAGCTGCATTGCTAAATGATGCTGAAGCCACTGAAGTACAACTTCCATTACCCGCTGTAACTGTATATGATGTTCCAACTGTCATTCCTGAAATCAATCCTCCTGCTCCAACTGTTGGTCCTGCTGGGGTGAAAGTATAGGTTACTGTACCGTCATAATTTGAAATAGTACTGAAACCATCCGCTGAACATGTTGGTGCTGTTGAAGTAATAGTCGGTACTGCTGGAGTAACCAACATAGAGTTTACTGAAAACGACGCTGTATCCGCAGAAGAACAACTTCCATTTCCAGCATTAACCACATAACTTGTTCCAAATGTCATTCCCGAAACCAATCCTCCTGCTCCAACTGTTGGTCCTGCTGGAGTAAAGTTATAGGTTAAACCTGCATTATAATTGGTAATCGTTGCAAACCCATCAGCTGAACATGTTGGTGCTGTTACACTGAATGTTGGTACTGCTGGTGTAGCTAACATAGCTGCATTGCTAAATGATGCTGAAGCCACTGAAGTACAACTTCCGTTTCCTGCAGTTACTGTATATGATGTTCCAACTGTCATTCCTGAAATCAATCCTCCCGCTCCAACTGTTGGTCCTGCTGGAGAAAAAGTATAAGTTGCTGTACCATCATAATTTGAAATAGTACTAAAACCATCTGCTGAACATGTTGGCGCTGTTGTAGCAATAGTCGGCACTGCTGGAGTAACCAACATTGAGTTTACTGTAAATGATGCTGTATCCGCAGAAGAACAACTTCCATTTGATGCATTAACCACATAACTTGTTCCAAATGTCATTCCTGAAACTAATCCACCCGCTCCAACTGTTGGACCTGCTGGTGTAAAAGTATATGTTAATGTATTATCGTAATTTGTAATTGTCGCAAAGCCATCTGCCGAACACGTTGGTGCTGTAACACTAAATGTTGGTACTGCTGGTGTAGCTAACATAGCCGCATTACTAAATGAAGCTGAATCCGTAGATGTACATGTCCCATCTCCTGAAGTAACAGTATAAGAAGTACCAAATGTCATTCCTGAAATCAACCCTCCTGCTCCAACTGTTGGTCCTGCTGGAGTAAATGTATATGTTAAAGCCCCATTGTAATTGGTAATCTCACTGAAACCATCTGCCGAACATGTTGGTGCTGTTGTCGAAATGGTTGGGACTGCTGGAGTAACCAACATTACATCAACAGTAAACGATGCTGAATCTACAGAAGAACAACTTCCATTTCCAGCATTAACAACATAACTTGTACCAAATGTCATTCCTGAAACTGTTCCTGTTGCACTTACTGTTGGACCAGTAGGTGTAAAAGTATAGTTTAAAGCTGCATTATAATTGGTAATAGTAGCAAATCCATCGGCTGAACAAGTTGGTGCAGTTATTGCAATTGTTGGCACTGCCGGAACAGCTAATGTAGCCGCATTACTAAATGATGCAGAATCTACAGATGTACATGTTCCATTTCCAGATGTAACTGTATAAGAAGTACCAAATATCATTCCCGAAATTAATCCTCCTGCTCCCACTGTTGGTCCTGCTGGAGTAAAGGTATAAGTAGCTGTAGCATCGTAATTAGTGATTTCACTAAAACCGTCAGCCGAACATGTTGGTGCAGTTGTCGAAATTGTTGGTACTGCCGGAGTAATCAACATTGCATCAACACTGAATGAAGCTGAATCTACAGAAGAACAACTTCCATTTCTAGCATTAACTACATAACTTGTACCAAATGTCATTCCGGAAATTACCCCACCAGCTCCCACTGTTGGTCCCGCTGGAGTAAATGTATATATTAATGTATTATCATAATTTGTAATTGTAGCACCTCCATCTACTGAACAAGAAGCTGCATCAACACTAATTGTTGGAACCGCTGGAACAGATAATGTAGCAACGTTTGTAAATGAGGCCGAAGCTACTGAAGTACAAGTTGCATTACCAGCCGTAACAGTATAAGAAGTTCCAAATGTCATTCCAGATATTAAACCTCCTGCTCCTACAGTTGGCCCTGCTGGAGTAAAGGTATAAGTTACTGTACCATCATAATTAGTAATTTCACTAAAACCATCTGTCGAACATGTTGGAGGTGTAGTAGTGATAGTTGGGACTGCTGGAGTAGGCGAAACTGTAACAGTTGCTGTATTTGTTAACGCAAGTTCACAATTTCCAATTTCAATTTCACTTAATAAAATAGTTACATCTGAAGTTGCACCAGCAACAGTAACTGTTCCATTTCCTGAACCATCTAAAATTAAAATCTGTACTGGACCCGAACCTATTGTATAAAGAACAGTTGCTCCAGATGTACCTGATAAATCAAAAATTGCATCAGCACCTACACAAATAGGTCCATTTGCAGTTAAAGAATTAAAAACAGGGTTAGGATTAATTGTAATAGTACCACTTAAAGATAAATTAGGAGTACAACCAATTGTTTCAACTGTATAATTAAAAGTTCCAGTTTCTGTTGGAGTTCCACTAATGGTAAATACCCCAGAATTATAAACTGCAGACAACCCTAATGGTAAACCTGTCACACTAGCATCTGTTGCATCACCTGTAGCTGTATAAACAATATCTACAATAGCGTTATTTAAACATATTGATTGATTAGCCGTATTAGCAGCTGATGTTAAATCGATATCACAAGTTGCTGGAACACAATCTACAAATAAATCAAAAGTTGTTAATTCCTGACAAGATCCTGCTGATATAAGAACAATAATTGTCGTATCATCGTTAGTAGTATAATTCGCTGGGTCAGTAATAACATTACCAGTCATACCATCAGTAAATTCAAATGTAAAACTCGAAGGATCATTTGGCGCAACCAAATCATCTAAGTATTCCGTCAAATCAAATATTGGATCACACTCACCTGCTGGACTTGAAAAAGGCCCAATATCATTATAAGGTACTGCTCCAACAATATTTACCAAAACATCATCCGTTGCAATATCTGAACAACCAGGTCGTGTAACACTCACACTCCATACCCCATTCTGAGTTACAGTAGTTGTATTAGTTGTTGTTGTATATTGAAATACACCATCTAAAAACCAAGAATATACTGGAGAACCAGCAGCTGATGGCGCTTGTAAAAAATTAGCAGTTAAAGTTACATTTGTAGCAGACCCACATAAAATTCTATCAGGACCTAAAGTTACACCACAAACAATACTACAACTAAGACCACCTGTACCACCAGTCTGATTCAAAGTATAAGTTCCTGCTTGACCAGAAAAATTGGTAACTAACAACATATAATATTGACCAGCAACTGCACCAGCAATATTAACTTGCTCTGTTGCAGAAGCCGAATAACTACAATCTACAACATTATTAGGTCCTGTATAACCAGGAGAATAAAGTGCCAAGTTGTTACATATGTTATTCAATGTATTGAATGGTCCCCACATGATAAAATCAACATCAATACCATTTCCACTAGCATTTGATGTTTGAAATAATGTCATATCAATATTACCTGAAGTACCTACTTGTAAGTAAAACCATGCAGGATTAGGTGTGCTTCCTAGACAACCTAAATTTCCAAAACTTGGAGTACCGGTAACATTATTAAAAGGTCCTTGATTTCCAGAACACATCGCCTGAGCTGAATCACAAGTAGGTGATGTTACTTGAGCTATTGTAGTTGTAAAACCAAATAAAACAAGTAATAATAGTAATTTCTTCATCATGATTTATTTTAAAAATGAAAAATAAGACCAATCTGAAACTTGTTCTGACTTCGCCTCTTTAACAACTACTCTCCACTTGAAACATTTAGCCATTACATCTAAATGTATTAATTGATAATTTCCTTTAACCTTAAAATTATCTTTATTTAATACAGAAAATTTTGATTTAAAATCAGATGCATTTTCTTCATTAAAACAATCGTAAATGGTAACCACTTCAATTGAAACTTGTTTTCCTTTCAAATCTGTTGAAGTAAAATCCCATGAAACTTGAGCATTATTAATGTAATCAAATTTAGTATCAGCAATTTTCTCAACTGTAATTGCCTTTAAAATTGGCGCCTTTAAATCGAGTTTTGATTGAGAAAAACTAAATTGAAATAAAAGAATAACACTTAAAAGTAAAATTTTTTTCATTATTAGTTATAGTTTGATAATTATGTATAGCGTCACAAATTTAACAAAAAATTAAACTAGTTTACTTTTTTTTCAATAATTAACATTTAAAAACGAATTTTAAAGTTTATTAATTATCTTTGCATCACTTTTAAAATTGCTAAAAAAAATCAATTAGTACAATGACATTAAACGAGGATTTTCAGGACGAAATAGGAAATGACCATATCGCTACTAGCGCTCAAACTCCTTTGCGTGACGATGCTTTTAACATTTCTGATGATGAAAAAATAGAATTAATAAAAAAAGATGTTGAAAGCATTTTAAATACATTAGGTTTAGATTTAACTGATGATAGCTTAAAAGGAACACCTAACCGTGTTGCTAAAATGTTTGTAAAAGAAATCTTTGGCGGTTTAAATCCTAGCAAAAAACCAGGTTCATCTACATTTGACAACAAATACAAATATGGTGAAATGCTAGTTGAAAAAAACATTGTTGTTTATTCAACTTGTGAACACCACTTACTTCCTATTGTAGGTCGCGCTCATGTTGCTTATATTTCTAATGGTACTGTAGTTGGTTTATCAAAAATGAATCGTATTGTAGATTATTTTGCAAAAAGACCTCAAGTACAAGAAAGATTAACTATTCAAATTGTTCAAGAATTACAAAAAGTTTTAGGAACTGAAGATGTTGCATGCGTAATAGATGCTAAACATTTATGTGTAAACTCTAGAGGAATTCGTGATATCGAAAGTAGCACAGTTACATCTGAATTTGGAGGACAATTTAAAGAAGAAAAAGTTCGTAGAGAATTTTTAGACTACATTAAATTAGATACACAATTTTAATCTAGAATTCTGAAGTTAGAATTTAGAAATCAATAAATACAAATATTGAGCAATTGCAATAATGGAATTATATAAAAATCATACATTAAAAATATACAACACCCTTTCTAGCGAAAAAGAAACCTTCACTCCTATTCATGAAGGAAATATTGGTATGTATGTTTGCGGACCTACGGTTTACAGTAATGTTCACCTAGGAAATGTGAGAACATTTATGTCGTTTGATGTTATTTTTAGATATCTATTACATTTAGGATACAAAGTTCGTTACGTTAGAAATATAACCGATGCTGGTCACTTAACTGATGATGGCGATGTTGATAATGACCGTTTTGTAAAACAATCGCGCTTGGAGAAATTAGAACCAATGGAAATCGTTCAGAAATATACTGTTGATTTTCATAAAGTTTTAGACACATTTAATTTTCTTCCACCAACGATTGAACCAACCGCAACTGGTCATATTTTAGAACAAATTGAATTAACTCAAAAATTAATTGATTCTGGATTTGCATACGAAAGCAAAGGTTCTGTTTATTTTGATGTTTTTGCATACAACCAGAAAGGAATGAATTATGGCGAATTGAGTAATCGTAACATCGAAGAACTTTTTGCTAATACACGTGATTTAGACGGACAAAACGAAAAGAAAAATCCTCAAGATTTCGCACTTTGGAAAAATGCATCACCAGCTCATATTATGAGATGGAATTCTCCTTGGGGAGAAGGTTTCCCAGGATGGCATTTAGAGTGTACTGCAATGAGTACAAAATATTTAGGAGAAACTTTCGATATTCACGGTGGCGGAATGGATTTAAAATTCCCACATCATGAGTGTGAAGTTGCTCAAGGTAAAGCTTGTAACGGTCATTCTCCAGTAAATTTCTGGATGCATACTAATATGTTAACGATGAATGGTTTACGCATGAGCAAATCAACTGGCAACTATATTCTTCCAATGGAGTTAGTAACTGGTGAAAATACATTCTTTGAAAAACCATTCCAACCAAATATTGTTCGTTTTTGTTTCTTACAAGCGCATTATAGAAGTGTTCTAGATATTTCAAACGATGCAATGTTGGCTAGCGAAAAAGGATACAACCGTTTAATGGATTCATACAAATTAATTCCAATGTTAAAAGCCGGCAAAACTTCTACTTTAGATATTGCTGCATGGAAACAAAGTTGTTATGATGCTATGAATGATGATTTTAATACTCCTATATTGATAGCACAATTGTTTGAAGGCGCTCGATTCATCAACTTAGTAAACGACGGAAAAGAATCGCTTACTCAAGAAGATATTCAACTATTAGAAAATACCATTTCAAGTTTTTTATTTGATGTATTGGGAATTAGCAATGAAGCTTCAGGAAATTCAAATACCACTGAAAAATTAAGCGGTGTAGTCGAAATGCTAATTGGAATGAGAAACGAAGCGAGAGCGAACAAAAACTTTGCTTTATCGGATCAAATTAGAGATCAATTATTAGCATTAGGCATACAATTAAAAGACGGAAAAGACGGCACTACTTTTAGTGCTTAATTTTAAATATATAGAATCTCTTTATGAGATTCTTTTTTTATCTAATAGAATTCAAAACCATGTGTAGCAATCACACTTCTTCAAATCCGAAAACTTTAAAACAGTGGATAATATTTCCATTTGTTTTATTGGTACGATTTTATCAAGTTGTCATTTCTCCATTAACACCCGCAACATGTCGTTTTGAACCTACTTGTTCAACCTATACAATTCAAGCATTACAAAAACATGGCATTTTCAAAGGAGGTTGGTTAGCTTTAAAAAGAATTTTTAGTTGCCATCCTTGGGGAAGAAGCGGTTACGATCCAGTTCCTTGATTTTAGATTTAGAAGTTTCAATCACTAAATTGACTTTGAAAATTTCTTATCGGAATTTTAACATGTTTCCCAATAATAATATTTATTTTTACGCTTTAATCAGATATTAAAAATATGATACACGCACTTAATATGGTTTGGAATCCTTCCGAAGGAATTGATTTAGGTTTTTTCATGTTACGTTTTTACAGCTTATCTTGGGTATTGGCTTTTGGATTAGGTTGGTATGTTATGAAACCTATTTTCTTAAGAGAAAACGAATCAGTTGAATCATTAGATAAGTTATTTGTTTACACTTTAGTAGCAACTATGTTAGGAGCTCGATTAGGACATGTAATTTTTTATCAATCCGAGTTATTTCATGAAGACCCATTAAGTATATTGTTACCAATAAGTACAAAACCTACATTACACTTTACTGGTTTTGCCGGTTTAGCTAGTCACGGAGCAGCTATTGGTATCATTATTACGATGTTTTACATCCAAAGAAGAGTTATAAAACGTTCTTTTTTATGGATTTTAGATAGAATTGTAATTCCGGTTTCATTAGGCGCCATTTTCATTCGATTAGGAAATTTTATGAACTCTGAAATTGTAGGAACTGAAACCACTTCATCGTTTGGAATTAAATTCTTAAGAGATAAATTTAACGCTAGAGATGCAATGGAAAAAACTCAAATTGGAGATGTTTCTGAAGCTTACAAAGCCATTGAAACCAATCCTCAATTTTCAGAATTATTAGCTACAGTAACACCAAAACACCCAGCTCAGTTATACGAAGCTATATGTTACGTTTTTGTATTTGCAATATTGATGTTTTTATATTGGAAAACTAATGCTAGAAACAAACCTGGTTACTTATTCGGATTGTTCTTAGTCTTATTATGGTCGATACGATTTGTAGTAGAGTTTGTAAAAGAAAGTCAAGGAGGTTTTGAACAATATCCTATTTTTAATGCGCTTTCAACAGGACAATGGTTAAGTATTCCGTTTATATTTATTGGACTTTACTTTGTAATAAAAGCTAAAGAAAACAAAGAGGTTTAACAATCTACATTATAATAAAAAAAGTCGGTTAGAAATTCTAACCGACTTTTTTATTTCTGTTTTTCTACTATAATTCCAACTCCAAGAACATTAGGTAAAAAAGGTCCAGCGAAAGTACTTTTCACAGCAACCTTATACTTTCCTTGTTCAAGTTTTTCAAAAGTCTTAATACTTTGATAAACGTCACAAATATCACCAGAGCAATCTCCTAAATCATTCCCTGATTCATCCATTAGTTTTAAAATCACAGGCAATTTTTCGACATTACCATCTGGAGATGTAATTTCCACTTCTAAAGGCACTTCTTTAAACTGAAATCCTCTTATGTGACCAAAATGTAGTTTTAAATCACTTGTGCCTTCAGATTGCTTATTTTCAAACTCAAATGATTTAACATCACTAACTTCCCAACGATTGTCTGTAAAATCGCTATTAAATTTATCAAACAATTGATTCTGATTACAAGACATCAATACTAACACAAAGGCAATTAAAAGAAATTTAGTTTTCATATATAAATGTTTTAGAATTATAAATATAAAAAAAGTCCTGACATAAATCAGGACTTTTCTCTATTATGATAACTAATTGTTTAGTCTTCTTTTTTGAATTCAGCCATTTTACGACCTTCTTTTTCACCAATTGTATCTTGCATTACCGGAGTTGCAATGAATAAAGATGAATAAGTTCCTACTAAAATACCTACTAAGATAGCGAATACGAAACCTCTGATAGTTTCACCTCCAAAGATGAAGATTGCAACTAATACAACTAATGTTGTAGCAGAAGTATTAATTGTTCTACTTAATGTAGTATTTAAAGCTTTATTTACTAATCCTTTAAAGTCTGGAGACGAATTGTAGTCTAAGAATTCACGAACTCTGTCAAATACAATTACCGTATCATTTAATGAATATCCAATAACCGTTAAAATTGCAGCAATAAACGCTTGGTCAATTTCCATATTGAAAGGTAAAATTGTATAGAAGAATGAGAAAATACCTAATACAATGATAACGTCGTGAGCTACAGCAACAACTGCTGAGAATCCAAACTGCCATCTACGGAAACTAATCATTAAGTAAGCAAATACAACGAATAACGATCCTAAAACTGCCCATAAAGAGTTTGTTTTAATATCTTTTGAAATTGTACCAGTAACTTTTCCAGAAGATAAAATTCCAACTGTTTTACCTTCGTATAAATTAGCGAATTTCTCGTAAGTTAAATCAGCAGGTAAATATTTCTTTAATCCTTCGTATAATTTTTGGTTAACTTCTTTATCTACTCCTTCTCCTTCGTCTTCAATTTTATACTTAGTAGTAATTTTTAACTGATTTGTATTACCATAAACTTTTGCTTCAGCACTTCCAAAAACAGCAACTAAATCAGCTGTAACTTCTGGAGCAGAAACAGGTTTATCGAAACGCACTTGGTAAGTTCTTCCTCCTACAAAATCAACACCTTGGTTTAATCCTTTAGTAACTAATGAGAAAATACTCAAAGCAACTAAGATTCCAGAAATAGCGTAAGCAATTTTCTTTTTACCTAAGAAATCGATATTTAAGTTTTTGAACCAAGTTTTAGTTAATGAAGTAGAATAAGCTAATTTTTCATTTCTGCTTAAACTCCAATCTAAGAACATTCTTGTAATGAATACAGCTGTAATTACAGAAGTAAAAATACCAATTAATAATGTAGTAGCGAAACCTTGAATTGGTCCTGTACCAAATACTAATAAGATGATAGCTGTAATTGCAGTAGTAACGTTTGCATCGATGATAGAAGACATAGCTCCTTTCCATGTAAATGCATAATCAGTTGCTTCTTGAACCGTTTTACCACTATCTAATTCTTCTTTAGCTCTTTCAAAGATGATTACGTTAGCATCTACCGCCATACCAATTGTTAATACGATACCTGCGATACCTGGTAATGTTAATACAGCACCAAAACTTGCTAATGTTCCAAAAATGAATAAAATATTTACTAATAACGCTAAGTTAGCATAGAAACCAGTTTTACCATAGTAAACTACCATCCATAATAATACAAGAGCAAATCCGATAACGAATGAAATCATACCATTATCAATAGCTTCTTGACCTAAAGATGGTCCTACAACTTCTGACTGAACAATTTCAGCAGCTGCAGGTAATTTACCAGCTCTTAAAATGTTTGCTAAGTCTTTTGTTTCTTCAATTGTAAAGTTTCCAGAAATTTCTGATCTACCACCAGTAATTGCACCTTTACTAACTCCAGGAGCTGAATACACAATATTATCTAAAACAATTGCAATTGCATTTCCTTGTTGAGAAACAGCACCTGTAATTTGTTCCCATTTTCTTGAACCATTACCATTCATTTGCATAGAAACAGCTGGCTTACCTAATTGGTCAAATGTATCTGTTGCATCAACAATTACACCACCACTTAAAGGAGCAACATTATCTCTTGTTCCTTTTAATGCATATAACTCAGTTTGATCTGGAGTTTTCTCGTTCGTTTTTCCCCAAGCAAATTTAACATTAGTTAAGTTAGCAGGTAATAACGCTTTAATATCATCTCTTTTGAAGTAAGCATTGATTGCAGCAGTATCTTTAGTAGCAAAAACACCTACAAACGGAGAACCTTGCTGACCTGGAGCTAACATTTTACCTAAGAAAGGACTATTCTTAGCAGCAGCTGTAGTATCAGCTTTATCAGTTAATAATGAATCAATACTATTTGTTTTTGCAGGAGCTTCTTTAACAGCAACTTCTGTTTTCTTTAATGCCTCTTCAACTGACATTAAATATTGCCCGATTTCTTCTATTTTATAAGTTTCCCAGAACTCTAATTGAGCCGTACTTTGTAATAATTTCTTAATACGGTCAATATCTTTAGCACCTGGTAATTCAACTAAAATTCTTCCAGAATTTCCTAATAATTGGATATTAGGTTGAGTAACTCCAAATTTATCGATACGCTCTCTTAATACTT
This sequence comes from Flavobacterium channae, assembly GCF_021172165.1. NCBI lineage: Bacteria > Pseudomonadati > Bacteroidota > Flavobacteriia > Flavobacteriales > Flavobacteriaceae > Flavobacterium > Flavobacterium channae. The sequence continues at coordinate 841,207 of NZ_CP089096.1, read as the reverse complement.
TGAAAGCACTTTCTACAGATTCTTGAACTTTTTGTTTGATGATTGGCTCAACTTGTTTGTTAGTCATATCAAACTTGATTACTTCATCTAAGTTTCTGTTTCCAAAAACATCAGCAGCAGCTAACTTAACATTAGCAGCATTTGCAGCTTCAAAGAAAGCATCAATATAATCTTGATTTCCTTGTTGATTTGCTTTTGCATCAGCTAAAGCTTTGTTGAAAGCTGGATTTTTAGAATCGTTAGCCAATTGCTTTAAAACATCTTTAACTGAAATTTGAAGAATTACGTTTAATCCTCCTTCTAAGTCAAGACCTTTGTTTATTTGGTTATTTGTAACTTCTTTGTAAGTATGACCTAAGTATACTTTTTCTTTCCCTATAGAATCTAAATAGCGTAATTCTTTAGCAGTATCTCCTTTAGCAAAAGCTTTTGCATCAGAAACAATACTATTCGCTACGAAAGTAAAAGAAAGCTGGTATACACATACCAAAGCAAAGATAATTGCGAAAAATTTAATTAGTCCTCTATTCTGCATTATTCTAAAATTTATTTATTCTATTTTATAAAAACGGACAAATATATAATTTACAATAGGATTAAGCAATTTTATTTTAGATTAAAATAGCCTTTTTATCGAAGTTTACCCACAAAACCCTATTAGAACCTAATAATGAAACACTTGCAACTAAAAAAAGTATTTCACATTAGCGAAATTATTGTTAAAAACTTCTTGATTCACCCTAAAAAACACATTTTTAAGTCATTTTTAAAATTGTATAAAACAAAAAAAAACTGCCAATTTCTTGACAGTTTTTTAATTCTATATTGAAATAAAATTACAATACTGATTTTAAATCTGCGTTCATATTACGAACTGCTTCTGCACTTTTAGCAAATAATGCTTTTTCAGCATCATTTAATTGTACATCAACGATTTTTTCAACACCATTTTTTCCAATAATACATGGTACTCCCATGCAAATATCTTCTTGTCCATACTCTCCTTCTAAGAATACTGAACATGGAATCATACGTTTTTGATTATTTAAAATACTATCTACTAAATACGCTACAGATGCACCTGGAGCATACCAAGCTGAAGTACCTAACAATCCTGTTAAAGTAGCACCACCTACCATAGTATCAGCAGCTACTTTGTCTAATTCTGCTTGAGATAAGAAATTAGAAACTGGCACTCCATTATAAGAAGCCAATCTTGTTAATGGAATCATAGTTGTATCACCATGACCACCAATAACCATTCCTTGAACATCATTAGCTGGTTTATCTAAAGCTTTTGATAAGAAATATTTGAAACGAGAACTATCTAAAGCTCCACCCATTCCAATTACTCTATTTTTAGGTAATCCAGTTGCTTTTAAAGTTAAATATGTCATTGTATCCATTGGATTAGATACTACAACAATAATAGCATTTGGAGAATGTGTTAATACATTATCCGCAACCGATTTAACGATTCCTGCATTGATACCGATTAACTCCTCACGAGTCATACCTGGTTTTCTTGGAATTCCCGATGTAATAACTACTACATCACTTCCTGCTGTTTTTGAATAATCTCCTGTTGTTCCGCTTAATTGTGTGTTGAATACAGTTGTAGTAGCACATTGCATGATATCCATAGCTTTACCTTCAGCAAAACCTTCTTTGATATCTACTAATACTACTTCGCTTGCAATTCCTCTGTACGAAATAACATCTGCACATGTTGCACCAACGTTACCCGCACCTACTATTGTTACTTTCATTTTGTTGTGTATATTAAAAATTGTTAAATTAAAATTGATATTGAACTCCAAGGTTTGCGTTTACAAATTTACCAAAAGCAATTGAACTTTGCAGATAAATTTTGCTTATTTGATATCTACCTGAAATTTCACCCATGGCATTCCATTTTGTTTCTTCTAGTTGAGGAATAATTTGATTTATTGGATCAAGAAATAAAGATGGCTCTGAACTATCACTATAAACTTCAAAATTAAAATTACTAACATTTGTTATAAAACTCCCTATAATCTCAAAATCTTTAATTTCTTTTGAAAAAGCTAATTGAAAATGAAAAGTGTTAATTTTACTACTAAAACTATCAAGTCCTAAATTTCCAAATGTTGCAGTTTGAACATCTAAAAAATCAAATCGAATCTCTTCATTTGAATAAACAGTAAGAAATGATATATTGATTTTTTTTTCTTCTAACTTTTTAAAGTATTGACTAAAGTTATGTTTTAATCCAAAGCCATAAACTTGATAATCTCCTTTTTTAAGTTTTGTTCGGGTTGAATATCTTCCTACTAGTTCAAAACCATAAGGCAATCCTAAACTAGCTTGCAAATAAGGATAAACCACAACTTCTTGATTGATTCCTTCTGGAGTTTTAAATCTTACTTCTTGACCATCTAAATCTCCAACTAAATAAACTTGATTGTCGTTTCCTAAAGTAGAAGGAACTACCGCTGTTTCAGCGTTTTCAATTTGAAAAAACTGAAAATCATCATTACTTATTTGAAATTCTCTATCTTTTTTTGGAACGATAAATGTATTAACATGTATTCCTAAATCAAATTTCCATTTTTCTTTCTTCTTTGCCGAATTCATCCAAGAAGAGGAAGCTTGATAAACCGCAGCATCAGTTGCTGGAGTTATGTATTTATCTGAATAGAAAAGGGCATCTGCTAACAGATACCCTATTTGTTCATTTAAAGTTTGAGCCTTACTTTTTTGACTAAAAAAGAAAGCTACAAACATTCCTATTATATATACTAGTTTACGCATCAATTTTAGCGTAAGCAGCGTTTTTCTCTATAAACTCTCTACGTGGTGGAACCTCATCTCCCATTAACATAGAAAACACTCTATCTGCTTCAGTTAAACTATCAATAGTTACTTGGCGAAGTGTTCTATATTCAGGATTTAAAGTTGTTTCCCATAATTGTTCAGCGTTCATCTCCCCAAGACCTTTATAACGTTGAATAGCCGCACTACCTCCCATTCTTTCATTAGCTAAATCACGTTGGTCATCGTTCCAAGCATATTCTTTCTTGTTTCCTTTTTTAACTAAATATAAAGGTGGTGTTGCTATATAAACGTGTCCTCCTTCGATCAACTCCTTCATAAATCTGAAGAAGAAAGTTAAAATTAAAGTAGAAATGTGAGAACCATCGACATCGGCATCACACATGATGACTACTTTATGATAACGTAATTTAGAAATATTTAAAGCTTTACTATCTTCTTCTGTACCGATTGTAACTCCAAGTGCTGTAAAAATATTACGAATCTCTTCGTTTTCGAATACTTTGTGATGCATTGCTTTTTCAACATTTAAAATCTTACCACGTAATGGTAAAATTGCTTGAAATGCTCTATCACGACCTTGTTTTGCAGTTCCACCCGCAGAATCTCCCTCAACAAGGAAAATTTCACATCTTGCCGGATCTTGCTCAGAACAATCTGAAAGTTTACCTGGTAATCCACCGCCACCCATAACGGTTTTACGTTGCACCATTTCACGTGCTTTTTTAGCAGCATGACGTGCTTGAGCAGCCAATATTACTTTTTGAACTATAATTTTAGCATCATTTGGATTTTCTTCCAAATAATTCTCTAACATTTCTGCAACCGCTTGCGAAACTGGAGAAACTACTTCTCTATTTCCAAGTTTTGTTTTTGTTTGACCTTCGAATTGAGGTTCTGCAACTTTTACCGAAATAATTGCTGTTAAACCTTCACGGAAATCATCTCCAGAAATTTCAAATTTCAATTTATCTAACAACCCAGAAGCATCGGCATATTTTTTCAACGTACGAGTTAATCCCATACGGAAACCTTGTAAATGCGTTCCTCCTTCGTGAGTATTAATATTGTTTACATAAGAAAAAATGTTTTCTGAATAACTTTCATTATAAATTAAAGCTACTTCTACTGGAATTTCACCTTTTTCGTTCTCCATCGAAATTACGTGACCAATAATTGGCACACGGTTTCCATCTAAGAACTTAACAAACTCTTTTAATCCTTCTTTAGAATGAAAAGTTTCTGTTCTGAATTCACCTTTTTCGTTTACGTCTCTTTTGTCTGTTAAAGTGATTGTAATTCCTTTATTTAAGAAAGAAAGTTCGCGTAAACGAGAAGCTAACGTATCGTAAGAATACTCTAAAGTTTGTGTAAAAATAGTTCCATCAGGTTTGAAAGTTACAATTGTTCCTCTCTTATCTGTAGTTCCGATTTGTTTTACTGGATAAAGTGCTTTACCTCTTTCGTATTCTTGCTCATAAATTTTTCCTTCTCTATGAACTGTAGCTCTTAAGTGGTCAGAAAGTGCGTTAACACACGAAACCCCTACACCATGCAAACCTCCAGAAACTTTATATGAATCTTTGTCGAATTTACCTCCAGCACCAATTTTAGTCATTACAACCTCTAAAGCTGAAACTCCTTCTTTTTTGTGGATATCAACTGGAATACCACGACCATTATCTTCTACACTAATGGAATTATCTTCGTTTATAGCTACATAAATTGTATCACAATGACCGGCAAGAGCTTCATCGATAGAGTTATCTACTACTTCATACACCAAGTGGTGTAAACCTCTTACTCCAGTATCTCCAATATACATGGAAGGACGCATTCTTACGTGCTCCATTCCTTCTAGTGCCTGAATACTGTCTGCCGAATAATTGTTTTTCTTAACTTCTTCGCTCATATAATTATACTCTTAAATATTCGATTTTTATAAAACAGACAAATATAACCATTCTTAAAAAAAATCGACTATAAATACTCCTAAAAAGCCATTAAGTTATTAACAAATGTTGACAAATACCAACAAAAAGAAAGCGCCAATTATAAATATTTGACGCTTGCTTAACAACAAACCAAACCTATGTAAATATTACACTAATTCTGTACTTGAGGCGATACTAACATCTGCCTTAACGTGAGCTGCATTTGCTCTACCACTTGGGTCTTGATTTTCCTGCCATTTTGGAATCCACTTACGAACTGTTTGCGCAGCGCTATCTTGTGGAAAATGTTTATGAAAAATTGTTCTGTAAAAGAACGCTTCTTTTGTAACTGGCGTATTATAAGGGAACAATGCTTTTGCTTTTGCAAATTCTTCATCAGTAACTTGACTTGAGCAATATTCGATTAACGTATCAATCCAGTTATAGCCAACTCCGTCTGAAAATTGTTCTTTTTGACGCCATAAAATCTCTTCGGGCAAAAAAGGTTTTTCTGGAGTGTCAAATGCTTTTCTTAAAATATATTTTTCAACACCTTCATAGGTTTTTGGCATTTTTTCTTCTGGTTGTACTTTAATTGCTAATTCTAAAAATGCTTTGTCTAAGAAAGGCACACGAGCTTCTAATCCGTGAGCCATTGTTGATTTATCTGCACGAAGTAAATCTGCTGTAAACAACTTCTGTACACGCTCAACAGTTTCTTTTTGGAAATCCAAAACAGAAGGAGCATTTCTGAAATACAAATAACCTCCGAAAATTTCATCCGCACCTTCTCCTGACAATACCATTTTGATTCCTTTTTCCGTAATTGCTTTCGACAAGAAATACATAGGCGTACTCGCACGAATTGACGTTACATCATAGGTTTCCAAATGCCAAATCAATTTATCTAAAATTTCGATTCCTTGTTCGACTGTGAAATGAATTTCGTGATGTGTTGTTCCAATGAAATCTGCCACTTTTTTTGCTGCTACTAAATCCGGAGCCGAAGCATCTAATCCGATAGAAAACGAATGCAATTCTTGTCCGCTTCCTTCTAATAATCTTGAAGTAATGGATGCAATTAAAGATGAATCTAATCCGCCAGAAAGTAAAACTCCAAATGGTACATCACACATTAAACGTTTTTCAACTGCTTGAGTCAAACTTGCGTTTAAAGCTTGTAAATCTAATTTCTCAACTGCTTTTTCGTGTGCTTCCCATTCTGGTTTGTAGTATTTAACAAAACCTGTTTTTTCAGTATAATAATGTCCTGGAGGAAAAGTTGAAAATGACTTACATTGGTCGGTAATCGCTTTCATTTCTGATGCAAAATACAAACGACCTCTTTCGTCCATTCCATAATATAAAGGTTTTACTCCAAGCGGGTCGCGAGCTACGATGTAATCATCTCCATCGATAACGACTAATGCGAAAATCCCATCCAACATGTCGCAGAAATCATAACCAAACTCTTCGTACAAATGCACTATAACTTCAGAATCCGATGTAGTTCTAAACGTGTGATGTTTCAACATGGTTTCTCTTAATTTTTTGTGATTGTATATTTCGCCATTATGCACCATCCAAGCGGAATCGGTTCCTTGAATGGGTTGTTTTCCGGTGTGTAAATCGACAATTGACAAACGTTCGTGCGCCAAAATATGTCCTTTCTCCGTAACATGAATATCACTTTCATCTGGACCACGATGACTCATTCTTTTAGACAATTGTTGTACTAATGTTGCTTCTTTTCCTTTTCCTATAATGGCTAATATTCCGCACATAATCTTTAAGTTTAATCGTTGAAATGTTTAATTGTTTAAGTGAAAGAATTAATTCACTTAATTTGATTAAGCAAAATTGAATATATAAGTTTAAATAATAAACCTTAAGATTAATTTTAGTTATAAATTAAAACTAAAAATTGATTTTTTAATTATATTATAAATCAGAAAAGCTGTTTTACCTTTGTTTGGTTACAAATCAAAAAAAAACCACTCGCTTGAGTGGCTTTTATTTTATTCAATTGATTTAATTTGAAATCGATTATTATTAATTATAACTTCATCTCCGAGACTTTTTCCCATTAATTGACTTCCTAATGGCGATTGTGGCGAAACTGCAATTATCGTTTTATTTTCGAGTTGGATTTTAGGTAAAGCTGCGCTGATGTAAAATAACATGTCATTGGTTTGAACCAAACTTCCAAGTGCTATTTTGGTGTAATTTGCTTCAGCATCAATCTTATCTACAACATTTTTTTGTTCGATGATTTCTGCTAATTTTTGATTGAGTTTTTCTTGCTCTAAATGCATCATCGATAAAGCGGTTTCGTGCTTATCGCCAGCCGAACCTTTGGCATCGTTTTGTGCATCTTGAGCCAAATCAGAAATCATGAAACGCAATTCGTTTATTTTTTCGGATAATAGGTTTTGATAATGCAATTTTATTTTTTGTTTGAATGTCATTTTATCGTTTAACCTCAAAAGATTATTTTTTTAATTGCATCACTTCTTCTAACAAAGGTGACAAACCATTTTCTGTTATATTATCATTATTCCAAAAACTCAAACAACAACTCACATAGTTCCCCCTAACCTCGCAAGCTACATAATAAACAGTTAATGTTTTTGCTCCTGACATTCCTGCTAACAAAGATTTTACACCTGTAAAATCATAAATTATTTTTTTAGCCTTGGTATCTGTTCCTTCAAAAACTATATCAATTTCTTCCTCAGAAACTACTTTCCCTCCCTTTTTACTCTTAGTAATACTGAACTGATTTTCTATAGCATTTTTTGCACTTTCGTATGTTTTATGAACAGACCAATTCATTTCACCATTATACGGACATTGAACAGTGTTTATATTTGTCCAATAACAACCATTCCCTAGTTCAATTTTTCTTCCAGCGAAATCGATACTTCCAATTGTAGTTTCTTCAAATACTTCTTTCGGTATTTCATCATTGATAATTCTATTTACATATTGGCGTTCAAATTCTTTATTAAGTTGGTTAAAATAACCAAACCATATTATTGTGACTTTCTTATACTTGTTCTCTACAAAGTAATATGAATTTATTTGAGTAACGTTATCCGTAATGTTCTCAGATTTTGTAAAGTAGAAATTATTATAAGTCAAATTTTCATCTTTTACTTTTACATCTTCATCTTTAATTCCATACTTTCTGAAAAGTTTTTTTAATCCTTTTTCAGAAAATTCATTACTAAATGTTTGACTTGAAAACTCAACTCCATCAACGTTGTAAAAAACAATAGTTTTATTATTAATTGCTTTTAATCGTTTTGAGAAATCATCATCGTTTTGAGAAAAAACAAAAGTAAAATTTAAAAAAAATAATATGTAGAAAATTTTTTTCATAAAAAAGGATTTAAAACTTAGAAAATCATTTTACTAAAATCAAAAATTCGTTATACAAATTCCGAAGTTTCAGAATTGGAATAACGAATTTTGACAGATTGCTTCGTTCCAGCAATGACCTTAAAAATCAAACTTATAATTTGCTCCTAACAACACTTGAATTCCTTGTACTGGAAAATTTGCCCAACGATTGTATTGTTGGTTCGCTAAGTTGTTTCCTTTTAAGAAAGCAGTTAAACGAGCATTGTATTTATAGCCGATATGAGCATTTAAATCGAAATAGCTATCTAAACTTACTTCTTGTGTACTGAAAGTTCCAGGATTGATTAATATATCGTCTTGAACTGTAACCAAATCTTTTCTTTCTCCAACAAAAAACACTTTTGCTCCTGCATACCATTTTTCATTGATGTCAAAATCTACTGTTGAACCAATTTTTAACTGAGGTAAGTTCCATGCTTCAGCTTGTAAATCTGTTGAAAAATTATTGTAAGTTCCGTTAATTCCAAAAGTAACACTTTTAGAAAAATCTGCTTTTAATTCTCCAAAAAAGCTAAGAGTTGTAACATTATCATACACTACACCAAACGAATTTCCGTAAGCATACCCTTCTGTATTTCCGTAAGCAGGATTGTACTCGTTGCTAACAAAAAGCGCTTTATCGTCTTGATTTAAATAAGATGCACGAACATTAAAAGCAACTGAATTTGCTAATTTACCTTTCATACCAACATAAATATCATATTTGTTATCTGTTGGAGCTACAAATAATGTAGGCGAAACAAAAGCATTTTGGTCAACGAAATCAGCATATGAATTTTGTTGCAAATCACCTTCTGCACCAGCATAAGCGACTAAAATATCGCCAACCAATTTATATGATGCTTTTACATTTGGATAAACGAAAATTTTACCATCGCTTTCTCCATTTACTTTAGCTGTAGCGTAATAAACTCCAGCTCCTATTTGAACAGATAAATCATCTTGTTGATATAAAATACTTGGTTTAGTTCCAGCAATAACGGTACTGTATTTTAATTCTGAATCTACATCATACATTCTATCAAAAGAACCTCCAACATAATCAACCACAAAATCAGCTTTGAATTTTTGTCCCATTACATCAATATCAAAATCAGGTTTGATGAAAAAACGATTTTCTCCAGAACTTAATCCATCTGAAAAGCGTTTGAATTGCAAACTAGCATCTTTAAAGAAACTGTCTTTAAAACTCATTTTTCCGCCTAAAGCAATCGTATTGTAAGTTTGTTTCGAATCGATTGCATCAATTGTTGGATCATCAAAAAAGATAACTTCTGTTGGCAAACCATACCAGTTATAAATTTGGTTTTTCACACCTAAATCAACATTCCAACTCATATCGCGCTCACGCACTCCATAAGTTACATCCAAACTAGTGTTGTAAAATTTATCGTCTAAAACTAAATCTTTGATTCCGCCTTGAGAAGACAAATGGCGCAACATTCCTCCAACATAACTACTACGACTTAAATTTTGTGTAATGAATAATTCCGCATTAATTGTAGGAAAATTTCCGAAACCTAAAGTTGCGTAATTGTTATACAATTTTTCTTTTTCGGTTTTATCAACACCAGCTGCTTTTCCTTTTGCAGGTGTAAACGTAGACGCTACAGGAAACGAAAAGATATTGTATTGAATAACTTCTTTTTGCTGATTGTCTTGATCGTCTAACAAAGGCGTTTCTTTTACTTTAAAAGCATCCGAAATGGTTGGCGTATATGGTTTTACAATGTTTACTACTTCTGAACCAATGTTTTCATCTTTTACCTGAGAAAATGAATTTTGGATTCCGAATACAACTAAAACAAAGGCGATTATATTTAATTTCTTCATATTTTATATTTTTAAATGAGATGCTAACTTCTCATTAGTTAAGCATGACAATTATCTTCTTATTATTAGTCCGTGATTGATGAATTACGTTTTGCTTCTTCTCCTTTAATAAAATCCAATTCCTTTTGAGCTTCTTCAATTACATCAGTATATTCTTTGAAGTTTTCAATTACACTTTCTAAAATATAAGTTGCTTGGAAACTATCTTTTAATCCGTAGAAGTTCTTAGCCATAATTACCAAACTTTTAGCTCCGTAATATTTATAACCAGAATAATCTTTCGCAATTTTTTGAACTACCACATTTGAAGGTTCGAATTTACCTTCTTTATTTTTGAAATAAGCATCATAATACAATGCTTCGGCAGCTAATTCTCCTTTTGCAATCTTTTGTAATTTAGCATACGCTTCTTTTGCTTTTGCTTCATCATTGGTTTTAATAGCCGCGCGCGCTACGATTATTTGCGCATCACTTTTAATTCGGTCATCAATTTTATCATTTTTCAATACTTTATCTGCATAAACTACAGCATTTGTATAATCTTGTTTTTCATAATACGATTTCATCAAATTCGATTGCGCGTACGTAATGTTTTGAGGAAACTCAGCTTCTGTTTCTAATCGTTTTAAAACCGGAATAGCACTATCATAACTTTTAGCTTTTAAATGTACTTGACATAAACGTGCTAAGGATTGTTCTGTGAATTCGTTTCTTGGTTTATCAACAACAAATTCATAGTGTTTAACTGAATTTGCCTCTAAATTATCAGCAAAATACAATTGTGCTAAATAGAAGTTTGCTTTCAATGAATGTAATCCGTTTGGAAATCTACTTACATAACTTGTAAATCCAGAAATCGCTTGTTTCGAATTGTTCATTAAGTATTGTTTCTCGGCAGATTCGTAAGTATCATTATCTAAATCAGCATCCGAAACTTCTACAAATGATAATGTTTTAACCCAATCAGCATATTCATCAACTTTTCCTTTATCTACATAAATTAAACGAGCTGTAGAAACCGCTTCAATTGATTCAGGTGAATTTGGATATTCTGCAACTACTTTTTTGAACTTCGCAATTGCTAAATCTTCTTTGTTTGAATTGTAATAAATTAAACCTTGTTTTAAAATAGCTTTCGCTACATAAGAACTTGATTTGTATCCATTAATCAATCTATCATACGTTGCAATTCCTTTATCGTTTTGATTTTGATTTACGTACGTATTTCCTAATTCATACAAAGCATCATCTGCATATTGAGAATTAGGGAATGTTTTTGAAAATTTCTCTAAATCTTCAATTTTACGATCTGGTTTGCTTACAAAACCATAGCTAATTCCTTTTTGAAAAGCTGCATAATCAGCATCAACACTTTTCATATCGATTGCTTTGTTGTAAGCATCCATAGCTGGCCAATATTTTGCTGCCATGAAATTACAATCACCCAAACGCAAATAAGCATCCGTTAAACGTACTCTATCATCTTTAACTGATTTTGAATACACATCAAAATATTGAATTGCATTTTCGTATTCTTTTAATTTAAAATACGAATACGCCAAGTTGTAGTTAGCATTTGCAAATTCTGGTGTGTTTGAAGCTTCAGAAGAATTTAAAAATTGTTTGAAACTCAATTTTGCTTCTTCAAACTGATCCAAATTATATTCTGTTTCAGCTTTCCAGAAAGTTGCTCTTGCTGTAAATTTTGCGTCTTTATTTTCAGCAATTGATTTTTTAAATAAGCTATAAGCTCCTTTGTAATCACTATCTGTGTATAACTCTAAACCTCTGTAAAACGTTACTTTTTGATACGCTAATTTGTTTTCAGGAGTTTTGCTTTTCTCTAATAAAATTAAGGCTTCTTTATAGTTTTTAGAAGTTATGTACGAACTAATTAATAACGTATTGATTTCTGATTTATAAGGTGTATTTGGGTATTTTGCCAAATAAGCATTCATAACTTCAGGAACCGATTTGTAAGGATTTCCAATATCATAACTCAATTTAGCATAATTTAAAAATGCATCTTCTTGAATTTTTAAATCAAACTCCATTTCTGAAGCTGTTTTAAAAGCATTTAAAGCTTGTTGCTTCTTGTCTGTTTTTAAATAACTTTCTGCTAAATGATAGTATGCATTTTGAGCAACTCCGTCATTACCATTGATAATTTTATTGAATTGCGAAATGGCATTTTCATAATCTTTTTGTTGGTAATACGTGTATCCCAATTGGTAAAAATCCGTGTTATTCCACTTTCCTTTTTTCCCGTTATAAGCCAACAAATATGGAAGTGCTTTATCGTATTGTTTTAAATTGAAATAACTTTCACCTATAATCTTTGATAATTCGCTTTTCTCTTCACCTCTTGATTTTGGTAATTGTTCCAAACCTAAATCGATAGCTTTTTGAAAATTTCCAAGCTTGAAATTCATATCTGCTTGAAAATATCCCATTTTTTCTTTGTACTTGTCTTGGTCAGAAACTTGCTCAAAATACTGATTCGCACTTTTGTAATCATCTGTTTCATAAGACATATAACCCAAATAATATTTAGCTTGACTACCAAATGTTTTTGAGTTGATTACCTGATTGAAGTATTTTGTAGCTTCTTTAGTGTTTTTAGCCGTAAAATAAGCATATCCTTTTTGGAAATTATACTTTTCTCTATCCGCTTGTGACATATTACTTGAATCAGCTTTATCGAACCATTCTAATGATTTTGGATAATTTCCTTCATCAAAATAGTAATGTGCCACTTCAATATAAGCCTGGTTTGTTTTTGTACTTGTTGGATAATCTTCTACAAAACTTTCTACCAAAACATCAGCTCCCGTTTGATTTAAACGAATAGCGCAATTGGCAATGTAATAGGCACAATCTGACTCAACTTCCATGTTGTCAGTTTGCGATTTTACTTTATCGAATAAAATTTGGGCTGATTGATATTGTTTGTCTTTGTACAATTCTACTGCTCGGTTAAACTCAGTTAAATCGTGCGTGTAAATTGAAGATTGTTGGGCAAAAAGTGTTCCTGAAAAGAAAACAATTAAAAAAGAAAGTTTTAAATACTTTATCATGTGATTCGTTATTTATAAGTTCCAAATATAAGGCTTATTGAAAGTATTAACGAAGATTCTTAACATATTATTGTACTTTTTTTGAACATAGTTTTTAACCAATATGGCATTTTTTAATTGAAATCTGTCTAAAATTTTGAAACAGAAGTATAAGTTACTACTTTTACATTTTAAAATCCATTTTACATATGTCGCAATCTGTTCTTTCTTTAAAAAACGTAAACATTTATCAAGATAAAAATCCTGTTTTAACCGATGTTAATCTAGATGTTAATCATGGAGAATTCCTTTATTTAATTGGTAGAACTGGTTCTGGAAAAAGTAGTTTTTTAAAAACATTATATGCCGATTTAAAACTTCAGGATGGTGAAGGAAGTATTGTTGATTACGATTTAAGAACTTTGAAAGAAAGTGACATTCCGTATTTGAGAAGAAAATTAGGAGTTGTTTTTCAAGACTTCAAATTATTATCTGATAGAAGCGTAAAAGAGAACTTACTATTTGTTTTAAAAGCAACAGGTTGGTCTGAAAAAGAAGAAATGGATGTTAAAATTGAGGAAGTTTTAGATAAAGTTGGGATGAAAGGATTTGCCTTTAAAATGCCGCATCAACTTTCTGGTGGAGAACAACAACGTGTTGGCATCGCCAGAGCTTTATTAAATGACCCAGAAATTATTTTAGCAGACGAACCAACAGGAAACCTGGATCCTCAAACAAGCGTTGAAGTAATGGAAGTTTTACGAAAAATCAATCAAAACGGAAAAACCATTTTAATGGCAACGCATGATTACGCTTTGGTCTTAAAATATCCTGCTAAAACATTGAAATTTGAAGGAGGAAAAATGTTTGAAGTTGTACAAAGAACGGTATAAATGCTATCTGTTTTAATTACCATTTACAATTACAACCTTTTACCTTTAGTAAGAGAAATTCATAAACAATGTACCGATTTAGGTATTGAATTTGAAATTTTAACGCAAGACGATGCTTCAAATTCGATTCATAATTTAGAGAATGAAAAAATTAACTTGCTTTCAAATTGCAGTTATGTTTCTCTTGAAAAAAATGTAGGTTACCGCGAAAACAAAAACATTTTAGTTAGTCAATCTAAATATGAAAATTTAATCATTTTAGATGGCGATTGTGTTTTACCTTTTCCAAATTTTATTAAAAATTACGTTGATCAAATTCCGGATTACGAAGTGGTTTATGGCGGAAGAATTCACGCTAAAAAAGCGCCTTCCAACCAACAATTACTTCGATGGAAATATGGTAAATTCATGGAAGACCAAACGGTTGACCAAAGAAACCAACATATTTACAGAGCAACGTTGTTTAATAATACATTGATTAAAAAATCGGTTTTTAACCAAATAAAATTTGACAGTTCATTTAAAAAATACGGAAATGATGACACTTTATTTTCATTTGAACTTCAAAAAATGAATGCTAAAATCAAACACATTCACAATCCTGTTCAACATGATGATATTGATACAAATACTGTTTATGTTGAAAAAACGAAACATTCGTTAGAGAATTTGTTTCAACTTTATCAAAAACAACTTATCACGTATGATTACAGTAAAATGTTGCGTTTAACATCTAAATTACATTCGTTAAAAATAACATATTTATTAGCCTTTTTTTATTCGATATTTGGAAAAATTATAGAAACACATTTAAAAGGAAATCACCCAACATTATTTGTGTTCAATGTTTTTAGACTTACTTATTTTAGCAAGATTTACATAAAATGAAAATACTTATAATCAATAATTACGATAGTAAAAATCGACTTGGAGGAGTTGAACACTATTTGTATGAATTGATTAATTATGCTGAAAAAAGCAAGTCAAATATTACTTTCAGATGGTTTGGAAAAGCTAAAATATCAACCAATTGGATTGAGAAAATAAATCACAAAACCATAACTCGAGAAATCATTCAAGAAATTGATACTTTTCAACCCGATGTTATTCATTGTTTTAGTATTGGCGCACCAGTTACGCCACACTTCATGAAATATGCAAAGCTAAAAGGTATTCCAATTGTATTTTCATTTCGAGATTACTATTACATCTGTCCAAAAAACTACATGATAACCGATAAAAATGAAGTTGTCAAAAATCATGAAAGTGGATTAGCTTGTATTTTACATCACACTCCTAAGCGAAATATTCTTTTTGACACGTTATTGCATTTCAAACAATCGTATCACAAAAAGATTATAAAAAAACATATTGATTATTTTTTAACTCCATCTGATAATCTAACACAGTTTGTTAAAAATCATTTCCAGAAACCTGGAAAAACTTTACCAAATCCAATCTTATTATCACAAAATCAAAATTCTAATGCGGAAGGTGATTACATTTTATTTGTTGGAAGATTGGTTCCTGAAAAAGGTGTTTTAACTTTACTAAATGCTTTTCATAACATTTCAAAGCAATTTCCAAGTGAAAGACTATGGATTGTTGGTGATGGAATTCAGAAAAAAGAACTTGAAAATTTTACAAAAAACAATAACATTTCAAACGTTACTTTTTTAGGAAATAAGAATCGAGAAGAGCTGCAAGAAATCTATTCAAATTCTAAATTTTCGGTAGTTCCAAGTGAATATTTAGAAGCGTATGGCAATGTAATTTTAGAAAGTTTATCTTTTGGAAAAACCGTTATCACAAGTGATTTGGTTGGAATTAAAAATGAAATCGAAGAAAATCAAGTAGGTTTAACCTATGCTTTTCAAAATCAAAAAGCATTAGAAGAAAATATTGTAAAACTTCTTTCAAATCCTGATTTAAAATCGGAATTAGAACACAACATTCCGAACTATTTAGCAACCAAAACTTTTGAAAATCATTTTATTGAATTACAAAAAGTATATGAAAATTTAGTTGGAAGAAACGGATAAGAATTCATCAAATTCGCGAATATAATCGTCTTCATCAAAAACATCAGAAGCCACAACTAAACAAACGGCACCAGAAGAAAAATCTTTCAATTCACGCCAAATACCATTAGGAATTAACAAACCTTCATAAGGCTTATTTAAAGTAACTTTTTGAACTTGTTTACCATTGTTTAAAATAACATCAAAACTACCCGAAAGCGCTACCAAAAACTCGTGTTGTTCTTTGTGTGAATGACCGCCTCTTTCTGCTCCAGCTGGAACATCGTACAAATAGTAAACGCGCTTGATTTCAAAAGGAACAACGTCTTTTTCAATAACAGATAAGTTTCCTCTTGGATCTTCTATTTTAGGTATTTTGATTATTTTAATTTCCATAATTTAAAAGTTGCAACCAATGGTTTACAATTACATTTGACTGAAATTTTGCCACACTTGAAACCGCATTACGCTTGCAGTTTTGATACAAAGTTTCGTCTTCTACAAATATATTCATTTTGTGAGTTAATTCAGTAAAATTCTGATTCTCGACTAAAATTCCGTTTTCGTTATTGATAATCATTTCGTTTGGGCCACTTTCGCAATCGAATGAAATTACTGATGTTCCCAAACTCAATGCTTCTAAAACTGTCATTGGAAAACCTTCATATTTGCTCGATAAAACCAAGAATTTAGCATTTGAAATATAATCTGAAACATTGGATTTGAATCCTAGTAAATGAACAAACGCACTTACCTTATTTTCTAAAATAGTCTTTTCGATTTGCTCTTGCTCATCTCCTACTCCTAAAATTACCAAATGAATATTCTTTTGCGGTAAAATCGAATTGGAATAACTTGCAACCAATTTATCAAATTGCTTTAACGGAACCAATCTTCCGACTGCAATACAATAATCAAATGGTAATTTTTCAGCTGTTGAAACTGGTTTTAAATCAAAAGCATTTGGAATAACATTAGCCGAATCAAAATTGTATTTTGTTACAAGTTGCTGCTTGATAAAATTCGAAACCGTAACCACTTTATAAGCTTTTTGCAACATTTGCTTTGCAATAAAATCGTTAGTGGTTAAATACGTTGTATTTTGACTACTATGAATAGTATAAATGAATTTTAGGTTGCGATAAATAAAATTCAAAAACAACCATTCCATTTTAGGATTAATTCGATGGCGAAAATCGATTATATAATCGAACTTTTGACTTATTAAGTAATTTCTTAATTTAAAATACTTTAGAAACTTAGAGTAATTCCCAAACGCAACTAACTTGCCTCCGTGTTCATATTCGATTAAGTTTTCCAAAACCAAAGTATGCACATCAATTCCAGCATCATGGAGCATTTTGGTTGTAGTTCCAAAAACGCGTTCCAAACCACCTTCGGCCAATTTATAGCCAATAACGGCTACTTTTAATTGTTTTTTTGAATGGTTTGTCATTTCGATGCGATTAGTTTCTTAATTTAGCATAAAAATAGATTTAAAAACCCAATATGCAAAATTTTCCACTTGTTAGTGTTATTTGTTTGTCTTACAATCACGAAGCTTATGTAGTGGAAGCCTTGAATTCGGTCATTAACCAAAGCTATCCAAATGTAGAATTATTAATTGCTGATGATTGTAGCAAAGACAATTCTGTTTCGGTAATTAAAGATTGGTTAAAAGAGCATTCTAGTGTTCATTTTATAGCGAATGAAATTAATTTAGGAAGTAATAAAACGTTTAATCAATTAGCCAAAATTGCAAAAGGGGAATACATTATTGATTTAGCTGCTGATGATGTTTTACTTCCAAATTGTATTGAAAAGCAGATTGCAACTTTTCAAAATTCGAAATATAAAAACCTTGGAATTGTCTATGGAAATTTGATCGAAATAGATGAAAATGGTGTTTTTTTGCAGAATTATTATACTGAAGAAGAACATCCTGAAAGTGGCGACATTTACAAAATGGTCATTGGTAGAACAACCAAAATTTGTTCGGTTTCATCGATGGTAAAAAAATCAGTTTTTGAAAAATTAGGTTATTATGATGAAACCTTAGCTTATGAAGATTTGGATTTATGGATAAGAGCTTCAAGAGTTTTTGAATTTGAATATACTCCGGAATTTTTAGTTAAAAAGAGAATCTTAACCACATCATTAAGTACTTTTTTTACTCAAAAAAAGAATCCAAGAACAAAAAAACTTCATGAATCTTCTCTAAAAATTCTTTACAAAGCATTTGAATTGAATCAATCAAAAGAAGAGCATAAAGCGTTATTAGGAAGAATTCGATTTGAATTTCACAAATTCTTAAAATCGAGAGACTTTGTACTCTTAACCAAGTTATTTTTCTTAGAACTAAAAACCCGACTAAAAATTGCTTTCTAAATTAAGATTGAATTTTGTTTTTCAGTTTAACAACTGCATATATTGAAGTCAAAATAAACAGTCCCCAAATTACTGGATTCATATAAGAGAAATCAAACCAATTAAACGAAAGCAAAGCGATTGCTCCTATTACCATTGAAAGCACAATTATTCGTTTTGTTTCTGTAGAATAGGAAAAATTATAGTTTTTATTAACCGTAAAGAAGTTATAAAACAAAGACACTAAAAACATTAGCGCAAAAGCCATCCCCAATCCTTTTAGTCCAAAATAGTAGGTAAAAACTACAGAACAAACAACATTGATAATATCGCTTAACAAGTTTTGTTTGAAGAACAATTTCTTATTTCCTTTAACCAATGAAATAAAACCAATTGGCCAAGCAATAGTTTTAAAAATCAATCCAATCAAAGCAATTTTTAAAATCAATAAAACATCTAAAAACGAATTAGAATACAACAAAACAACTAATTGAGGTGCAATTAAATACATTAATAACACTAGTGGCACCACTAAATATAAAGCAAACTGAGTTTGATCGTTGATGTACTTTTCAAATGTTGGTTTATCACTTTCTAAATTACATAATTGAGGATAAAAATCATTAGACATTACTACGAAAATAATTCCCAAATAGCCAACTAAAACAGTGTAGCTCACTTGAAAAACTCCCAAAGCTTCAATTGATAAAAAATCTTTTAAAAAAAGTCGAATAACATAAAAAGCCAATTGATTGATCAGAGTTCCTAATGATAAAATTATTCCTAATTTCACCATAGGCAAACCTTCAGAAAAAACTTGTTTTAATGTCAGATTGTTCTTTTCAACTCGGATTGTATTTTTTGTGCTAAAGTAAACCACCAAAAATGAAACAATAGCAGTAAATAAAATGGCAATAGCAATTCCGTTTAATCCAAAAAAGTAATAACATCCAATTGCCAAAAGCATTTGAATTATTGAAATTACAACCTGAATTTGTACCATTTTATTGATTTCTCTCTTCCCTTGCAAAATGGACATTCGGGCTGAAAAAAGAGCAAAAAAGACAAAATACAAAGCAATTGAAACAAACCACAAATAAGAACTATCTGTTGGATATGTGTTTTTGAAAAAAGAATAAGAAATCAGTACAAAAAAAACAGCACCTAAAAAACCCGAAAACAAAGACCAATAATAAATGATGCTAATCATTCTGCTTTCTTTGGCTTTGGCTTCTTCTGTTTCGTAATTAAGTAAGGCAATTTCTCTAACGCTACTAGAAGTCAATCCGAAATTCACTAATCCAAAAAGAATGCTCAATAAATTTTCGACAATTCCAATAATTCCAATTCCTACAGCGCCTAAATAAATGGCTGCAATTTTATTCGTAATGACTTTTGTTCCAACTTTAACAAGATGCGAAGCCCCAAAAATTCGGGTACTTTTAAAAATTAGATTATGAAAATTTTTTTCTTGCATTCGTTAGAAGTTGGCAAATTATTGCAATTCTTTAATAACATTCGCTGGATTTCCAGCTACAATAACATTAGAAGGAATCGATTTTGTCACAATACTTCCATTTCCAATTACAGCATTATCTCCTATTGTAACTCCTTTTAAAACGGTAACATTATCACCTATAAAAACGTTATTTCCTATTTTAATTGGAGCACTATTTGGAATACCATTTTTTCTGTTTTCAACAGCCAAATTATGACCATCATTATCGATAAAAGAGCAATTTACCCCAACTAAAACATCGTTTCCAAATTCTATGTAATTTACTGCTTCAATTGAACAATTGTTGTTAAAGTAATTGTTATTACCAAAAACAATGCTTGTATCAGGGTTTCTTGCTTCAACATAAGAATAAGTAGCATAAAATTGTGCTGATTCTTTGTAACCAAACTTACAATTTGAACCAAAAGAAATTTCACCTTTTCCCATTAATAGCAAAGGCTGATTCTTAATAGGTTTTCCAATAACATTTTGACATTCAGACAAAAAATTATATTTCCAAACTCTACATTTGACAAAAAATAAATTTTTAAAACTACTTGCTACACCCATTTAAAACTTATTTAAAACTGTTATGATATGTTGAATCTCTGATGCTTTCAAACCTGAGTTCAACGGAATACTCAACACTTCATTGTGTATTTTTTCTGTAATTGGAAAAGATAACGATTCCCAATTTGACAATGCTTTTTGCTTGTGTGGCGGAATTGGATAATGAATCATGGATTCAATTCCGTTTTCTTTCAAATAATCTTGTAATTGAATTCGGTTCGCAGTACGAACTACAAACAAATGAAACACATGATTTTTTGATAAATCCCAACTTGGCATAGTAATTTTATCATTTTTAATTTCAGATAAAAAACGTTTTGCCATGCTTCTTCGGAATTCATTCTCAGCATCTAAATGTTTCAATTTTATATTCAAAAATGCTGCTTGTAATTCGTCTAAACGAGAATTAACACCTAACATCTCATTTTCATATTTTACTTTTGAACCATAATTTCGAATAGAAAACAACACTTTTGCAAGTTCATCATCATTAGTTGTAATAGCCCCAGCATCTCCAAGTGCTCCTAAATTTTTACCTGGATAAAAACTAAAACCAGCAGCATGACCTAAGTTTCCAGCTTTTTCGTTTTCAGAAAGCTGACTTCCGTGAGCTTGTGCAGCGTCTTCTATAACCAAAAGATTGTGCTTTTTTGCAATGGCATTAATTGCCTTCATTTCGCACAATTGACCATATAAATGAACAGGTAAAATAGCTTTTGTTTTGGAAGTTATTTTAGCTTCAATTTCTTCAGGATTTATGTTGAAACTATCTAATCTCGGTTCTACCAAGACTGGAACTAAATCCGCTTGTAAAACTCCAAGAATACTTGCAATATAGGTGTTTGCAGGAACAATTATTTCGTCTCCTTTTTGCATTTTACCTAAATGCATATAGGCTTTAAAAATAAGAACCAAAGCATCTAAACCATTGCCAACACCAATACAATATTTAGTGCCACAATATTCTGCAAAATTAGATTCAAACTGTTTGACTTCATTACCTAAAATATACCAACCATTATTTAAGAAATCTTTCATTTTTTTCTGAAAAGCTTCTTCAAATGGGCGATTTAATTTATTTAAATTTAGAAATGAAATCATATTAAAATGGAATCTAAAAGTGTGTAATTCTTGGTTTCTATTTCGTAAAAATTTTGAACAATAGTTCTTGCTCCAAATCCTTCTTTCCAAAACAACAAACCTTGATTTATATTTTGACCTTGATTTTCATTGGAAATTCCGAAGTCTAAATACTTCTTATTTCGAAATGTATACGTAATTAATCTATCGTATAAAAAATCCAAACTTCCTGTTATATTTTTGGAATCATCAGCCGAAATATATTGAGAATGCGCTACAAAATCGCTTTCAAAAATGGTAGTTCCTGCTATAATTTTTCCATTATTATAAACATTAAACTGTCTGATATTGTTTGGAAATTTTGATTTCAAATATCTAATTTCTTCTAAAGAATGTACAGGATTTGTATCAAACTTTTGATTCAAATTAGGTACTAAAATCTCATTCCAAAACAAATCAAAATCTTGTTCTTCTTTAATTTCTAATCCTAAATTTAAACCTTTTTTTATTCCTTCTGCTCTACTTGCGCTAAATTCAAAATCAGTTTCCAAGTTAATAACCGATAAACTATCGCGTCGTATCAATTTAGATTTTAAGATAAAATTCAAATACTCCAATTCATCAGCAGGAGATTCGTGGTAAATAGATGGCAATTGTTTTAAATAAAGAGTTGAAATAGCATTCTGATTAAAAAATTCTAGTAATTGGTACATTATTTCGATAACATCTTGAAGCTTGATTTTTTGATTAAAAACCAATCCTCCATAGGTTAATCCTTGATGTGAATGAAGTGCATTTCCAACTTTATTAGCTGGCAAAACTGCCTTAACCTTGTCTTTTTCGTCAAAAATTAAAAGTGAATAATCTTCGAATCTATCACTATGATATTCAATAAAATCTCTATGAAATAAAAACGTAGCATTTTTCGCATTAGCTACAAATTCATTCCATAAACGATAGCTTTCAGTACTATATTTTTGAATCCTATATTTTTTCAATATTCTTTTTTAAAGTGGAAAATTACTAATTTTTTAATTGCCATAGTTTGAATAATGTATTTTTTAAAAAAATAATAGTAAATTAGAACCAAATTTTCACGAAATCAAGATGTTAAAAAAACTACTTTGCATCATTTTACTGACCCAAATACTATTCCCTACTTTATCAAAGGCTCAGGATATAGCTTTATATACTCAAATAAACGGAAGATATGATTTTACATTTATTGGAAATACTCTAAATCCTTCTGAAAACACAAATTTTTCGCCAACATTTCTCTATACAGAATCTTCCGCAACTTTAAATTTAGGAATTAATGACCGAATTGAAAGAGCTTATTTATATTGGGCAGGAAGTGGACCAGGAGATACTGATGTAAAATTAAATGGTGTAGATATGACACCCGACATCTTAAGTACTATGGTTGGAACAGCAAATAATTTTACGTATTTCAGTGCTTTCAAAGATATTACTCCTTTTGTTCAATCAACTGGAAATGGAGTTTATACTTTATCAGACCTTGATTTAAACAGTTATGTATCTACCTATATTTCAAATGCTACCCATTTTGGTGGTTGGGCAATATTAGTTGTTTATGAAAACCCAAGTTTAACTTTGAATCAATTAAACATTTACCAAGGTTTAGAAGCTTTATCACCTAATCTTCCTTTAGGAATAATTGATAATATGACAATTCAGTTAGACAACCTTTACCTAATAAGTAATACTGGTGCTAAAATAGGTTTCATCGCCTGGGAAGGGGATCGTTTTATACAAGTTAGTGAACGATTAACCTTTACTGCAAATGCAACAACTAATATATTAAGCAATACATTAAATCCTAGTAATAATGCTTTTAATGGAACTAATACAGAAACAAATTCTACGAATCTATACAATATGGATTTAGATGTTTACTCGATTGAAAACTATATTGTACCTGGAACAACATCTGCTACAGTTTCACTACAATCAGGTCAAGATTATGTAATGTTGAACACTGTTGTTACTAAACTAAACAGTCAATTACCCGATGCAACAATAGTTGTAGAGAACCCTACTTCTACATGTGATTCAAGAGAAGTGACTATCGATTATACCGTTTCAAATTTAAATAGTACAGAAGTTTTACAAGCAAATACTCCAATAACATTTTATGCAGGAAGTACTGCTATTGCAACAACTTTTACGCAAAATGTAATTCCAATTGGTGGAAGTGAAAATGGCACTATAACGCTAACAATTCCAATTACGGTTCCTTTAAATTTTACATTAACAGCTATAGTTGATGATACTGGAAACGGAACAGGAATTGCCCCAGAATTAAATGAAAACAACAATTCATTTCAAATTGAATTTGAATTAATCGTATCACCTACTTTTAACACTTTAGAAAATATAACTACCTGTAATTTAGGGTTAACAAGGGGAATATTTGATTTTTCTGAATATTCCGAATTAGTAAAAACAAATCCATTACATATTGTATCATTCCATGAAACTTACAATGATGCCGTTCAAAATATAAATCCAATTTTAAATACTTCAAACTACGAAGCCTTAACCACTCCAAAAGAAATCTTTGTTAGAATTGATAATGGATGTTTCTCTATTACCTCATTCTTTCTTCTAACTGAAAATTGTCCACCAACAGTTTATAATGCAGTTTCACCAAATGGAGATGGTTCAAATGACACCTTTTTTATTGATGGTCTTCGTGATATTTTCATCAATTTTAAATTATTGATTTATAACCGTTGGGGAAAACATTTGTGGACAGGAAATAATGACAAACCCGATTGGAATGGTTATGTAGAAGAAGGTGTTGGAAGCACAATAGCTCCTGCCGGAACTTACTATTACATTTTGTATTTGAATGACCCTAACTATCACGAACCTCTAACAGGATATTTGTACATAAACCGATAAAATTATTCAACAAAAGTTAAAAATCATCTATTATAACTTCAATAATTCTTAAATCGAAGATTATTTTTATCTTTAGCCTTTACTAAACCAAAAAACATGAGATACTTATCGTTATTATTGGTATTCTTCTTCACTTTAACGAGTCAAGCACAAGAATATTTTCCAAAAAATGATGGTGTAAAACAGAGTTTTAAAAACTATGTTGCCATCACAAACGCCACAATTTATGTTTCAGCAACACAGAAAATTGAAAATGCAACGTTGCTAATAAAAGAAAACAAAATTGTTGAAGTTGGCACAACCGTTTCAATTCCTAAAAATGCTACTATCATTGATGCTACTGGAAAAACCATCTATCCTTCTTTTATTGAATTGTATAGTGAATTTGGAATTAACAAACCAACTCCAAGACCAAATGGAAATTTCACCCCTCAATACGATACCAATCGTGAAGGGTATTATTGGAACGACCACATCAAACCAGAATACAATGCTTATGAAAATTTAAGCTACGATTCTAAAGCTGCTGGTAGTTTAAGAGAAGCTGGTTTTGGAACTGTTTTAAGTCATCATAACGATGGTGTAATTGCAGGAACTGGATTACTTTGGACATTAAATGATGCTGGTTCAAATGCAGATAGAATGCTAAAAGAAAAAGTATCACAACACTTTACGTTTAGCAGAAGTAAATTTACAAAACAAAGTTATCCTTCATCATTAATGGGAAGTATGGCTTTAATCAGACAAGTTTTCCACGATGCAAAATGGTATTCTCAAGGTAATGCTAAAAACAAAGATTTATCGTTAGAAGCTTTTAACGCAAACAAATCATTGTTACAAATCTTTAATGCTGGCGATAAATTAAATGCATTACGAGCTGATAAATTAGGCGATGAATTTGGCGTTAAGTACCTAATAAAAGGAAGCGGGAACGAGTTTGAGCGTATTGACGAAATCAAAAAAACGGGAGCAACTTATATTATCCCAATAAACTTCCCAGATGCTTACGATGTTTCAGATCCTTACCTGGCACAGCAAGTAAGTCTAAGCGATATGAAATTTTGGAATCAAGCACCATTTAATTTAAAAATGTTGGCCGATAACAATGTTCCATTTGTAATTTCTACAACAGATTTAAAAGACACTAAATCTTTCTTATCTAACTTAAGAAAAGCGGTAACTTATGGTTTACCAAAAGAAAAAGCTTTATTAGCTTTAACAGAAACTCCAGCTAAATTGGTAAATCAATTTAATACCGTAGGTTCTATATCAAAAGGAAAATTAGCAAACTTTATAATTGTATCTGGCGATATTTTTGAGAATAAAAGTAATATTCTAGAAAACTGGGTTCAAGGAAACAGAAATATTATTGATAAAATCAATCCAACGGATATTAGAGGAACATATGATTTAACTTTCGACAATCATAAATTTGAATTAAAAATTGAAGGCGAAACTTCTAAACTTGAAGCTAAAGCAGTTAAAGACAGTATTAATTTTGGAACTAAAATTCAATTCAACGATCCTTGGGTTAACTTAGTAATAAAAAATCAAGATACAACAAAAGCAAATTTCGTAAGGCTTTCAGGAACTTTCGTTAAAGATATGATGCAAGGAAAAGCGGTTTTAGAAAATGGTAATGAAACTTCTTGGACGGCTACTAAACGTACAACTGAAACTAAAGAAGATAAAAAGAAAGAGGATAAAAAAGACGAACCAAAAGTTCCGTCTATGTATACGGTAACATATCCAAATGTTTCATTTGGAACGGAAGAAAAACCAAAACAAGAAACGATTCTTTTCAAAAATGTAACAGTTTGGACTGGTGAAAAAGAAGGAATTCTAAAAGAAACCGACGTTTTAATCCAAAACGGAAAAATTGCAAAAATTGGTAAAAACTTACCTTCAACAGGTGCGAAAGTAGTAGACGGAACTGGTAAACATTTAACGGCAGGAATCATTGACGAACATTCGCACATTGCTATTTCAAATGGTGTTAACGAAGGTGGTCAAAATTCATCTGCTGAAGTTACTATAGAAGATGTAGTTAATTCAGATGATATTAATATTTACAGAAATTTAGCAGGTGGTGTTACTTCTGCAAACTTATTACATGGTTCTGCAAATCCTATTGGTGGTCGTGCAGCATTCATTAAATTAAAATGGGGTTATTCTCCAGATGAAATGTTAGTAAAAGATGCTCCTAAATACATCAAATTTGCTTTAGGTGAAAATGTAAAACAATCAAACTGGGGTGATTTTGCTCGTAACCGTTTTCCACAATCTCGTATGGGAGTAGAACAAGTTTATGAAGACTATTTTACAAGAGCTATCGAATACAAAAACGAATGGGACGCTTACAAAACTGGTAAAGGCAAAAACAAAGTAATGCCAAGATTTGATATCGAAATGGAAGTTATCAACGAAATTTTAGCTAAAAAACGATTCATTACTTGTCACTCTTATGTACAATCTGAGATTAACATGTTAATGAAATTTGCTGAGCGTTATGGATTTAAAATTCAAACTTTCACACACATTTTAGAAGGTTATAAATTAGCAGATAAAATGTCGGCACATGGAGTTGCGGGTTCTACTTTTGCAGATTGGTGGGCTTATAAATACGAAGTAAATGATGCTATTCCGTATAATGCTGCAATTATGATGAACGAAGGTGTTAAAGTATCTATCAATTCAGATGATGCTGAAATGTCTCGTCGTTTAAATCAAGAAGCTGCAAAAACAGTAAAATATGGTAATGTTTCTGAAGAAGAAGCTTGGAACTTTGTAACCTTAAATCCTGCAAAAATTCTTCAAGTGGATAATAAAGTAGGAAGTATTAAAGTAGGGAAAGATGCCGATGTAGTTCTTTGGTCAGATAGTCCACTTTCAATCTATACAAGAGCAGAAAAAACATTAGTAGATGGAATTATTTTCTATGATTTAGAAAAAGAAACAGAAACTTTAGCATTAATTCAAAAAGAAAGAGCGGATTTAATCAACTCAATGTTAGACGCTAAAAACAAAGGAATGAAAACGCAATTACCTAAGAAAAAAGAAAACGGTCATTATCACTGTGACACTTTAGGAGAATATTGCAAAGAGTCTCACTATAAATACAACTAATCATGAAAAAATATATAGTTCTTTTATTTATTTCTTTGTTTGGGTTTGCCCAACAAACACCAGCACCAAAACAAACAAAGAGTATTTTAATCTTAGGTGCTAAAGCACATTTAGGAAACGGTCAAGTAATTGAAAATAGTTTAATTTCTATCATCGATGGAAAAATAGCAACTATTGGTGATGCTCGCGTAATGAAGCCTGGCAAACATGATATTGTTATTGATGCATCAGGTAAACATGTTTATCCGGGATTTATTGCTCCAAATTCTACTTTAGGATTAGTTGAAATTGATGCCGTAAGAGCTTCGGATGACGAAAGCGAAATCGGTGAATTCAACCCACATGTCAGAAGTATCATTGCTTATAACGCAGAATCTAAATTGGTAGAAACCACACGCCCTAATGGCGTTTTATTAGCGCAAATTACACCAAGAGGTGGAAGAATTTCAGGAACTTCTTCAATCGTTCAATTAGATGCTTGGAACTGGGAAGACGCTACAGTAAAAGCTAATGACGGAATTCATTTAAACTGGCCAAGAAGTTATTCTAGAGCTGGTTGGTGGGCGGAACCAGGAGGAATTGAAATGAACAAAAATTACGAGCCTCAAGTAAAAGCCATTCAAGACTACTTTGACAATGCTTTTGCTTATTTAGGAAGTAAAAATGATAAAAAAGACATTCCATACGAAGCTATGAAAGGGTTACAATCAGGCGAAAAAACGCTTTTTGTAAACGCAAATGGTGAAAAGGAAATCATTGATGCTGTCTTATTTAAAAAGAAAAACAACATTAAAAACATGACAATCGTTGGTGGTTATTATGCTTTTAAATCGGCAAAACTTTTAAAAGAAAATAACGTTTCGGTACTTTTAAAAAGAGTTCACGATTTACCGCTGTTAGAAGACGAAGATGTTAATTTACCTTATAAAAATGCTAAATTATTAGTTGATGCTGGAGTTTTAGTTGCTTTACAAAATGCTGGTGACATGGAACGTATGCAAACTAGAAATCTTCCATTTTATGCCGGAACTTGTGCTGCCTGGGGATTAACAAAAGAACAAGCATTACAATTAATTTCTGGAAATTCGGCTAAGATTTTAGGAATCGACAATCAATACGGAACATTAGAAGCAGGAAAAAGTGCTACTCTATTTATTTCAGAAGGAGATGCTTTAGACATGAAAACAAATGTTATTTCTTTTGCTTTTATCGATGGAAGACAAATTAGTTTAGAAAGTCATCACACCGAATTGTACGAACGTTACAAAGGAAAATTTGAACAACAAAAAAAATAAGACCAAAAGCCTTTCATTAACTGAAAGGCTTTTTTGTATTTTTGTCACATAATTTCGTATTCATGAAACAAATCACCTCGGTTCAAAATCCGTATATAAAATCGTTAGTTCAATTACAAGAAAAATCCAAAGTTCGTAAACAAACGGGCACTTTTTTAATTGAAGGACAACGCGAAATTGAATTGGCGCTAAAAGGTGGTTACGAATTAGAAACCATTCTATTTTTACCAGAAATAATTTCAGAAAAAGAAATTAAAAACTTTGTCAAATCGAGCGAAGTCGAGATTATCGAAATCTCAAAAGAAGTCTATCAAAAATTAGCTTATCGCGATACAACTGAAGGTATTTTAGCAATCGCTAAAACCAAATCATTAGCTTTGTCCGATTTAAAACTATCTAAAAATCCGCTTATTTTAGTTGGAGAATCTTTAGAAAAACCAGGAAATGTGGGTGCAATATTAAGAACAGCCGATGCTGCAAATATTGATGCTGTTATTATTGCTAATCCAAAAAGCGACTTATATAATCCAAATATTGTTCGTTCTAGTGTAGGATGTTTATTCACAAGACAAATTGCTGTTGGTACAACAGAAGAAGTAATCGCATTCTTAAAAAAGAATAATATTGCGATTTATTCGGCAACATTACAAGATTCAACTCAATATCACACACAAGACTTCTCCACTCCTACTGCTTTAGTTGTTGGCACAGAAGCAACTGGTTTATCAGAAAAATGGCGAATAGAAAGTACACAAAACATAATCATTCCAATGCAAGGTGAAATCGATTCTATGAACGTTTCAGTAGCAGCTGCAATTCTATTATTTGAAGCAAAAAGACAACGCGGATTTTAGTCTTTATTACAATCACTTTTTTCTATTTTCTCTACTTGCACATTTAGAAAAATTAGCTTACTTTTAGTTGGTTAAAGAAAATGTATGACAGAGTTAGAATTAGAAGCCGAAAACAAAGCCATTGCGCAAGAATATAAAGAACTACTTCGCATCAGTTATCAAACACTTACCGATGAAGACAAAAAAATCATTCGAAAAGCATTTGATGTAGCTGTAGATGCACATAAAGACCAAAGAAGAAAATCTGGTGAAGCTTATATTTTTCATCCCATAGCTGTTGCTAAAATTGTAGCAAGAGATATTGGTTTGGGAGCAACTTCTATTGCCGCTGCTTTAATGCACGATGTAGTTGAAGATACCGATATTACAGTTCAGGACATAGAAAAAATGTTCAATCCTAAAATTGCACAACTAGTTGAAGGTTTAACCAAAATTGCGAAAGTTAAAACAGACCAAGAAATTTCTATTCAGGCAGAAAATTTCCGTAAAATGTTATTAACCTTAAACGATGATGTTCGTGTAATTTTAATTAAAATTGCTGACCGTTTACACAATATGCAAACCATGGGAAGCATGGTAGATTATAAACAAGCCAAAATTGCTTCCGAAACATTATACATTTACGCACCTTTAGCACATCGTTTAGGATTGTATAACATCAAAACCAAACTAGAGGATTTAGGATTAAAATATACCGAACCTGAAGTTTACGAGGATATTGTTAGCAAAATAAAAGAAACGAAAGAAGAACAAGATGCTTATATCAAAACCATTTCTGATGTTTTAAGCAAATCTTTGGTTGATGAAGGAATTGATTTTACCATTAAAGGTCGTCCAAAATCGATTTACTCCATTCGTAGAAAAATGAAAGCGCAAGGCGTAACTTTTGATGAAGTTTATGACAAATTTGCTCTTCGTATCATTTACAATTCAAATCAACACGACGAAAAATTCATCGCTTGGAAAATATATTCTGTAGTTACTGATCATTATCGCCCTTCTCCAAGTAGATTACGCGATTGGATTTCTTCACCAAAATCAACTGGTTACGAAGCATTACACATTACAGTAATGGGACCTAAAGGAAGATGGGTTGAAATTCAGGTTCGTAGTGAACGTATGGATGAAATTGCAGAAAAAGGATATGCAGCACATTACAAATATAAAAACGGTGCTACAGAAGAGCACGGATTAGAAATTTGGCTAAACCAATTAAAAGAAGCGCTTGAAAATTCCACCGCTAATGCTGTTGACTTTGTTGAAGATTTTAAATTGAATCTTTATGCCAAAGAAATTTATGTCTTCACACCAAAAGGAGAAATTAAATCTTTACCAAAAGGAGCTACCTCATTAGACTTTGCCTTTAGTATTCACTCAGAAATTGGAGTAAAAACAAGAGGAACAAGAGTTAATGGAAAACTAGTACCGTTAAATCATGTTTTAAATAGTGGTGATCAGGTTGAAATTATTACATCGGCTAACCAAAAACCAACATCGCAATGGTTAGATTTTGTTACAACATCTAGAGCAAAAAATAAAATTAAAAACGTTCTAAACGAAAACACTAAAAAAATTGCTGAAGATGGAAAAGAAATTCTTACTCGTAAATTACGCCATTTAAAAATTGCTTTAAATGAAAATACAACAAATGAATTAGTAAATTTCTTCAAACTACAAACAAGCTTAGATTTATTTTACAGAGCTGGAATTGGTGCAATTGAAAACCAACAATTAAAAGAATATGCTGCTCAAAAAAGCAACACTCTGGTAAATTTCTTCAAGAAAACAATCAAGCGTTCGCCAAATTCTCCACCAGAACAAATCAGTAAAAATGAAATCAGTAAAAAATACGATTTATTAGTTTTTGGAACAGAACATGATAAATTAGACTACAAACTTTCATCTTGTTGTAATCCAATTCCTGGAGATGAAGTTTTTGGTTTCGTAACCATAAATGAAGGAATCAAAGTACACAGAAAAGATTGTCCTAATGCTATTAGTATGCAATCGAACTATGCGTACCGAATTATTCCTGCTAAATGGATAGATTCATCTCAAGAAGAATTTAAAGCTATCTTAAAAATTACGGGAATGGATATTTTAGGACTTACGAATGAATTAACGAAAGTAATTTCAAATCAAATGAATGTTAACATTCAAAGTATTTCACTAAACACTGAAGCTGGAATTTTTTATGGTCAAGTTGCGGTTGTTGTTCAAAACAATACCATTCTTAAAAAACTGATTGAAAATATTAAAAAAGTAGACGGAATTGACAAAGTAACTCGCGTTTATAATAATTAACAAAAGTTAATAACTAAAGATTTATTTCAATTTTGCGATTTATTCAAATCAAAAAATAACACTATCTTTGCCAATATTTCATTTACCAAAACGATGGATAACAAAAATCAGGAAATTGTAAAGAATGTATTTACTAAATATTTAGAAGAAAAAGCACACCGTAAAACGCCAGAACGTTACGCTATTCTTCAAGAAATTTACAATGCAACCGAACATTTTGATATAGAATCTTTGTATATCAAAATGAAAAATAAAAATTATCGCGTAAGTAGAGCTACGCTTTACAATACAATCGAACTTTTATTAGAATGCGGTTTAGTTCGTCGTCATCAATTTGGTCAAAACCAAGCGCATTACGAAAAATCGTATTTCGACAAACAACACGATCATATTATTTTAACCGATTCTGGTGAAGTTATCGAATTTTGTGATCCAAGAATTCAGCAAATTAAACAAACCATGGAAGAAATGTTTGGTATTGAAATTCAAAACCATTCACTTTATTTCTATGGAACAAAAAAGCAATAAAAACACACAACAAACATTAATTTTTAAAACTAACTACTAAAATGACTGTAGATTTACTACTTGGATTACAATGGGGAGATGAAGGAAAAGGAAAAATCGTTGACGTTCTTACCTCAAAATATGATATAATTGCACGTTTTCAAGGCGGACCAAATGCGGGACATACTTTAGAATTCGACGGAATCAAACACGTTTTAAGAACGATTCCTTCTGGAATTTTCCACAAAAACGCAATTAATATCATTGGAAATGGAGTGGTAATCGACCCAGTAGTTTTCCAAAAAGAAATTGAAGGTTTAGCAAAATTCAATATGGATGTTGCTTCTAAGTTATTCATTTCTAGAAAAGCACATTTAATTTTACCAACGCATCGTTTACTAGATGCTGCTTCTGAAGCATCAAAAGGAAAAGCTAAAATCGGTTCTACATTAAAAGGAATTGGTCCAACTTACATGGACAAAACAGGTAGAAATGGCTTAAGAGTTGGTGATTTAGAATTAGAAGATTTCGAAACTCGTTACCGTTCATTAGCTGATAAACATGAAGCTATGATTAAATTCTACGATGTAGAATTACAATACAACTTAAAAGAAATGGAAGATGAGTTTTTTGCTGCAGTAAAAGACTTGAAAAAATTAACTTTCATTGATAGTGAAGAATACCTAAACAAAGCCTTAAAAGAAGGAAAATCAATTTTAGCTGAAGGAGCTCAAGGTTCTTTATTAGATGTTGATTTCGGAACATATCCATTTGTAACTTCTTCTAATACAACAGCTGCTGGTGCTTGTACTGGTTTAGGAATTGCTCCAAACAAAGTAAAAGACGTTTTCGGAATTTTCAAAGCTTACACAACTCGTGTTGGTAGCGGACCTTTCCCAACAGAAGATTTTGAAGAAGCTGGACAAACAATGGCTAAAGTAGGAAACGAATTTGGTTCAGTTACAGGACGTGCGCGTCGTTGTGGTTGGTTAGATTTAGTAGCTTTAAAATATGCTGTTCAAGTAAATGGTGTAACACAGTTATACATGATGAAAGGTGATGTTCTTTCAGGATTTGATACACTTCAAGTTTGTACAGGCTACAACTATAAAGGAACAGAAATTCAACACTTACCATACAACATCGAACCAGAAAATGTTACTCCAATTTTAACTGAAATGAAAGGTTGGAAAGCAGATTTAACAGGTATGACAACGTATGATGAATTACCTCAAGAATTAAAAGAATACATCGAATTTATTGAGAAAGAAGTTGAAGTTCCAATTAAAGTAATCTCAGTTGGTCCAGACAGAAAACAAACAATAACAAAATAATTACTTAAAAACGCTTTCTTTTGAAAGCGTTTTTTTTATGTTGAATGATAAAAAAATCTTAATTATCAAATGCTTTTCGAGTTTTTACTTAAATTTGGCTCAAAATAAATTCGACTTGAAAAACACATTTTTTTATATCGCCTTTTTATTGCTAACAGTAACTTTTTCGTTAGCACAAGAAAAGAAAAAAATCATCATTGAAAATTCTGATTTCGTAGACATGAATCAGACCGAAATTCCAGGAGCAATTGTTTTTACTGGTAATGTTCGTATTATACACAATGGTGTAAAAATGTTTTGTAATAAAGCGTATCATTTTAAAGATGAAAATTACGTAAAAGCATTTGGGAATGTTCAAATGAATCAAGGTGACACCATCACTATGAACAGTCGTTATGCGGAATATAATGGTGATAAAGAATTTGCTTTTGCAACAGGCGATGTTGTTTTACGTTCGCCTGAATCAACTTTAACAACAGATACTGTTTATTTCGATAAGAAAAACCAACAAGCTTTTTACAATTCTTATGGTACAATTCGCAATAAAGAAAACACCTTAACTAGTAAATCTGGACGTTATTATGTGGATCAAAAAAAATACAAGTTTACTACTGCTGTAACTGTTACCAATCCAGAAAGCACTATCAAAACCAATAACTTAGATTTTTACGAAAATTCGGGTCACGCCTATGTTTTTGGACCATCAACTATTCACAACAAAGGCAACGTAATTTACACTGAAAATGGTTTTTATGACACTAAAAACAACATTAGTAAACTATCCAAAAATTCCAAAATAACACTCGATAATAAAATTATCGAAGGTGATGATTTGTATTATGACCGAAATAAGAATTATTCAAGAGGAATTAATAACGTAAAAATTACCGATACCGTTAACAAAGTTATTGCTACTGGTCATTATGCGGAATTGTACCGAAATGCGGAAACCAAAAAAGACTCAATGATTTTAACCAAACGAGCTTTAGTAAAAACTTTGGTAGAAAAAGACACTATGTACATGCATGGTAAAAAAATCATTGTTTCGGGTCCGCAAGAAGATCGTGTTATTCGTGCATTTAATAATGTGCGTTTTTACAAAACTGACATGAGCGGAAAATGCGATTCACTTTGGTCAAATAACAAATCGGAATTAACAAAACTAATTGGTAGGCCAATACTTTGGAACAACGACAACCAAATGACAGGCGATGTAATGCATTTAATTGGCAACAACAAAACAGAGCAATTGGACTCGCTAAAAGTACTCAACAATGCTTTTATTATTCAAAAAGACAGTCTTAGTAAAAACGGTTACAACCAAATAAAAGGACAAAATTTATATGGTAAGTTTCAAGACAACAAACTTAGAGAAGTTGATGTCGTAAAAAATGCCGAAGTAATTTATTACATGTACAACGATGCCAATGAATTTATCGGAATAAACAAAACCGTTTGTAGTAAAATAAACTTAGAGTTAGAAGAAAACAAAATCAATTCTATAACCTTCTTTACCAAAACGGATAGTCATATTTATCCCGAAAGTGAATTCCCCGAAAATGCAAGGAAACTGAGAGGATTTAATTGGCGTGGCGATGAACGAATTTTAACCAAAGACGATATTTTCCCAGCTGAAGAAAACGAATTAGACGACAAAATTCAGATTGAAGCTAAGAAAAAAGCTATTGAAGCTGAGAAACCGATGGAAATTCTTCCAGAAACTTTAGAATACGATTCTAAAAACAAACCAGAAGAAAAGAAATTGGATAATAAACCGGAAGTAAAAAAGAAAGCTATAAAAAAGCAATAAGCCGTAACTTTATGCATAAATTAGATAGCAACTTCTAGAATACAAGCTTTTTGCCAACAGCTTAAAGCCTAAAGCATACCAAAATGATTGAAGATTTTTTTAAATACCAAGCACAAACCTCACCTCACCCATTAGCCATGGAAATTTCTTATGCTAAGGGTTCTTATATTTATGATACAGATGGCAATCCGTATTTAGATATGGTGGCTGGCGTTTCAGCTTGTACATTGGGTCACCAACCACAACGTGTAAATGATGCCATAAAAAAACAATTGGACACCTATTCTCACGTAATGGTGTATGGTGAATATGCCCAACACCCAGCAACAGAATTGTGTAAATTGTTAGCTAAACACCTTCCCTATCCATTAACAAAAACCTATTTAGTTAATTCAGGTACAGAAGCCATTGAAGGCGCTTTAAAATTAGCTAGAAGAGTTACTGGAAGAAGTCAGCTAATTTCATGTCATAATGCGTATCATGGGAATACTATGGGAAGCATGAGCGTTATGGGATTTGAAGAACGCAAACAAATCTTCCGTCCTTTAATTCCAGATGTGGATTTTATCACGTTTAATAACGAAGCTGATTTAGAAAAAATAACTACTAAAACTGCTGGTATACTCTTAGAAACGATTCAAGGTGGTGCAGGATTCATTGAACCAAAAAACGATTTTCTTAAAAAAGTACGCCAACGTTGTGATGAAGTAGGTGCTATCATGATATTAGACGAAATTCAACCTGGATTTGGTCGCACTGGAAAACTATTTGGATTCCAAAACTACGATGTTATTCCAGATGTAGTCGTTATGGGAAAAGGAATGGGAGGCGGAATGCCTGTTGGCGCTTTTACTGCATCAGAGAAAATGATGGATTTATTAAGCCACGATCCTAAACTAGGTCATATTACCACTTTTGGCGGACATCCTGTCATAGCGGCAGCTAGTTTAGCAACCCTACAAGAAGTTACTGAAACCAACTTAATGAACGAAGCTTTAGAAAAAGAACAATTATTCAAAAGTCTGTTAGTTCATCCATTAATAAAAGAAATTCGCGGTCGAGGCCTTATGCTTGCTGCGATGACAGATTCTCCTGAAATAACAAATGAAGTAATTCTTCGCTGTCATAAACGAGGCGTTATTCTGTTTTGGTTATTATTTGAAGGATGCGCAGTTCGTATTACGCCACCTCTAACCATTAGTAATGAAGAAATTACAAAAGGATGTGGCATTATTATTGAGGTATTAAATGAGATAGAAAGAGAAATGAAGTAGGAAGTTAGGAGATGAAAGTAAATTTTTTTCTATAATTAATTTTTGAATTGAACTTGCAGTTGATTTTCACCATTGCAACTGATTTTAAAAATTGTTAATTAAATTGTTTAAAACAATTCAAACCCCAAACTACTACCCCAATATTATTCCTTAATTTTAATAAGGATTAAATCATAAAACTGAGCGCTATGAATTTGAGTCACGAAGAAGAAGAAAACAGCTTGTCCTTATCTAAATTTGAATCGATGTTAAAAACCAACAAAGTTTTTTTCTTTGATTCCGAAGAGTTTGAAGATATTATTCTTCATTATATGGATACCGGCCGATTAAATTTGGCCAAAAAAGCGCTAAAATTAGGTTTAGAACAACATCCTAGATCTACTGGATTAAAACTGGTTCAAGTAGAAATGTTGGTTTATGAAGACAAACTCGATATTGCTGAAAAGTTACTAAACGAGTTGTACGCTATTGAGCCAACGAACGAAGAAATCTATATACAAAAAGCCAACATACATTCTAAAAGAGACGAACACGAAAAGGCGATTTCTTTCCTTAAAATAGCATTGAAATATACTGATGATTATGCTGATGTATATTCGATGATAGGAATGGAATATCTTTTCATGGACAATTTAGAATTGGCAAAAGAGAACTTCATCAAATGTTTAGATGAAGATACCGAAGATTATTCAGCACTTTACAACGTAGTTTACTGTTTTGATTTCTTAGATCAAAACGAAGAAGCTATTGTTTATTTAAACCGATTCATCGATAGAAACCCATATAGCGAAGTAGCTTGGCATCAACTTGGAAGACAGTATTATGCTTTAAAAAACTATGAAAAAGCGGTTTGGGCATTTGATTATGCTACTCTTATAGACGAAACTTTCTTAGGTGCGTATATGGAAAAAGCAAAATCGTATGAAAAATTAAAACAATATCAAGAGGCTATCGATTGTTATAACGTTACATTAGAATTAGATGATCCTTCTTCTTTTGTATTACTTCGTGTAGCAAAATGTTACGAACGTTTAGGTAACACCGAATTTGCTTTAAATTACTATTTAAAAACAGTTCACGAAGATCCGTTATTAGACAAAGGTTGGATTGCTATTACTGATTTTTATATTCGTCAAAAAAACTTCCAAAAAGCCTTGTATTATGTAAACAAAGCTATTGGAATTGACGGAGACAACTCATTATATTGGAAACGTTTTGCTGCTGTAAATAGCGCGTTGCATTTCTTTGAAGAAGCTGAATATGGTTATAGAAAAGCATTCGAATGTGGTGATATCAATTTAGATACTTTCACACTTTGGACAGATGTTTTACAATATTTAGGCGAATTTGACACAGCTATCGAAATTCTTTTAGAAGCAAGAAATGTGTTGCCAGATGAATACGAAATGGAATACCGTTTAGCAGGATTGTATTTCTTAACAGACGATGTTACGAAAGGAAACCTTCATTTGATGAACGCTATGAAATTAGACAGTAAACATTTGAACTTATTTCAGGAATTGTTCCCTGTAGTTTGGGAAAGAACCGAAGTTCAAAATACAATTGCAAAATTTAAAAAATAAAATATAAAACCATTTAAATACATTCCAAAGTAGCAATGCTTTGGAATTTTTATTGCCATGAGAAAACTATTTCCCGATTATTTGATTATTACGCTTAAAGGATTAGCTATGGGCGCTGCCGATGTAGTTCCAGGCGTTTCAGGAGGAACTATCGCTTTTATTTCTGGAATTTACCAAGAATTAATCGACAGTATTAACAACGTTAATCTTTCTGTTTTAAAAACACTAAAAAAGGATGGTTTAAAAGCAGCTTGGCAACAAGTAAACGGAAGTTTTTTATTAGCACTTGTTCTTGGAATTGGAATCAGCGTGCTTACTTTTTCGAAGGTAATTACACATTTATTGGAAACCCAACCTATATTAGTTTGGTCGTTTTTCTTTGGATTAATCATTGCTAGTATTACTTTAATTTGGAAAGAAATCACGAGTTGGAAATTAGTTGAAATTCTATTTTTATTAATAGGAATTACGATTTCTTACTACATCACCATTGCGCGACCTGTAAGTTCTCCTGATAGTTATTGGTATTTATTCTTATCTGGTTTTATTGCCATAATTGCCATGATTTTACCAGGAATTTCAGGTGCTTTCATTTTACTTTTAATGGGTTCATACGAAACTGTAATTGGCACAATCAACACTTTTAGAGAAGGTTTAACTACTGCTAATTCAGAAATTCTAATTGCAGCTTTATTAAAATTAGGCGTTTTTGCTGTAGGTGCTATTTTAGGATTAAAATCGTTTTCAAAAATTTTACATTGGATGTTTGCCAACCATAAAAACACAACGCTTACTTTATTAGTTGGCTTTATGATTGGTTCTTTAAATAAAGTTTGGCCTTGGAAACAAGTTTTAGAAACACGCATCAACAGTCATGGTGAAGTAGTCCCATATATCGACAAAAGTATTTTACCACAACATTTTGACGGACAACCACAAATTGCAATGGCTTTAACTTTAGCAGTCGCTGGCTTTCTTTTGATTTTTGGAATGGAAAAAATAGCCGCAAAATTGGGTAAAAAATAAAATAACACTGTAATAACATAAAAAAAAGGAAAGAGTTCTTATATTTGAAATTCTACATTTTAATCTTATAGTATGAAAAAGAAAACAAAAAAACAGTTGAAATTTGGGCTAATTGGCCGAAACATTAGCTATTCTTTTTCAAAAAAATATTTCAATGAAAAATTCGAAATAGGTCATTTTGATAATTGTGAATACAAGAATTACGACATTGAAAACATTAAAGATTTCCCTAAAGTAGTAACCGAAATTAAAGGATTACGAGGGTTAAATGTTACCATCCCGTATAAAGAAGAAATAATTCCGTACTTAGATAAATTATCCAAAACAGCTAAAAAAATTGGCGCGGTAAATTGTATTACTGTTTCTAAAAAGAAAAAACTAAAAGGTTACAACACCGATTACTACGGATTTAAAAAATCGATTAAACCGTTATTAAAAGATCATCACAAAAAAGCATTAATATTAGGAACTGGTGGCGCAAGTAAAGCCATTGCATATGCATTGCGTAGTCTTAAAGTGGAATACGATTTCGTTTCAAGAACTGCCGATGAGTTTCAATACAAATACGAAGAATTAGACAAAGTAATTTTTGATGAATACACAATCATCATCAATACAACTCCTGTTGGTACACATCCAAACATTACCGATTGCCCTAATTTAGATTACAGTTTGTTTACTAAAAAACACATTGCTTACGACTTAATTTACAATCCAGAAGAAACCACTTTTCTAAAGAAAGCCAAAGAACAAGGCGCTGTTACTAAAAACGGATACGAAATGTTGGTCATTCAAGCAGAAAAAGCTTGGAAAATTTGGAATGAGTAAAATTAAACCACAAGGAACAAAAGGAAGGCACTATGTGGACTATTTTTTTAACACATAGACACATTAGAAAAAACTATGCGTTAATTTTAGGCGTTACACTTGGCATAAACAACATAGAACTTAACCACAAAGAGCGCAAGGATGAAGTTTAGGGACGCAAAGGTTTCTAACACACAGTTTGTCATGCTGAGGAAACGAAGCATCAAATTTTATTGAAAAATAGTGTTCAGTCACAGTCGTCAGTTCGAGTGATTTCGGAGAAATTGTATCGAGAACTAACTATTCATAATTTGTTATACTGAACTTGTTTAACTTCGTTGAATCTTCGATTTCAGTATCTCTTTTTTAAACACATAGTCACAAAAGATATTTTTAACGCTGATTTTAGGCGTTTTACTTTACACAGTAAACATATAGACCTTAAATAAACTTATATACTTATACAAACCCAATTCCAAGAAAACCTTTAACAACAATCTAACCCCGATAGAAGCGACACCTTGTAAAGCGGATAGCGGGAAAATGGATAACAAAAAAGCCGAAAACATTCGTTTCAAAGAAAATAAAGCATAATTAATCGATTTTTTTTGAATTTTCGCAGTGCTTTAGTATCTTCACACAATATTAGTAACCTTAAGCATTTACACAATGTCAGAAGCAACACACGATAACCTGCATAACGCAGATGGACAAGACCAAATGGAACAATTAGA
The DNA here is from genome assembly GCF_021172165.1 of Flavobacterium channae. Taxonomy (NCBI): domain Bacteria; kingdom Pseudomonadati; phylum Bacteroidota; class Flavobacteriia; order Flavobacteriales; family Flavobacteriaceae; genus Flavobacterium; species Flavobacterium channae. Next base: position 800,133 of record NZ_CP089096.1, on the reverse strand, counting down.
TGGTGTTACCATTATTAGTCAATCGGTATTAGAGGAAATAGACAATTCTAATGCAGAAGAAAGCGAAGATGATTCGATAAGAGAAAAGCACGAAATTCCTGTTTTGGATTACGATGCTATGTCGATGGAAGCCTTAACCGATGAATTACAAAAATTAGTAGAAAACGAAAAAGTAATGGCCATTAAAGACCATGTAGAAGGCATTAAAAAAGCTTTTTCGGACAAATACCACCATTTTATAGACGAGAAAAAAGAGGAATTCTTAGCTCAAAACAACGAAGAAGGTTTGGACTTTGAATATCATTTCCCTTTAAAAAATAAATTCGATGGCATTTACAACGCTTACAAAGCAAGTAAAGCCAAACATTTTAAACAGTTACAAAACAATTTAGAACAAAACTTTGCTATTCGCGAAAACCTAATCGAAGAGCTGAAAAACTTAATCGATTCGGAAGACGCTTCTAGCATTAGTGACATGTTCAAAAAAGTAAACGATATTCGTGAGCGTTGGAAAAATGCTGGTGCTATTCCAAGAGATAAATACAACATCTTGTGGAATAACTACCACTTTCATATTGAGCGTTTCTACGACATTATGCATTTAGACAAAGAAGCGCGCGATTTAGATTTAAAACACAATTTAGAGCAAAAGCAAGCGATTATTGCTAAAGCAAAAGAATTGTTAGAAGAACAAGATGTAATGAAAGCATTCCGCGAATTGCAATTGTTACACCGCGTTTGGAAAGAAGAAATTGGTCCGGTTGATCGTGAACATAGAGAAGCTATTTGGAACGAGTTTAGCGAAATTACAAAGCAAATGCACGATAAACGAGAAGGTTTATATGCAGAAGCTAGAGCGAAAGAAGGCGACAACTTAGCGATTAAAAACGAAATCATTGCACAAATTGAAGCACTTGGAAACGAGAACATCGATTCGCACAGTGGATGGCAAGCACAAATTAAAAAAATGGAAGCGTTGCGCGAGGCTTTCTTTCATGCTGGTAAAGTTCCGGCTGAAGTTACAGAAGACACTTGGGCTCGATTCAAAAATGTGGTGCGCGCTTTTAATGCTAACAAAAATGTTTTCTACAAAGACATTAAGCACGAGCAACACGAAAATTTAACTAAAAAACAAGCTTTAGTAGACAAAGCAAAATCGTTAAAAGAAAGTACCGATTTTGCTGCCACTACTCCAATTATGAAAAAAATCCAAGACGATTGGAAAAAAATTGGACATGTACCTCGTAAATATTCCGACAGCATTTGGAAAGAATTCAAAGATGCTTGTAACGAATATTTCGACAGAATGCACGAAGCTAAAAACGCTGAAACTAGCGAAGAAGTTGAGGCATTCGAAAAGAAAAAAGTATTCTTAGAAGAGTTGAAATCATTCACTTTAACGGGTGAGCACAAAGCCGATTTAGATGCAATAAAAGCACACATTGCAACTTGGAAAACCTTTGGAAAAGTGCCTTTTAACAGAAGACACATCGAAGGAAAATTCAATAAAATTTTAGATGCCTTATTTGAAAAACTAAGTATGTCTAAAAAAGATACCGAAATGATGCGTTTTAACAACCGTTTAGAGCAATTATCTGAAGGTGACGACCGCAGAGCTTTAGAACAAGAACAATTCTTTATTAGAAAAAAAATTGACGAAGTTCAAAGCGAAATTTTCCAATTAGAAAACAACATTCAGTTTATTAGCAGTAGTTCTAAAGGCGAAAATCCTTTTATAAAAGAAGTACAAAAAAGTATCGAACGCCACAAAGAAGATTTGAATTTGTGGAAAGAAAAACTACAACAAATTAAGAATATGTAAGATGAAATCCCGAGTTTAGGCTCGGGATTATTTTTTAATAACCTTAGAAATACATCATTTAAGTTTGTAAGATTTTCGTTGTATTTATTTAAAAAGTTAATTATTTTTAGAAATTATATCAATTTTTATAAAAGTAGAAATAAAAAATCATGATTTTAAATATAAACAACAATTCAAAACATTCAGAAATTTCAATTACTGAAAATTTTCTTCAAAAAAACATTGTAAAAAACTTCAACATACTATTTCCTGAATATAGAATATTAAACACTGAATATAAATTACAAGGAGACGTAAGAAAGTTTGGAATTAGTGGAAGAATAGACATCTTTGCTTTAAATTTATCTGATTATAGATTAGCTGTTTTTGAATTAAAAAAAGACAACAATAAGAATGTCCTTTTTCAAGCTATTGATTACACAGACTTTATTTCCGAAAACTATAATCTAATAATTTTAAGTTCTGTTAATTTATCAATTGAAGAAAAAGATAAGCTTCTTAAATCTAAATTAAAGCCAGAAATCATTCTAATAGCTAAAAATTTCAGCCATCCAACAATTAGAAGAATAGAAAATGTTGAAAATAAAATAAGGCTAATAGAATATAAAGCGTTTGAAAATAATTTACTTTACTTTGAGACAATTTGCAATAAAAATGACAATAATAAAATAGTCTTTTATAAATCGGAAGAACATAAATTTGAAAATATCGATTCATCAAATGTTAATTTAATAATTAAAGAATCAATTAAAAATCTTGATGAATCATATTATCTTATTGATACTAATGTTTTAGTTATAAATCCAACAATTTTATATAATTCTTTCAAACAAATTTCTTCAAAATTCGACTTAATACATTTACCTCGGACTAAATTTATGAAACTAATACGAGAATCAGAATTCTATATTGAAGAACGAAATGCTATGCGTTTTAAAAGTTTTAATACGAGTGCAATACTAATCAAACTATAAAAATACACCTAACTAATGCGAGCGTCTAACTCGTGAACACAAAAAAGCATTAATAAAAATATCGTCCCTACAAGACTTCCTAATCGTTGCGTTTATTTTTTACCCATATTACGTTCCTACGGAGCTAGAAAAAATAAATAAAACTTTTGTAAAATGCCGTTAGGCATGAAATATGAGTAACTTAAAGTAATATAGCTGGTAAAAATCCCGTAGGGATGACATAAAAGAGATGCTTAACAGCATGACAAACTGAGTGTGATATGCGTTATGTGATGCTTCGTTACCTCAGCATGACAAACTGGTGGTAAAACTTTGCGTGCTTTGCGAAAAAACTTAGCGCCTTTGCGTTTAAAAAAAGAGATACTGAAACAAGTTCAGCATGACAAACTAAACGTTAAAACTGAATACTTCAACTGACCACTGAATACTACAACTTCTTCGCTTCTTCCCAAAAAACATCCATTTCCGCCAAAGTCATATCCATTAAAGGTTTGCCTAATTCGGTGGCTTTGCTTTCTAAATATTGGAAACGTTTGATGAATTTTTTATTAGTGCGTTCTAAAGCGTCTTCTGGGTTTACTTTTAAGAATCTTGCGTAATTTATCATGGAGAATAAAACGTCGCCAAATTCGGCTTCTATTTTATCTTGGTTGCCGGCTTTAACCTCAACTTGAAGTTCGTTTAGCTCTTCTTGTACTTTGTCCCACACTTGATGCGGTTCTTCCCAATCAAATCCAACACCTTTTACCTTATCTTGAATGCGACTTGCTTTTACTAACGCCGGTAAACTTTTTGGCACACCTTCTAACACCGATTTTTTGCCTTCTTTCAGTTTTAGTTTTTCCCAGTTTTGCTTTACTTCCTCTTCGTTTGCCACTACCACATCGCCATAAATATGCGGATGACGATCAATTAATTTATCACAAATCGAATTGGCAACATCGGCAATATCAAAATCATTGGTTTCGCTACCAATTTTGGCATAAAAAACAATGTGTAATAACAAATCGCCCAACTCTTTTTTGATTTCCTGCAAATCGTTATCTAAAATGGCGTCGCCTAATTCATAGGTTTCTTCAATCGTCAAATGACGTAGACTTTCGAGCGTTTGCTTTTTATCCCACGGACATTTTTCGCGCAAATCGTCCATAATATCCAGTAAACGATTAAAAGCTTCTAGTTGTTGTTGGCGTGTGTTCATGTTGAAGTTGAATTGTTTAAATGTTGAATTGCTTAACTGAGATGCTGAAATGAATTCAGCATGACAAAGTAGTTGTAAAAATAAAAAATCCCACGTGGAAAACGCAGGATTTTAAAGTATAATTTTCAACTACTTATTCAGCAGCTGGAGTTTCCTCTTCTTGTTTGATTTCTTTAGATAATGCTTCTACAGAAACAAAACCTTTAGGTTGTAATAAATTGTACCAGTTTAATATTTTTTTGATGTCAGAAGTATATACTCTGTCTTCGTCAAATTCTGGTAAAATTTCTCTAAAGTAAGCTTTTAATTTAGCATCATCTTCTTTGTGAGACATTGCTAAACCATCGTTTTCTTTTGTAGCAATAGATTTGAAAACTTCTGCTAAACGTACTTCTTCAGAATACGTGTAAACCGCAATTTCAGACAACAAACTTACGTTTGCTCTTAATCCTACCGTTATTTTTTTTCCGTCTAATAAAGATTCAGCAACAAATCCTGTACGCGTTTGAATTTTTAATTCGTATAAACCTGGTTTCCCAGAAATAGCTAATATTTTTTGAATGCTCATGTTTCTTACTTATTAAGGTTGGCAAATATATTATTTTAAAGTAAAAAGTGAAACGTAAAAAGTAAAAAGTTTAAAAAAAACTGAATACTAAAAACTGAACACTGAATACTGTAATTAACGTCCTTTTTTGTTTACATATTTCATTTTGTAATCAGGTCTTGCTTTTCCATCCATAATGTTTTGCAATTTTTTCCCGATTAACTTCTTTTTCAACATAGAAAGATGGTCTGTAAATAAGATTCCTTCAATATGATCGTATTCGTGTTGGATAACGCGAGCAATTAAACCGTCGTAAACTTCCGTCTTTTTATTGAAGTCTTCGTCCATGTACTCAATTGTAATGGTTTCATGACGAAATACATCTTCACGAACATCTGGAATACTCAAACAACCTTCATTAAATCCCCAAAGATCACCTTCTTCTTTCGTGATTTTTGCATTAATGAACGTTTTTTTAAAGTCTTTTAATAAAACCGCTTCTTCTTTAGAAACCTCATCGCTGTCAGCAAATGGTTCTGTATCGATAACAAACAAACGAATAGGCATTCCTACTTGAGGTGCTGCCAAACCAACACCGTGTGCATGATACATAGTATCGTACATATTAGCAATTGTTTCTTTAAGATTCGGATATTCTGGTGTAATGTCCTCTCCTACTTTACGTAAAACTGGTTCTCCGTATCCGTATATTGGTAAAATCATAATCTGTAATTTCTATTTTCTAACTTCTGAATTCTAAATTCCGAGTGCAAAAGTACTATTTTTTATAATGTAAATAATCTTGAAGCATAATTGTTGCGGCAATTTCGTCTACCAAAGCTTTATTTTGACGTTGTTTCTTTTTTAAACCGCTATCAATCATGGTTTGAAAAGCCATTTTTGAGGTAAAACGTTCATCAATTCGTTCAACAGGCATATTAGGAAAATTACTTTTAAATTTTTCAAGAAATTTATTAATGATTTCTGCACTTTGTGATGGTGTTCCATCCATTTGCTTAGGTTCACCCAAAATTACTTTCTCTACTTTTTCTTTACTAAAATAATCTTTTAAAAAAGAAATTGCCGTTTCAGATGCAACAGTAGTTAAGCCAAAAGCTATCATCTGCATTTCATCTGAAACCGCAATTCCTGTTCTTTTAATACCGTAATCTATTGCTAAAATTCGCATTTAATACTATTTTAAGCAAATATAAGGTCTTCTAAATAATAAAACTATTCTTCTAAATGTAAAACTTCCGTTGTCATCTTTTTTACCGACTCAAAAACTGCTTCGTTTTCATTTAATTTTATTCCGTATGAAGGAATTATCACTTTCATTTTTTCTTGCCATTCAGCCGACTTCATTTTCTCACAAAAACATCTTTCTAACAATTCAATCATAATAGAAACTGCAGTTGATGCGCCAGGAGAAGCTCCTAATAAAGCGGCTATTGAACAATCAGAAGCGCTTACAATTTCAGTTCCAAATTGTAATACTCCTTTTCCATCTTTGTCTTTCTTTATAATTTGAACACGTTTCCCTGCTTGTTCTAAAACCCAATCTTCCGATTTTGCATCAGGATAATACAGTTTTAAATCGGCCATTCTTTCTTCATGAGAATGCATTACTTGCTCAATTAAATATTTTGTAAGCGGAATATTATGAGCTCCTGCATACAACATAGGCCAAAGATTACTTGTTTTAATTGATTTTAATAAATCAAAATAAGAACCTTTCTTTAAGAATTTAGTTGTAAATCCGGCATAAGGTCCAAATAACAATTCTTCTTTGCTATTGATTTTACGAGTATCTAAATGCGGAACCGACATTGGCGGAGCACCAACAGCTGCTTTTCCGTAAACTTTTGCATGATGTTGTTTTATTACATCTTCATTTACACAACGTAACCATTGTCCTGAAACGGGGAAACCACCAAAACCTTTTCCTTCTAAAATTTTTGATTTTTCTAATAATGGTAATGAACCTCCACCTGCTCCAATAAAAACGAATTTGGTTCTTAATTTTCTTTTTTCACCTGTTACTAAATCTTTTACTTTTAGTAACCATCTACCGTCTTCTTCCTTTTTAAGTTTTTTAACTTCGTGATTAAAATACATTTCTACTCCATCTTGTACTTGAAGATATTGAAACATACTTCTTGTTAAATTACCAAAATTAACATCGGTACCTCTATGCATTAAAGTTGCCGCTACCTTTTCATTTTCGTCTCTGCCCTTCATTACAAGTGGCATCCAAGATGTAATTTCATCAGCTGAAGTTGAAAACTTCATTTCTTTGAAAAGTATATTTTTAGTTAAACCTTCGTAGCGTTTCTTTAAAAACTTCACATTATCTTCACCCCAAACAAAGCTTGAATGCGGTATTGTTTTAATAAAATTTTCTGGTGAAGTAATTAAATTTTGTTGAACTAAGTAAGCCCAAAATTGTCTTGAAACTTCAAATTGTTCTGCAATATGAATTGCTTTAGAGACATCTACTGAACCATCTGGTTTTTGAGGTGTATAATTTAGCTCACAAAACGAAGAGTGTCCTGTTCCAGCATTATTCCAAGCATCAGAACTTTCCGTAGAAGCTGTGTCTTGTTTTTCAAAAATTTCAATTGTTATATCAGGTTGTAACTGTTTAAGTAATGTTCCAAGTGTGGCGCTCATTATACCTGAGCCTACCAAAACAACGTCTGGATTAACGTTCATTTTAAATTGTATTTTTAAAATTTGAAAATGCAAAGATATTGCTATTTTAATAAAAATTATTTTTTAGTTTCAAGTTTTTGCTGAAAATTTATCAATCAAAACAGATGAAAACGATGTAGTTAATAAATAATATTCAATAAAGAATTATTTTTTTAGCTTAAAAATATGATTTTCTGCATTTAAAGCAGATTTAGGTTTTATATTTGTAAAAAATTACACAATGGAGAATTTAAAAAATATTATTGAACAAGCTTGGGAAAATAGAGCTTTATTACAGGAAGATGCGACACAAAATGCCATTAGAGAAGTAATAGAATTATTAGATAACGGAAAACTTAGAGTTGCTGAACCAGTTGAAAATGGATGGCAAGTAAATGAATGGGTTAAGAAAGCTGTTGTAATGTATTTCCCTATTCAAAAAATGGAAACTTGGGAATCTGGTATTTTTGAATATCACGACAAAATGTTATTAAAACGCAATTATGCTGAAAAAGGAATCCGTGTAGTTCCAAATGCAGTTGCAAGATATGGTGCTTATATTTCATCTGGAGTAATCATGATGCCTAGTTATGTTAACATTGGTGCTTATGTTGATGAAGGAACAATGGTTGATACATGGGCTACAGTAGGAAGTTGTGCACAAATTGGAAAACATGTTCATTTAAGTGGTGGTGTTGGAATTGGTGGTGTTTTAGAACCATTACAAGCTGCTCCTGTTATTATTGAAGATGGCGCATTCATCGGTTCAAGATGTATTGTAGTTGAAGGAGTTCATGTAGGAAAAGAAGCGGTTTTAGGTGCAAATGTATGTTTAACTGGATCTACTAAAATTATTGATGTAACAGGAGATGAACCTGTAGAATATAAAGGTGTTGTTCCTGCTCGTTCAGTAGTAATTCCTGGAAGTTACACTAAGAAATTCCCAGCTGGAGAATATCAAGTTCCTTGTGCAATCATAATTGGACAAAGAAAAGCTTCAACAGATTTAAAAACTTCTTTAAATGACGCTTTAAGAGAATACAACGTAGCTGTATAATAAAGAACTTAAAAATAACTATTACTTAATTCCAATTCAGAACAAAGTTTGTTATGAATTGGAATTTTTATTTTAATCAAAAGTAAAATAAAGGCAAATAAATTGTCAATTTTACATGAATAGTTAAATTTGCTAAAAATTAGCATTTATGACAAATTATTTAAGTAGCGTAAAATTATTCTTTAAACGTTTTCTAGTAGTTCTTTTTTTCTATCAAATTTGTCGTTTATTATTCTATTTTTTTAATAAAAATGCATTTGAAAATGTAGCCACTAAAAGTTTCTTTGGAGGAATTCTTTTTGATTTATCAGCAATAGCATTTATCAATTTAATTTTTGCACTATTTCACTTTATTCCAGGTAATTTTAAATACAAATCAGGCTATCAAAAAGTACTAAAAATATCTTTTTTCATTATTAACTTCGTATTCATTTTAACCAATTTTGTCGATTTTGAATACTACAAATTTACAGGTAGAAGAAGTACTTTTGGAATGATTACTGCAAGCGGAATGGAAAATGAAATTGGTGGTTTGATTTTTTCGTTTTTAATTGAATTTTGGTACCTACCACTTTTGGCAGTTGTTTTTGGTTTTTCCTTTTGGAAATTAATTCCAAGTTTTAAAATAAAAACAGAACAAAGTTCTAATTGGACATTAATTGCAAAACAATCTGTAGCTTTCTTAATTTTAATGGGATTCGTCTTATTATTAGGTCGTGGCGGATTTCAAAAAAAACCCATTAGCATTGTTAGTGCTGTAAATTATGGCTCAATCAATCAATCAGCAATTGTTTTAAACACACCATTTTGTATCTTAAAAACATTAGGTAAAAAAGAAACTTTAGAATCTCCAAAATATTATTCTGAAAGTGAACTGAACGCTATTTTTAATCCTATAACTGAATTTAAAACTTCAGAAAATGCAAACAAAAAAAATGTAGTAATCATTATTTTAGAAAGTTTTGGAAGAGAAAATATTCAACGAGGACAAACTCCATTCTTAGATGAATTAATTGAGAAATCATTGTTCTTTGAAAACGGATTTGCCAATGGAAAACTATCTATTGACGCTGTTCCTTCTACTCTTTCAAGCATTCCAAGTCTAATGAATAATTCTTTGATTACTTCTAGTTATTCTATAAATGAAGTTTACGGTTTACCAAAAATTTTAAAAGATAATGGATATCAAACCGCTTTTTTTCATGGCGCTTTTAACGGAAGCCAGAATTTTGATCAATATTGTAAAGTAGCTGGTTTTGATAATTATTTTGGTAAAAACGAATATGTTGGCCCAGAAGCTTTTGATGGTAGATGGGGAATATTTGATGAAGAATTTATGCAATATTTTTCAGAAAAAATGAGTGAATTTAAACAACCTTTTTTTACTTCAATTTTCACAATATCATCACACAATCCTTATATAATTCCAGAAAAATACAAAGGAAAATTTCCAAAAGGAACTACTAAAATTCAGGAAAGTATAGCATATTCAGATTTTGCATTAAAACGTTTTTTTGAAACAGCATCAAAAGAAGATTGGTACAAAAACACATTATTTGTTATAACTGCAGATCATACTTCTTCTGAACCAACAGAGAAAAAATTTAAAACTAATGTTGGGAAATTTAGAGTACCAATATTATTCTTCGACCCTTCAAATCCTTCAATGGTTGGAAAAAATCAAAAGAATTTACAACAAATAGATATTATGCCTTCGATAATTGATTATTTGAATATCGATAGCAAAATGATTACCTACGGAAAATCGTATCAATCTGAAAAAGATTTTGTGGTGTATTATTTAGATAACATTTATCATTATGTTTCGGGCGATTATTATCTTGCTTTTGACGGAAAAAAATCGTTAGGATTGTATAATTTCAAGAAAGATGAATTGTTAAAAACCAATTTAATCAAAACCGAAAAAGCAAAAGCAACCGAAATGGAAACGTTTATAAAAGCGTATATTCAATCGTTTAACGAGCGAATGATTGGAAATAAATTAACTTTGACAAAATAAAACAATTTGTAATGAATAGGATTTTGGTTATTCAACATAAAATGATTGGCGATGTTTTGATTAGTAGCATCATTTGCAACAATTTAAAAAAAGCATATCCAAATGCACAAATTGATTATTTAGTTAATGATAACACAGTTGATGTTTTAAAAGGAAATCCTAATATTGATTCATTAATCATCTTTGAAAAAAAACATCAAAATAGCACTTACGAACTTATAAAATTTGCTTTAGGACTAAGAAAAAACAAATACGATTTAGTTATTGATGCTTATTCTAAATTACAAAGTTGGATAATTGTATTGCTTTGTGGAGGTAAGAGAAAAATTTCATATAAAAAAATTGGCCGCACATTTTTATACGATGACAACATTCCATATGCCGAAAATCCTTCAACTAATTTAGGTTTAGCAATTGAAAGAAGACTTTCTTTGTTAACTCCTTTGAATTTGAATTTTGAACTTGATGGTCAACCCAAATTATTTCTGGATAAGTCTGAAAAAGATTTTGCCGATAAAATATTTGAAAATCACAAAGTAAATAAATCCAAAAAAACAGTAATGATAAGTTTATTAGGAAGCGAAAAACTCAAAACTTATCCACTACAATATATGACAGAAATTATAGATTTTATTTCTGATACGTATAACGTTAACATTCTATTTAATTATTTTCCGAAACAACTTGAAGAAGCTAAAATTGTTTTTAATACTTGTAAAAAAAGTACTCAACAAAAAATTTACTTTGACTTATTAGGTTCAAATTTAAGAGAATATATTGCTATTATGAATAATTGTGATCTAATTATTGGTAATGATGGAGGTGCTATAAATTTAGCAAAAGCACTTAACAAACCTTCTTTTATTATATTTTCGCCTTGGATAGAGAAAAAAATATGGGCTACTTTTGAAGATGGAAAAAAACATTTATCAATTCATTTGAATGATATTACCCCGAATTTAATTAATAGTAAAACTGAAAAAGAATTAAAAGAAAACGCTATACAGCTTTACGAAAAATTAGAACCAAGATTTGTAATTGAAAAAATTACTCCTTTTTTAGATTCGCATCTTTTATAATACCTGTTGAAATCCAAGTAATATTATTTTTAATGTTATACGCTCTTAATGCTAAATTCTTATTCCACTCTTCTTGATTGAAATAAGCACGTGCATGATCTAAATGCAAACAAACGGCACTGTATCTAATTTGCTTTGAAAGAATACCATAATTAAATAAACGTTCTCCTAATTCTCGGTCTAAACCACCGTATTGCATGATTTCATTAAAACCATTCACGGCCAACAAATCTCTTTTAAAGCAAGAAGTATTGTGACCATTGAAAGTTCGCTTTGTTGGGGTTAACCAATTCATGAAACTAGCAAAAATCGAGATTTTGGTAAGTTTTGATAATTTAAACGTTTTAGAAACACCATTTTTTATCAACCACGAAACTGAAAAACAGTCTTGCTTTTGGATATTTTCTAATGAAATTTTTCGAGACGTTTCCATTGGTAATTTAAAATAACCTCCAGACAGAAAATAACCTTCTTCTTGGTGTTTTAAATGTTGGACAACAAAATCTTTTCGTGGAATACAATCGCCATCAGTAAAAAGTAAGTAATCTGAATTTGCTTTTAAAATGGCTTTATTTAGGATTTTACATTTCTGAAAACCATTATCTTCTTGCCAAACATGAACAATTGGAAACTTAAATTGACTTTGAAAAGATTCGATTACTGCTTTTGTTTTTTCGGTAGAACCATCATCAGCAATAACAACTTCAAAATCTTGCTCGGTTTGGACACTGTATCCAGTAAGCACTTTTTGAAGCCATTCTTCAGAATTGTAAGTAGTGATGATTACAGATAATTTCATTCAAGGAATTAAAAAGTGAAAATACTACTTTTTCCAGAACTTCAATTTCTTTTTGATTCTTTTTTTTCGGTGGAATCGATATTGAAAATCTTCAGTAAATTTCCACATGGTTTCAAATACAGTTTTTTCATCTTCACCTAAAAGTTTAGCGTATTCATTACTCATTATCTTAACCATTTCTTTCTTAGGTGTTAATCGAGATAAATTTTTCATTCTTGTTTGAAAATCAATCTTATCATGAAATTTCATTCGATTTAAATCTACTAAATAAAATGAATAGTTCCCATTACCTTGATTTTTAATCAATGTATTTCCTGGAGAATGATCTAAAAATTCGATTCCTTTTTGATGCATTTCAAATGAAAAACACGTAAACTGTCTTAATATATTCTCTCCATCGGGATAATCCGTTTGAACTAAGTCTCTGTATGTCAAATCTACTTTTAAATGTTCACTTACATAATAACTTTCTTTTAAACCAATAATATCGAAACATTCATAATAGGCTATTGGCATTGGTGTTCCAATTCCTTTATTCATTAAAACATTTGCATATTCAAATGATCTTTTAGCTTTAGACTTTCTAAAAAAACGATAGATTATTTTGTTAATAAAGTTAGGCTTTTTGAAAGATTTAATTGCAACTTGAAAACTATTGCAATCAAATATCTTAATGCAATTTCTATCTCCATCAGATAAAATTTTACCAGATTCTTCAAAATTAATTATATGATCATGTAAAATATCATTTGAAATATTTTTATTTGAATTTATTTTGAAATTCATTAAACTAATTAATTAAATTCATTTTGTTACAACTGTTGCAAACTGAGGATATCTAATATCTAATTGTGTAAATAAAAAAGGAATATTATACAAAAGTGGCTTTATAGAACGACTTTTATTAATTCCTTCACTTAATTTTATTTTATAACCTGCTTCTTCATACATTCTAATAATACTTTTTTCAGTAAAAAAACGCAAATGCGTAAAATCCATCACTCCATAATCTTCATATTTCCAATCTTTCTTAATCAAAACATTCATAAATGTATTGTGATATCTAACATTAGGTATAGAGCTAATTATAACCCCATTTAATGATAACTTTTGCTTGATTTTTTTTAAAACAGTATATGGATCTATCAAATGTTCAAGAACATCATTAAAATAAATAACTTCAAAATAATTGTCTGGTAAATTATCAATATGCTCCTCAACAGGTCCGTCAAAAACTTTATCTAATACCAGTCTTGCTTTGTCTGCCTCCTCTTTCATTAATTCAATACCCCAAACTTCAGCCTTATTTTGCGTCTTAACAACTTCTGCAAAACAACCATTACCACAGCCAATATCTAAGACTTTTTTAGAATCTCTGGGCAAATACTTAAGCATTTCAAATCTTATATTATCGTAGTAACCTTTTGGTTTATTTGTATAATCCATTTTAATATATTTTGTTCAAATATATAAATAATGTGTGAATTAAACTTCTTCTAACAATAAAAAGCTATTTAAACTTTTCACAACAAACGATCATAATTATTTTTTATACCTAATTTATCTTTGTATTTCAAATCATTAAATCACCCTCAATTAATAATTTTATTTTAAAATCAAAAAATCAGATAATTAATTTTCTATTTTTGTAAAAAAATGTATTATGAAAGTTGCTTCAATAATTATAATTAACTTTAACACTTCAGAACTCACCATACAGGCCTTAAAATCTATAGAAAAACTAATAACGAATCCTGATTCATTTGAAATAATTCTAGTAGATAATGCAAGCAACATTAATGACTTTCATAATTTACAAGAAGTTTTGTCTAAACTAAATAAGATTTCTATTAAATTAATTAGAAGTAGAATAAATGTTGGTTTTGGAGCAGGCAACATGCTTGGAATTCAACAAGCTATTGGAAAATATTATGTTTTTATAAATAGTGATGTAATTCTTGAAGAAAATGCAATTGAGTTTTTAATAAAATTCTTAGAAAAAAACCCAAATGCTTCAATGGTAGGATGTCAAGCTTTAGATGAAAATTATAAAAAATTTAAAGGTTTCGATTACAATCTAAGTTTTTTTACAGAAATATTTAGCGATAAATTTTTACATTTCATAAACTCAAAAAAATATCCTAGAAGAATTTCAAACAGTAAAACTCCCATAAAAGTAGGAGCAGTTTCAGGTTCTCTATTTTGTGTAAATGCTAGTGATTTTAATCATGTAGGAGGATTTGACACAAATATCTTTCTTTATTACGAGGAAAAAGATTTGGCTTACAGAATACATAAATATATTAAAAAGGATATTTATTTCCTACCAAATGTTAATTATATCCACTTATGTGGAAAAAGCACAACTCCATCTCAAAAAATCAAAAATGAATTAAAAATATCTCAATTTTATACAATCAAAAAGAACTTAGGAACATTTCAATATTTTTTTTTCTTTTTATCTCAACTTTTAATTTTTCTAATAAAATCTCCTTTTAATAAAAAAAATAGAGCTTATTTAAGTCTTTTATTACACGGACCTTCAGTGGCAAATTCTCTTAAACATTCACAAAAAATAATTTAAAAATGAACATATTACATGTTTCCGCGGTAAAAAATTGGGGAGGTGGCGAAGGACACATCGAAAGTTTATGCTTAGAGTTAAACAAATCTTACCCCGAAATTAACTCCATAATTCTTTGTGTGAAAAATGGATTATTTCATAAAAAGCTCGAAAATTCAGAGTTAAAATTCCACACAGCTTCACTCAAAATAAATTTAGACATAAGATTTGCAATAAAAATTGGTCAACTTTGCAAAAGATACAAAATTGATATTATTCACATTCACGATCCTTCTGCCATAGCTCTAACAATTATAGCAGATAAACTATATAATTTACCTCCTTTTATTTTTAGTAAAAAAACTTCCTTTCCCATTAAGAAAAAAAAGCTAACCTTATATAAATACAATTATCCTAAAATAAAAAAAATCATCTGTGTCTCAAATGAAACAAAAAGAATAGCAGCTGAATCAATTATTAATAAAGAAAAATTAATGACAATTTATGACGGGACCAGTTTAGAAAATAAAAGTTCAAAAACACCTTTTTTAATTCGAAAAAAATACAAGCTTGATAGTTATACTAAAGTTATTGGTGTAATTGGAAATCATATTAGAGCTAAACACTATGAGACATTAATTCAAGTAGTTGATACCATTATAAATAAAAAAAACAGAAAAGATTTCTTTTTTATTCAAATTGGGAACTTTACTGACAGAACTGAAAACTTAGTCAAATCAATTGAAGAATTGAAATTGAATAATCATATTAAATTAACAGGTTTTTTATCAGAAGCATCAAACTTTATCCCTCAATTTGATGCTCTACTAATTACTTCCCAGAGTGAAGGATTACCTTTAGTGATTTACGAAAGTTTTTATCATAAAACACCTGTAATAAGTACAAATGTAGGTGGAATTTCGGAAATTATAGAAGATAACATAAACGGTCTTCTTGCACCAAAACACGATTATTTGACGTTGGCTGAAAAAATAATTTTTTTATTTGAAAACCCTGAACTAATTGAAAGTTTTACTCAAATATCATATAACAAATTAATAAATAACTACACAACATCAAAAATGACTGCAAATACAGTAAAAGCATATCAATCAATTTTATCAAATGGACATTAACACCGAAGTTCACAACGCATACGAAGTCATCAAAAACGGAGGCATCATTTTATATCCAACCGACACCGTTTGGGGAATTGGTTGCGATGCTACAAATGAAGAAGCCGTGAAAAAAATCTATGCTTTAAAACAACGCGAAGAAACCAAAAGCATGATTGTTTTAATGAATGGCGAACGCATGATGTACAATGTTTTCAAAGAAATTCCAGAAGTAGCTTGGCAAATTCTAGATTTATCAGAAAAACCAACAACTTTAATCTTAGACAATCCTCGTAATGTTGCTAAAAATATTGTAGCTGAAGACAATACCTTAGGGGTTAGAATCGTTACCGAACCTTTCTGTTTTAAGTTGATGGAACGCATGAAAAAACCTTTGGTTTCAACCTCAGCAAATATTTCGGGCGAACCTACACCAAAAACTTTCAAAGAAATTAGTCCCGAAATTATAAAAGGTGTCGACTATGTAGTAAATTTGCACCACGATAAAATTTGCAAAAATCCTTCTACGATTATTAAATTAGGTTTAGATAGCCAAGTAAAAGTGATTCGCAAATAAAAAAGCACCGCTGATTCGCAGATTAAAACAATATTATGGATGATTTTTTATATAAAGACAAAACTTACCAAATTATTGGAGTTCTATTTGAAGTTCATAAAAATTTAGGAAAAGGATTTTCTGAAATTGTATATAAAGACGCCGTTGAATTTGAGTTTCAACAAGCAAACATTCCATACGAAAGAGAAAAAGAATACGTAGTAAACTATAAAAATACTGTATTGAAACATAAATTTTATGCTGATTTTGTAGTTTTTAACGAAATAATATTAGAAATAAAAACAGTCGATTGTTTTAATAATGCTCATTACAATCAATGTTTAAATTATTTGAAAGTTTCAGGAAATGAATTAGCACTTTTAGTTAATTTTAATTCTGTATCACTTGAACACAAAAGAGTTGCACTTTCAAAAAAATAAAAATCTGCGAATCTGCGGTAATAACATGAATTACAAACAACATTTAGAACATACCATATTCAAAATCATATCGCAAGCAGCTCAAGAACTAAATCTTGAATGTTATGTTATTGGTGGTTTTGTTCGCGATATTTTACTTGAACGAGACCACAAAAAAGACATCGACATTGTTGCCGTTGGTAGCGGAATCGAATTGGCTTTGAAAGTTTCCGAATTAATTCCATTTCATCCAAAAGTGCAAGTTTTTAAAAACTATGGAACTGCGATGTTACGCTATGACGACATTGATGTGGAATTTGTAGGAGCTAGAAAAGAATCTTATACACACGACAGCAGAAATCCTCTTGTTGAAAACGGAACCTTAAAAGACGATCAAGAACGAAGAGATTTTACGATAAATGCATTGGCTTTTTCATTGAATTCTGAAAACTTTGGTGATTTAGTTGACCCATTTAATGGTGTGGAAGATTTGAAAAACAAAATCATCAAAACACCTTTAAATCCGGATATCACGTATTCTGATGATCCGTTGCGTATGATGCGTGCCATACGTTTTGCAACGCAATTGAATTTCGAAATCGAATCGGAATCTTTAGAGGCGATTTCAAAAAATAAAGATAGAATCAACATCATTTCAGGAGAACGAATTGTTGATGAATTGCATAAAATTTTAGCTTCTGAAAAACCTTCGATTGGATTTTTACACTTGTATCAAACAGGTTTATTAGATATTATTTTACCGGAATTAACCGCTTTAAATAATGTCGAAGAAGTGGAAGGTCATACTCATAAAAACAATTTTTATCATACTTTAGAAGTAGTAGATAACATTTGTCCAAATACCGATGATGTTTGGTTGCGTTGGGCAGCATTATTACACGATATTGGCAAAGCGCCAACCAAAAGATTCAACAAAAAACAAGGTTGGACGTTTCACGGTCATGAATTTTTGGGTGGAAAAATGGTCAAAAAAATATTTGAACGCTTGCACATGCCTTTGAATCACAAGATGAAATTCGTGCAAAAAATGGTTACGATGAGTTCGCGACCAATTGTAATTGCAGAAGACATTGTGACCGATAGCGCCGTTCGTCGTTTGGTTTTTGATGCAGGCGAAGATATTGATAGTTTGATGACCTTATGTAAAGCCGACATCACTACAAAAAACCCAAAGAAATTTCAGAAATACCACAAAAACTTCGACATTGTAAAAGAGAAAATTGTAGAAGTGGAAGAAAAAGATAGAGTTCGCGTTTTTCAACCACCTATTTCAGGTGAAGAAATTATGGAATTATTTGGTTTAAAACCTTGTAGAGAAATTGGAGTTTTGAAAGAAGCCGTTAAAGAAGCCATTTTAGAAGGTGAAATTCCGAATGAGTATGAAGCAGCAAAAGATTTTGTCCTAAACAAAGCTTCAAAAATGGGATTGAAAAAAGTATAAAAATTATAATATGTTAAAGTGCTTTTCAAATTTGTATTATGTAAATTTGGGGTGCTTTTTGAATATCAAGAAAAATGAAAACAAATAAATCAGTCATTTACTGGCTACTTTCGGGATGTGTTTTGTTATTTATCATGGTAACCGTGGGTGGAATTACGCGTTTAACCAACTCCGGTTTATCTATGACCGATTGGCATTTGATTAATGACACGTTTCCTCCTATGTCAGAAGAAAAATGGGTTGAGGCATTTGAAGAATACAAGAAATATCCCGAATATCAAAAAGTAAATCAATACAAAGATTTTCAATTAGACGATTATAAATTCATTTTCTTTTGGGAATGGTTTCATCGTTTTATTGGTCGTATTATTGGTGTGGTTTTTATTATTCCTTTTATTTACTTCTTAATCAAAAAGAAACTAGACAAAGAAACCATCAAAAAATGTATTATTCTTTTAGGAATGGGTGCTTTTCAAGGATTTTTAGGTTGGTTCATGGTGGCTAGCGGTTTAAAAGACATGCCCGATGTGAGTCATTTCAGATTAGCAATTCACTTAACGTTTGCTTTCATTACATTTGCTTATACGCTTTGGGTGGCTTTAGATTTGATTTACCCAGAAAGAAAATTACCTGTTATTGAATTAAGAAAAATTGCTCGAATTGCTCTAGTAATTTTAATCATTCAAATTATTTATGGCGGTTTTGTTGCAGGTTTAAACGCCGGTTTAATTCATAATCATTGGCCTTTAATGAGCGACGGACAATTCTTCCATGAAAGTATTAAGTTAGAACAATCAAATTTACTTTTATCATTTACTGAAGGAAAAAGTGGCGTTCAATTCATACACCGAACATTCGCTTATGTGGTGGTTGGAATGATTATTTTCTTATTCATGAAATGCAGAAAATTTGTATTAGACAAAACACAAGATAACGGAGTTAAAACGTTGTTGATTTTTGTATTTATCCAATTCCTTTTAGGAATTTTCACCTTGTTATTCCATGTGCCGCTTTGGTTAGGATTAGCACATCAAATCATGGCGTTCTTTTTATTGACTGCCATGACTTTTACATTACATCGATTCACAAAATAAGGTTACCGACTATATTGTCACAGTTCTTTGTTATTAACTTTAAATGTCAAAATTAAACGCTTCGGATAAATTTTTAGATTTGTCTGATTACGGAAGATCTTTTGGAAGATTTTTCGCACTTCAATTAAAAGAAACACGCTTTACTCCTATTCATGTAACGCTTTTATTTGGAATTTCTGGATTATTTGCAATCTATTGTATTTTAAACCAATACTATTTAGCAGCTGGTTTTTTTATCATCTTAAAATCGGGAATTGATGCCGCAGATGGTGAATTAGCTCGATTAAAAAACACACCCTCTTATGTGGGAAGATATTTAGATAGTGTATTTGATATTTTTCTAAATTTCTTTTTTCTTATGACAATTTGCTATGTTTCCAAAACACCTTTTTGGTTAGCCATTTTAGCCTTCATAAGCATACAATTACAAGGAACACTTTACAATTATTACTATGTGATTTTAAGAAACAAATCGATAGGTGGCGATAATACTAGTAAGATTTTTGAATACAAAACACCAAAAGCTTTACCAGGCGAAACTCAAAAAGCTGTCAATATTTTATTTGGAATTTATACTATTGTTTACGGAATATTTGACAAAATAATTCACTTTTTAGACCCTGAAGCATATAAAGTAAAAACATTTCCTAATTGGTTTATGACACTACTTTCCCTTTACGGTTTAGGATTTCAATTATTAATTATTGCCTTTATGTTGCCATTAGGTTGGATTGAATTTATTGCACCTTTTTTCATCCTATATTCCCTTTTGATTTTTGTTCTTATTGGAATTCGAAAAACAATGGTAAATTGATTTCAAATCACAATTTAGATAGGTACAAAAGTTCATTTTTTTTTTAAAAATTCGATTTGATGTAACATTTTGATTGTTCAATCGTTTTATAATTGAACCAAATGACATTTGTATGAAAAACGTCAAAATCCTTCTTACCCTTCTATTTATTTTATCAGTGAATTTTGGTAAGCCTTGTAGCATATACAAAGTGACCAAAAATGGTAAAACAATGGTAGGTTGTAATGAAGATGCTTGGAGAACAACACCTCATATTTGGTTTGAAATTGGAAACAAAAAAGCTCCTTTTGGTGCTGCTTTTACAGGTTCACGATTTGATGGAGCAAATGGTTATGCACCACAATCAGGAATGAATGAGCATGGTTTAGTATTTTCAAGATTAGCATCGTATCATCCTGAAAATAAGAATTCCAATTTCAAAAACCGACTTAAAATAACCAATCCAACACAATATCTAAAAGACATTCTTCATACTTGCAAAACCGTTGAAGAGGTAAAAAAATATATTGAAAAATATGATCATAGTTATTTTTTAGAAGACGTTTTCATTTACGTTGATAAAACCGGAAAATATATTGTGGTAGAGCCTTACAAAATTATTTCGGGTAATGAGGCAAGTTATGTTTTATCTAATTTTTGTCCATCTATAACCTCAAAAGAAGACGCTTTTAAATTAGAACGTTATAAAAATGGTGTCCTATTTTTGAATAACAAATTAGAAACTGATTTGGAATTTTGCCGAAAATTATCCGATACAATGCATGTTTGCAGAGAAAAAATTGGTGACGGAACACTATTAACTTCAATTTGGAATAACACTAAGGGAACCGTGAATTTATACTTCTATCATAGATATGATAAAACTATTCAATTCGATATTAAAGATGAGTTAGCTAAAGGCAATCACATCCTAAAAGTAGATTCTTTATTCCCAAAAAATGAGGAATTTGAAAAATTAGCTTCGTATCAAATACCTCATAATAATGACGCTTTACGTCTATTTTTAGTCTTTTTCGGATTATTCTTTGCTATGAGTTCGGTTTACTTTTTAGTGAATTATGTAAAAAACAGAAAAACCAATAGCTTCAACACAATCAAATTACTTTTAATTCCTTTTGGATTAATTTTATTCTACTATATGTTTGTTTTAAGTACAAATGTGAATATTTTCTACTTTGCTTCACCTTATAAAAGCTCTTCAAGTACATTAATAAGCTTTACTTCTTATTTACCTTATGTACTTTTAGTAGTCATGATTCCGTTAATTCAATTAAATTTAAAACTGATTAAAGAAAAACTCTGGAATACTTTTGCTTTAATTATATTAAGTTTAAACAGTTTGTTGTACCTAATTTTAATTGGATTTTTTGTGTATTGGAGGTTTTATTTTAATTTTTAATTACCCAATCCATTCTTTAAAATCCCCAACTCGTTCTCTTGCTACAATTACCTCATCGTCTTTGTAAGTTGGTAAAATAATTTTCAATCTTGAATTGGAATAGACTTGAATCTCTTTTACTGCTTTTAGTGGAACTATGAATTTACGACTTACACGATAGAATTCTTTTGGATTGATTTCGGCTTCTACAACTTCTAAAGTGGAATCGATTAAATAATCGCGATTGTCTAAAGTGTGAATATAAGTTCCTTTGTTTTCGCTGTAAAAACATTCTACTTCATCAATTGAAATCACTTTTAATTGTTGGCCAATTTTTACTGAAAATCGCTTTTTATATTCTTTTTCCACTGGATTGACTAACATACGCTTAATCGCTTCAAAATCCAATGAAATATTTTGTGCTTGAGTCCTAGCTTTGAATTTATTGACTGCAACTTCTAAATCTTCTTCATCAATTGGTTTCAATAAATAATCGATACTATTTAACTTAAAAGCTCGTAACGCATATTCATCATAAGCGGTTGTGAAAATCACGGCGCTTTTGATATCGATTTGTTCAAATATCTCAAACGACAAACCATCAGACAATTGAATGTCCAAAAAAATCAAATCAGGATGCGGATTATTTTGAAACCATGCAATAGCTTCTTCAACAGAATGCAACATGGTATTGACTTGCAATCCTAATTTTTCAACTTTTCTTTGCAACAAACGTGCTGCTGGTTTTTCGTCTTCAATAATTATTATGTTCATTGTTTTTTTGTTTAAAGTTCCAGTGTGTTGTCTGCTAACTGCGACTGAAAACTGTGACTAATTACTCCCACTTATTCGCCTTCTCTTTCTCCATGAATTCTTTTATCTTGCGTTCCTCCCAGTTTTGTCCCATAATCCAATTCGGCATAAAAACCGAAAGTCCGTGAGCGACTAACCCAATTCCCCAAAAGAAAGCTGTGAAAAAATTTCGTGCTTGAAAATAGCTTTCTCCTTCTTTCAAATCTTGAATATTGATTATCACAATCATTATATTAATGATAACATAAACAATTGCGTGTGTATAAAAGCCTTTAATTTTTTTTACTCGTTTTAAAGCTTCTTGATATTTGATTTCTTCTTGTGTGTTCATTTTATTCATGTTTAAAGTTTTAAGTTTCAGGTTTCACGTTTTAGGTTACATTTTAACTGAACACTAAATACTGAACACTGATTACTAAAATTATTCCCATTTTGTGTTTTTTTCTTTTTCCATTATCTCTTTAATCTTTTTATCATCCCAATCTTTCCCAAAAAACGGAATGATATTAAAAACGCCAACAGCATGAAAAAACAAACCTATGCCCCAACCTAACATAGGCCAATAAAACCAAATGTGTTTAGGTGAAAAATATAAGTTAATGAAAATCAAAACTGGAATAACAACTACATAACTTGCTAAATGCCCGTAAAAACCTTTTAATTCTTTTACTCTTTCTTTTGCTTTGTTGTATTTTTCTATATCAAATTGATTTGCTTCCATGATTATTTCCAGATTTTAGAATTATCGTCTTTATTCATCAATTCGTTTATTTTACGTTCTTCCCAAGATTTTCCATAACCAAAAGTTTCTAAAGCATGAAAGGTTAATCCCATTCCCCAACCTAACATTGGGAACCAAAACCACTGAAAGTTAGACGTTCTTAAATTAATAAAAATCAAAAATGGAATAACAATACAATACGAAATTAAATTGCCATAAAATCCTTTTAATTGTTCTACTTTATCTTTTGCTCGTTGATAAGCTAAGTTTTCGTTGTATATATTTTGTGTTTCCATGATGGTAATTTGTTTAGTTAAAATTGGTAGAAAAATTTTAAACTCTTTCTCGTTTTCTTCTACCAATACTTTTCTTTTGGTTAAAATTCCGTAGCGATTCACTATATTTTGTAATCCTACGCCTTTTCGGTCTTGTAAAACTTCTTTCTTTTGAAGATTGTTAGAAATGACTAATTGACCATTTTCAATACTAATCTTTACATGTAGCGGTTTTGCTTCGCTAACAACATTATGTTTGATGCAATTTTCTAATAACAATTGTAACGATAACGGAACTACTTTGGCTTCTTCGTTATCAAAACCTTCCGGAATTTCAAATGTGATGCTGTTTTCAAATCGCATTTTTAGCAAATTCATGTACGTTTTCGCAAATTGTAATTCTTCTGCCACCGAAACCAATTCCTTATCTTTTTGCTCCAAAACATAACGATAAATCTTTGAAAGCGAAGTAGTAAATTTTTGAGCACTTTCAGGATTTTCCTCGATTAAAGAACTCAATACATTCAAACTATTAAAAAGAAAATGTGGATCTATTTGATTTTTTAAACTTTCAAACTGTGCAGAAGCTGTTCCTGCAATAATTTTTTGTTCTTTGACTTTGTTTTCTTGATATGCTTTGTAAAAGTAAATTAGATGAAAAACAATTGAAACGATAATCGTGATGATCAAACTTACCAAATAATGAGCTTTGTTTTCATTTTCAAAAAAATGGTCAATAGAACTTCCTTCAATTAGCACTTTTATTGAAAAACGAATGAAAAATATACCTAAAATGGTAACAAAAATACTTCCAATAAATCCAATTACAATTCTGTATTTTTTCAAAATTATCAATTTATCCCAATTCAATTTTTGGTTTAAAAAATCAAAATAAGCCGAATTAATGATTGATAAAACTACTCCATAAACAACATAATAGGTAAACTCAGTAACTAAATTAGAATTTAATTTTACAATTCTACCAAAAAAATATTGAATACCAATTATTACAAAAAATAGTACAAATGACACTACTAGCCCTTTGATAATACCTTTAATTAAATAGGAGATTATTTTCATTTTTAATATTATTTACATTTTTCAAACTCAGCTTGCGCTCTATCCAACCCCCAACTTGGGTGCAAAGCGCTTTCTGGCTTAAAAGTAGCAAAAAGTTCGATAGATTTTTCAATTTGAGCACACATTGGTTGTGTATCTTGACCAAAATATTGTGCCATTCCTATTTCAAACGAAGCTTTTTGAAACACAACTCTCGGGTTTTCAGGAGCAATTTTGTATGCTTTGTTTAAAATATACATCACATCTCCCGATAATTTTTGTCCGTTTGTCATAGGATCATAAACTATAGAAGCCGTGTGAATCATTGCTTGCATAACTAAAACCTCTGGATCATCCGTTGCTAACTCGTTACAAATATCCTGAGCTTTTTGAGCAGAATTAATTAAAGATAACATTTTTGTTTTGTTTTTTTCTCCAAAAGCCTGTGTAGTATGTATTAACGCAATGTAATAACTTGGCAACCAATTTGTTTTTTCAACCGAAGCAATTCGTTCTAATTGTGCAACCGCTTCTGCCGATTTTCCTTCTCTCCAAGTTTGAAGAGCCTTTGCCATTCCTTGTTCAAATTGTGTTTGTGCACTTACCACTGAAGCTACAAATAAGGCGATGATAGTGATAATTTTTGTCATGATTAATTTTGTTTAATGGTTAAACTGTTCGTTTTATTTTGATGAAGCAAAGTTGCAACAGAAATCGCACCCATAAAATTGAAACTAACCGAACTGTCATTTTTTGAGGATGAATTGTAGCTATCATAATTTTAATTACTTTTACCAAAATTAGATTCATGGCATACCAAGATATTTTAGAAGGCATATACAATGAAGTCATCCAAATTGAAAACACCGGAAAAGTAGCCGATTACATTCCGGAATTAGCAAAAATTGATTCAAATAAATTCGGAATTGCTTTAGTTGACAAACATCAAACCGTGTTTACAAAAGGCGATGCTTTAGAGAAATTTTCGATTCAGAGTATTTCAAAAGTCATTACGACTTCGCTTATTTTTTCTAAAATAGGAAACGATTTATGGGAACGCGTTGGTTATGAACCTTCAGGGAATTCGTTTAATTCGTTAGTGCAATTGGAAAACGAAAATGGTATTCCAAGAAATCCGTTTATCAATGCTGGCGCTTTGGTTGTTGCTGATTTGATGTTAGAGCATTTTGAAAATCCAAAAGCATTCCTACTTGATTTCGTAAGAGAACTGACCGAAAATCCAAACATCAATTACAATGAAAATGTAGCACAATCTGAAAAAGCTTTTGGTTATAGAAATGCTGCTTTGGTCAACTTCATAAAATCCTTTGGCAACATCAAAAACGAACCCGAAGCAGTTTTAGATTTCTATTATCATCAATGCTCCATTGAAATGACTTGTGTTGATTTAGCCAAATGTTTTCAAGTTTTTGCAAATAATGGCATCATTCCAAAAACTAAAAATAAGTTTCTTACTTCTAGTCAATGCAAACGAATGAACGCTTTAATGCAAATGTGTGGTTTTTATGATCAAGCTGGCGAATTTACATTTAAAGTTGGTCTTCCCGGAAAAAGTGGTGTTGGTGGCGGAGTTGTAGCTATATTTCCTAATCAATACACGGTTGCAGTTTGGAGTCCGAAATTAAATAAAAAAGGAAATTCGTTTTATGGATTGGAAACTTTAGAACGTTTAACAACAAGAACTGAAACTTCAATATTCTAAAATATTATTAACAAATCGCAAAAGCAAAAAAAGTTTCTCATAAATAATAATTACTTTTGCAGTTCTTAAAATTTCAAAGATTATGATTTACAAATTCCGAGTGATTCTCGATGCTGAAGAAGATATTTTTAGAGATATTGCCATTGAAAGCGACAATACATTAGAAGATTTACACAATGCTATTGTTAATGCTTTTGGTTTTGATGGAACTGAGACGGGTTCGTTTTTTACTTGTGAAGACGACTGGACTTGGAATGAAGAAGATGAAATTCCATTATTTGATATTGGTGACGTTCCAGGAGAAATGAAAACTATGGTGGATTTTAAAATCGATGATTTAATGCACCAAGACAATACTAAAATGGTTTATGTGTATGATTTCTTTAGTATGTGGACATTCTTTGTAGAATTAGCAGCAATTGAGGAAGAAAAAGAAGCAGGAGAAAATTATCCAGCTTTATTATTTTCTCACGGCGAATTACCAGCTGAAGCAGGTCAAAGCGGATTGAGAGGTGATTTATCAAATGACGATATTTACGGTGACTTTGAAGACGACTTTGATGATGATGATTTCGACATGTTTGATGGCGACGATAGCTTTGAAGACATGGGGTTTGAAGAAAATTGGAATTAATTAGCCAATGCGCTAATATGGCAATGTGCCAATAATTTAATGTGCCAATATGCCAATACAACAATGAGCCAATTAAGCTAGGTTAATTACCAAATTCTCTTATTCACTAAATTGACACATTGACTAATTCACTAATTGACAAATAAAAAATGATCAACTTATTTAACGCACATATCGAAAACCTATCTATTCATAGAGTAGGAAACAAAAGTAGAAACGAAGCTATTTTCTTATCTGAAAATCCGTACGGATTGAATGATGAAATTATGCCTTTATTAAAAGAATTTTTCTTTAAACCATTCAGAGAAAAAGAAGAAAACTACTTTCAGTTTGCTCATGAAGTAGATTTAGAATATAACGAAATGTTCAATTTTGCTACCGAAGTTTTCAATAACCCTGGCGAAATTCACAACGTTTCTAAAAAAATCACCAAACACCTTTTCGAACAATCAAATCATCCGCACATTAAAAATGGAGAAGTTTATGTAGCTTACTTCAATCACGTTTCTATCGACAATAATGTAGTAGATGCAATTGGTGTTTTCAAAAGTGAATTACAAACCGACTTCTTACAATTTGAAGAAAACGGAAACAACTTAGATATGATTTTACAACAAGGAATCAACTTAAACAAGTTAGACAAAGGTTGTATCATTTTTAATTACAAAAAAGATGAAGGCTATAAAATCTTAACTGTAGATAGCAACCGATACGATGCACGTTATTGGTTAGAACATTTCTTATCAGTTGATGCTTTTCAAGATGAAAACTTCATGACCAAGAAATACTTAAAATTCTGTCAAGAGTTTGCTAAAGAAGTAGTTTTACCAGCCGAAGACAAACAACAAGAAGTTTTATTTATGAACCGTGCCATCAATCACTTTGCTAAAAATGATGAGTTTGAAGAAACGGCTTTCTTAAATGAAGTTATGCAAAATCCTGAGTTCATTCCAGAATTCAAAAATTATAAAGTTGACAAAGGTGCGAAATACAGCATCGAAGACGTTTCAAGCTTTCCTATTGCAAATGCTGCAGTAACAGATGTACGCCGTTCCTTAAAAAACACAATTCAATTAGACACTAATATACAAATCAAATTGGATTTTATCAACCCAGAAAGTGCGGAGAAATTCGTAGAGAAAGGTTGGGACGAAGAAAAACAAATGTATTACTACTTAGTATATTTCAACAAAGAACAAAAAGGCTAAGAAATTAAAGTCAATTAAAAAAACCTCAATTGCAAATCGTAATTGAGGTTTTTTTTGAAAGAACTTTAATAAAATATTTTGTTTAACTTTTTTGATTTTAAATTAAACATTCTATACCTTTGAGAAAAATATTTAGAATCATGGCAAAAAAGAAAGAAATAAACAAAGAAGGTATTTTAAGTTTATACATCGATTATTTCTTAGGAAATAACAAACAACCACAATCAGTTTATTTATTTGCCAAACATGCTGGTTTTGAAGAAAATATGTTTTACAAACATTACTCTTCATTTAACCAAATTGAACAAAATTTTTTCACTTCGCTTTTCGATAATACATTAGAATTATTAGGAAAAAGTGAAGAATTTGCTTCATATGATGCTCGTACCCAATTATTGAGTTTCTATTTCACTTATTTCGAAATGTTAATTGCCAACAGAAGTTTCGTTGTTGCATTGCTGAAAGAAGACAAAAACAAATTGAAAAGTTTGTCAAAATTGAGCGAATTAAGAAAAAATTTCAAACAATTTTACGACACTTTAGACATTGAAAAAATCGATTTAAAACAAGAAAAGCTAATCGAATTTCAAGAAAAAACAATGAGTGAAATGGCTTGGTTTCAATTCTTATTCACTTTGAAGTTTTGGATTGAAGACACCTCAATTTCATTCGAAAAAACCGATATTTTCATTGAAAAATCAGTTAACACAAGTTTTGATTTAATGGAAACTACTCCATTCAAAAGTCTAATTGATTTTGGAAAATTCATGTGGCACGAAATAGGCTCATTTAAAATGTAAGCAAAAACCATATGAAAACAATCGATAGTATTCCAACATCAAAAATTCAAAGAGCATCAAAACTTATTCAAACTGGTGCCAAAGTTGGCGTGAATTATCTCAAATATTACGGCGATAAAATCACCAAAACAGAAGAAGAAGCTAAAGAGTCGCTAAACAAAAACAATGCTGAAGACATTTATGATAGTTTAAAGCAATTAAAAGGAAGTGCTTTAAAAGTGGCTCAAATGTTAAGCATGGACAAAAATATTTTACCAAGAGCTTACGTGGAAAAATTTTCGTTGGCGCAATTTTCAGTTCCACCATTATCAGCGCCATTGGTAAATAAAACATTTAAAAAATATTTTGGAAAACAACCAAACGAAATATACGATACCTTCAATGCCACTTCGATAAATGCGGCTAGCATTGGTCAAGTACACCAAGCTACCAAGGATGGGAAAAAACTTGCTGTGAAAATTCAATATCCAGGAGTGGCAGAAAGTATCAGTTCAGATTTAGCTTTGGTAAAACCAATTGCCATTAAAATGTTCAACATCAAAGGAAAAGATTCGGATAAATATTTTAAGGAAGTTGAAGATAAATTGATTGAAGAAACCAATTACATCAATGAAGTAAAACAAAGTATGGAAATTGTTGAAGCTTGTAACAACATTCCAAACTTAATATTTCCAAATTACTATCCAGAATGGTCTTCAGAAAAAATCATCACGATGGATTGGATGACAGGTGAACATTTATCTGAATTCACCGCTCACAATACCGATGTTGAAAAATCAAATATTTTAGGACAAACACTTTGGGATTTTTATATGTTTCAAATGCACAATTTGAGAAAAGTGCATGCCGATCCACATCCAGGAAATTTCTTAATTACTAAAGACACCAAGTTAGTCGCTTTAGATTTTGGCTGTATGAAAGAAGTTCCGAATGATTTTTATGTTCCCTATTTCGAATTAGCAAAAAAAGAAAATCTAAACAATCCGGAATTCTTTAAATCGAAATTATACGAATTAGAAATATTAAAAAAAGAAGACACAAAAGAAGAAGTGGAATTCTTTACCGAAATGTTTCATGAACTCTTAAGTTTATTTGCACGACCTTTTCATGTGGAAGAATTTGACTTTTCAGATGAAGAGTTTTTTGGTCAAATTGCCGATTTAGGTGAACGCTATTCTAAAAACACCGAATTAAGAAATATGAATGGAAATAGAGGATCAAAACATTTTATTTACATCAACAGAACGTTCTTTGGGTTGTATAATTTAATGCACGATTTAAAAGCTACAAATGTTAAAATTAACAACTTTATTCAATATTAATTTTGCCCCAAAAATTACCTCTAAATCCCTAATCGAGCCATAAGATTAGGGATTTTTTATTTTGTTTAGTTTCAAATTCGTAACAAAACTAATTTTAGTTCGTCTTATCTTTAAATCAAAAAACAAACAAACTTGGAAACTATTTTAAAAATCTCAAATCTTCATAAAAAATTTAGAAAGGTTCATGCGGTAAACAATGTTTCTCTTGAAATTAAAAAAGGTAATGTTTATGGAATTTTAGGACCAAATGGTTCTGGAAAATCAACCACTTTAGGAATTGTTTTAAATGTCGTAAACAAAACTTCGGGCGATTTTTCTTGGTTTGATGGCAGCCTTTCTACTCATGATGCATTAAAGAAAGTTGGTGCAATTATAGAAAGACCTAATTTTTATCCATACATGACTGCGGAAGAAAACTTGAAGTTGGTTTGTAAAATCAAAAACATACCTTTTGATAAAGTCAATGAAAAATTAGAATTGGTTGGATTATTAGACCGAAAAGACAGCAAATTCAAAACGTTTTCTTTAGGAATGAAGCAACGTTTGGCAATTGCCTCTGCCCTTTTAAATGATCCTGAAATTTTAATTTTAGACGAACCTACAAATGGATTAGATCCACAAGGCATTCGTCAAATTAGAGATTTAATTAAAATCATTGCAAACCAAGGAACAACTATACTTTTAGCTTCGCATTTACTAGATGAAGTAGAAAAAGTATGTTCACATGTAATTGTTTTACGTTACGGGGTAACGCTTTATCAAGGAACTGTTGATGAAATGTTAGCAAATGAAGGATTCTTTGAACTTCAAGCGGATAATTTAGAAGAATTGGTTCAAATTGTATCTCAACATCAAGCTGTAGACAAAATTGAAGTTCAAGAAGGAAAAGTTTTAGTGTATTTAAAAGCGCCTTTAGAAGCAGGAGAATTGAATCAATATTTATTTAACAAGAATATTGTTTTAACGCATTTATTAAAGCGCAAAACGAGCTTGGAAGAACAATTCTTAAAACTAACAAACTAACCAACTTAAAATGAAACGATTAATCAATATAGAATTACAAAAAATATGGCTTAATAAAGCGAGTCGTGCATTAAGCATCATATACTTTTTATCACTTTTTTTATTAGCAAGTATCGCACTAATAGAATTTGATTTTGGCCCTTTTAAATTTGAAGCAGCAAAAAGTGGCTTTTTTAATTTCCCTTACATCTGGCATTTTACGACTTATGTAGCTTCTTGGTTTAAATTATTTTTAGCGGTTATCATCGTTTCTATGGTAGCAAATGAATTTAGCTACGGAACATTAAAACAAAATTTAATTGACGGAATGTCTAAAAAAGAATTTTTACTTTCTAAATTCTATACTATTATTTTATTTTCTTCTGTTTCAACTTTACTTGTGTTTGGAATCAGTTTAATTTTAGGTTTAAAATATTCATCTTACACAGAAATTGATATTATTTTTTCTGATATGAGCTATTTGTTTGCTTATTTCTTAAAACATGTAGCATTCTTCTCGTTTTGTTTGTTTTTATCCTTATTAATCAAACGATCTGCTTTTACTTTAGGCTTTATATTTGTTTGGTTTTTAGGCGAAAACGTAGGACATGCTATTTTAAAATACAATATTTTAGGCTACAAACCTCAAGACAAAAACACAGAAGCAATTGATTGGGTTAAAGATGTTTTACCTTTAGAATCGATGTCTAATTTAATTGTAGAACCTTTCACAAGATTGAATTTTGTAAAATCAGTTTCAAATACAGTTGGCGAAACTTTTGAGAAAAATTATCAAGTGCAACCAATCTTTGTTGGAATCGTTTTAGCATGGACAATTATATTTATTTTAACATCTTATTACATTCTTAAAAAGCGCGATTTATAGTATCTTTGCCGATGCTATGCGTACTTTTAAAAACATCATTTCCGTCTTTGTTTTAACGTTTGGATTTCAATTAACAAACGGACAAAATATAACTGTAGATGAAAACTACACAGCACAAGAATTAGTTGAGGATATTTTAATCAACAGTCCTTGTGCTAATGTCTTTAATATAAGTGTTTCAGGTGGTAATTTTGCCACAGGTGAAAAGAGTTTTGGCTTTTTTGATGCAACTGGTACTTCTTTCCCTTTTCAAAACGGAATTATACTTTCGACCGGAAAAATAAACAATGCCCCAGGTCCAAATTCTTATTTATCTGATGATGGCGGAAGTATGGGATGGAATGGAGATCTTGATTTGAATCAGGCTTTAGGATTGAGCAACACTTTTAATGCTACTATTTTAGAATTTGATTTTGTTCCTTTGGGGACAAGTATAAGTTTTGATTACATCTTTTCATCGGAACAATACTTATCAAATCCAATGTCAAATCAGTGTAACTATACTGATGGTTTTGCTTTTTTACTTAAAAAAAATGGTGAGCCTAATTATGAAAATTTAGCAGTTGTTCCAGGAACAAATATTCCTGTTAAAGTAAACACTGTTAGAGGTTCAGGAACCATTTGTCCACAAGCAAATGAAACTTATTTTGATGCATTTAATGGAACAGTACATCCAACAAATTACAATGGACAAACTAAAGTTTTAACAGCGCAATCGAATGTAATTCCAGGGGAAACTTATCATATAAAATTAGTCATAGCTGATGAGGGAAATTATCGTTTTGATTCGGCTATTTTTCTTGGTGGAGGAAGTTTTAATTTTGGAATTGACTTAGGCGACGACCGCTTGATTGCAACAGGAAACCCTCTTTGTCCTGGCGAAACATTAACTGTTGACGCTACACAGGCTGGAGCAACTGGTTACCAATGGTTTCTAAACGGGAATCAAATTCCTGGCGCAATAAATGCGACTTATAGTATTACTTCTGAGGGAGATTATACTGTAGAAATTTATTTTGGTACTACCACATGTTCTCCTCCTTCCCAAATACTAAAAATAGAATATGCGGAAACATTAGTTGTAAACGAAGATACATTTACTGAATGTGACGCTGATGCTAACCAGGATGGAAAAACAGTTTTTGATTTAAATGCAATCAAAAATCAATTGTTTACTAATTTACCTGCCAACTATGTTGTTTCTTTTTTTGAAACACAAACAAGCACTACAGCTTTACCAACAAGCTATACTAATACAACAGCTTTTAGTCAAACCATATTTGCAAGAGTAACCAATATCCAAGGTTGTTACACTGATTATCCAGTTAATTTAACAATCAACACATTTAATGAAATTGTTACTGATGAAACTTTAGGTTTATGCGAAAGCAACAGTTTGATTTTGGATGCTGGTTCTGGATTTACTTCTTACAGTTGGAACACAACTCCAGTTCAAACAACACAACAAATAACCGTAACCACAGCCGGAACGTACACGGTAACATTAACTAATGCTACCAATTGTACAAAAGATAAAACATTTACAGTTGACGCTTCTGGAATTGCAACCATAGACAATATCAACATCAATGATTTCCAAGATAACAATACCGCTACAATTGAAATTTCAAACACAAGTTTAGGAGATTATGAATATTCATTAGATGGCATAAATTATCAAGATTCTCCAATATTTTACCATTTAGAAGCTGGCGAATACACTGTATTTGTTCAAGACAAAAAAGGTTGTGGAATTGTTTTTGAAACCTTTTACATCTTAGATTATCCAAAATATTTCACACCTAATAACGATGGTTACAACGATACTTGGTTCATCAAAAACCTTGATAAAAGAAACCTAGAAAACAGTACAATTACTATTTTTGATCGTTATGGAAAACTCTTAAAACAGCTAACTGGATTAGGTGACGGATGGAACGGAACTTTTAATGGTCAAACACTTCCTGCTACTGATTATTGGTTTGAAATTCAACTTTCTAATGGTAAATCTGTAAAAGGCCATTTTACTTTAAAACGTTAGGCATAATAATTGCAGAATAGGTTACAAAATAATATATTCGCAGTATGATGCAGATACACGAAATTGAAGCTATTAAATCGCTATTAGCTTCACCAAAAAGAATTACAATTATACCTCACAGAAACCCTGATGGCGATGCTATGGGTTCTACTTTAGGATTATATCATACACTAAAACAGCTTAACCATGAGGTTACTGTTATAGCTCCAAATGAATTTCCAGATTTTTTAGCATGGTTACCAGAAAGCAATAAAGTCATGATATTTGAACGTAGTTTTGATACTTGCAAAGCTATTCTAGAAAAATCGGAATTATTATTTACATTAGATTTCAATGCGCTTCATAGAACAGGAGATCAAATGGAAAATGTTTTAAAAACCCTTTCGGCTCCAAGTATAATGATTGATCATCATCAAGCTCCTGATGGTTATGCAACTTATACTTTTTCAGATACCAATTATGGTTCTACTTGCGAAATGGTTTACGATTTTATTCACCAATTAGGTTATGAAAACCTAATCAACAAAACAGTTGCAACATGTTTGTATACTGGGATTGTAACTGATTCAGGAAGTTTCCGTTTCCCAAAAACAACAAGCGCTACTCACAAATGCGTTGCTGATTTAATCGATAAAGGAATTAACAATAGTGAAATTCACAATCTCCTTTTCGATAATTCATCATACAATCGTTTATTATTACTTGGTAAAGCATTACAAAATTTAAAAATGCTTCCAGAATATAAAACTACCTACATTACGTTAACCCAAGACGAGCTTAATGAATTTGGTCATCAAAAAGGAGACACAGAAGGTATTGTAAATTACGGATTAAGTATAAAAGGCATCGATTTTACTGCCATTTTTATTGAAAACAAAGAAGAAGGAATTATTAAAATTTCTTTCCGATCTCAAGGTGATTTTGATGTTAATCAATTTGCTCGAAATCATTTTAACGGTGGTGGTCATATCAACGCTGCTGGAGGAAAATCTTTTTCAAATTTAGAAGAAACTATACAACAATTTATTGCTATTTTAGCAAAAGAAAAAAAATAATTATGCGAATTCAAAACCTATTCCTTTTTGGAGTTATATTGTTTTTTACAAGTTGTTCGCAACAACAACAAGCTAGAAAACCTATATCTCACACTTCGGGAACATTTATAAAAGAATCTATTGAGCGTAACAAAGTATTAATTGCTGATGAAGAAGATTTAATTGCCGAAATCATTAAAAATGATTCTTTAAAATCGTACATAGCTTCAACTAAAGGCTATTGGTACAAATACGAAACTAAAGTTAATGAAGCTACACCTTCACCAAAACGTGGAGATATTGCTTTTTTCGATTATGAAATTAAAGATTTAAAAAATAGAATCATTTATACCGCTACCGAAACCAAACCACAAACGTATTATGTAGACAAAGAAAACATAATGATGGGATTGCGTGATGGAATTAAATTGATGAAAAAAGGAGAAAAAGTTACTTTCTTATTCCCTTCTCACATGGCGTATGGTTATCATGGTGATGATAAAAAAATTGGCACAAACGAGCCTTTAATTTGCACAGTAAGTTTAAACGATATTAAAGAAGATACTCAAGCTAAAAATTAATCCCAAATGAAAATTACCTCAATTTTATTAGTAAGTATTATTACTTTTTTTTCCTCTTGTACAAAATCGTATGATTCATTAAAAGAGGGATTATATGCCGATATTGAAACATCAAAAGGAAACATTATTGTAAATTTAGAATTTCAAAAAGTTCCTAATACCGTTGCTAACTTTGTAACATTAGCAGAAGGTAAAAACCCATTTGTTAGTCAAGAATTCAAAGGAAAACCATTTTATGATGGATTAAAATTCCACAGAGTAATTGCAGATTTCATGATTCAAGGTGGTGATCCAAATGGAGATGGTTCTGGAGGTCCAGGTTATAAATTTAAAGATGAATTTCATCCCGATTTAAAACATTCAAAATCCGGAATTTTATCGATGGCGAATGCTGGTCCATCTACAAACGGAAGTCAATTCTTCATTACACATAAAGAAACTCCTTGGTTAGACAATATGCACACAGTATTTGGTGAAGTTGTTGAAGGTTTGGACGTTGTAAACACAATTGAAGTTGACGATGTAATTGAAAAAGTTACTATCATTAGAATTGGAAGTGCAGCAAAAAAATTCGATGCATTGAAAATTTTTAAAAACTACTACTCTTCTGTAGCTAAAGAAATTAAAGAAGCAGAAGAAAAAAACAAACAAATTCTTGAAAGTAAAGCAAAAGAAATAGCAACTTTAAAAGCTACTGGTACAAAAACAGCATCTGGTTTAATTTATCAAGTTATTAAAAAAGGAACTGACAAAAAACCTTCAAACGGAAATCAAGTTAAAATTCATTATGCTGGTTATTTAGAAAATGGTCAATTATTTGATACAAGCTATGAAGATGTTGCTAGACTTTATGGCAAATTTGATCAAAACAGAGCCAATCAAGATGGATATTCAGGTTATCCTGTAACCATTGGAAATTTACCTTTTATTCCTGGTTTTAACGAAGGAGTAAACATGATGAACTTTGGTGATAAATTAATGCTTTACATTCCGTCTAATTTGGGTTATGGACAACAAGGAGCTGGAGATGTAATTCCACCAAATGCAAATATTATTTTTGAAGTTGAACTTTTAGAAATTAGATAATCTTAATTAAAATTATAAAATGAAGAATATAATCAAATCTATCATAGTTGTTCTAAGTTTTGTTACAACAACTCTAGCACAAAACAAAAAGCAAGAAGGGATCTTTGCTGAAATAAATACTGTAAAAGGAAAAATTGTAGTTGAATTGGAATACAAAAAAACGCCAATTACAGTTGCCAACTTTGTTTCATTAGCTGAAGGTAAAAACCCAAAAGCAGATGCGAAATTCAAAGGAAAACCATATTACAATGGATTAAAATTCCACAGAGTTATTGCTGATTTTATGATTCAAGGTGGATGCCCAGACGGAACTGGAGCCGGTCATCCAGGTTATAAATTTGATGATGAAATAGTTGCTGATTTAAAACATTCTGGAAAAGGAATTTTATCGATGGCAAATGCTGGACCTGGCACAAATGGAAGTCAATTTTTCATTACACATAAAGCAACACCTCATTTAGATGGAAGACATACTGTTTTTGGACATGTTGTAAGCGGACAAGAAGTAGTGGACAAAATTGCTCAAAATGATGTAATAACATCTGTTAAAATAATCCGAGTAGGAAAAGAAGCAAAAAAATTCAATGCTGAAAAAACATTTGCTGATTACTTTGCTAAAAAAGAAGCTGCTGAAAAAGAAGCTGCTGAAAAACAAAAAGAAGCTAAAGAAAAAGCTTTAAAAGAATTTGCTAATGCAGCTACTACAGCAAGTGGTTTAAAATATATTGTTCTTCAAGAAGGAACAGGAAACAAACCAGTTGCAACAAGTAACGTAAAAGTTCATTATACTGGAATGTTCTTAGATGGTAAAGTATTTGACAGTAGTGTACAAAGAGGAGAAACAATTGATTTTGGATTAAATCAAGTAATTAAAGGATGGACAGAAGGTGTTCAATTAATGCCTGAAGGTTCTAAATACAAGTTTTATATTCCTTCAAATTTAGCTTACGGAGAAAGAGGAGCTGGCGGGGTTATTCCACCAAATGCTGATTTAATATTTGAGATTGAACTTATCAAAATCAACCAATAACAAAAAAAAGCCGCTAATTAATTAGCGGCTTTTTTATCTCTATAATTAAAATCTCCAATCAAATTCGTCTTTATCGCTAAATACAGCTCCAACTTCAATTTTAACAATCTCGTTATAATCAATATGAACAAATAACCAGTTTTCTTCATTAAAGTAACTCATCATTCCTTCAACAGTATCTGTTTCAAAAGGTTTTACTTTGTTCTTTTCTAAAACTGGATAAACATCGCTCCAATTTTTACCAATTACAGTTTCTCCAAACAATTTTACATTTGGATTAGTCGTTGTCATATACCCTAATCTAAAATCTTCTTCTTTATAAAAAATCAAACGTAGTTTTCTAGAATTGTACATAAAAACAACATTCTCTTCTTCGTCTTTGTATTGCGAATCAGGTTTCCCTAAAATTTTAGTAACATCTTGCTCTTTCATTCCAAAAAGCAAATTATCGATTCCGTATTTTAATTTTATTTCCATTATAATGATATTAAAAAAATCCCGACTAAAAGTCGGGATAAAAATTATGCTATTTTAAAACGTTTTCTATCGTTTTCATTCAAATAGATTTTACGTAAACGTAACGATTTTGGTGTTACTTCTACATACTCATCTTTTTGAATGTATTCTAATGCTTCTTCTAATGAGAACTTGATAGCAGGAACAATTCTTGTTTTATCATCTGCTCCAGCAGAACGGAAGTTAGTTAACTGTTTCGTTTTAGTAATATTGATAACCATATCATCTCCACGAGAGTTTTCACCAACTACTTGTCCTTCGTAAACATCTTCATTAGGATCAACGAAGAATTTACCTCTATCTTGTAATTTATTGATTGAATAAGGAATTGCTTTACCATTTTCCATAGAAATTAATGAACCATTAATACGTCCAGCAATTTCTCCTTTGTACGGTTGGTACTCAATAAAACGGTGTGACATGATAGCTTCACCAGCAGTAGCCGTTAATAATTGATTTCTTAAACCAATAATTCCACGAGATGGGATGTTGAATTTAATAATCATACGATCACCTTTTGGTTCCATAGATAACATTTCACCTTTACGAACAGTAACAAACTCTACAGCTCTTCCTGAAAGGTTTTCTGGTAAATCGATTGTTAACTCTTCTATTGGCTCACATTTAACACCATCAATTTCTTTAATGATTACTTGTGGCTGACCAATTTGTAACTCATATCCTTCTCTTCTCATCGTTTCAATTAAAACCGATAAGTGAAGAACTCCACGACCAAAAACCATGAATTTATCAGCAGAATTTGTTTCTTGAACACGTAGTGCTAAGTTTTTCTCTAATTCTTTTTCTAAACGTTCTTTTACGTGACGAGAAGTTACAAATTTACCTTCTTTCCCAAAGAAAGGCGAATCGTTAATTGTAAACAACATACTCATTGTTGGCTCATCAATAGCAATAGTTTCTAATGCTTCTGGATTTTCAAAATCAGCAACAGTATCACCAATTTCAAAACCTTCTAAACCTACTAATGCACAAATATCTCCAGCTACAACTTCTTCTACTTTTTTACGTCCTAAACCTTCAAAAGTGTGTAACTCTTTAATTTTAGTTTTGATAATTTTACCATCTCTTTTTACTAAAGAAACATTCATTCCTTCACGTAAAACACCTCTTTGTAAACGGCCAATTGCAATACGACCTGTAAAAGATGAGAAATCTAAAGATGTAATTAACATTTGAGGTGTTCCTTCAGATACTTTTGGTGCAGGAATATTTTCCAATACCATATCTAAAAGTGGCTCAATATTTTCTGTTTGATTTTTCCAATCGTCAGACATCCAGTTGTTTTTCGCCGAGCCATAAACTGTTGGGAAATCTAACTGCCATTCTTCAGCACCTAATTCAAACATTAAATCGAAAACTTTTTCATGTACTTCTTCTGGAGTACAGTTTTCTTTATCTACTTTATTAATAACAACACAAGGTTTTAACCCTAAGTCTATAGCTTTTTGTAATACAAAACGCGTTTGAGGCATTGGTCCTTCAAATGCGTCTACTAAAAGACAAACACCATCAGCCATATTAAGTACACGCTCAACTTCACCACCGAAATCGGCGTGACCAGGAGTATCGATAATGTTGATTTTCGTTCCTTTGTAAGTTACTGAAACGTTTTTAGAAGTAATTGTAATACCTCTTTCTCGCTCTAAGTCATTATTATCTAAGATCAAATCTCCAGTGTTCTCGTTTTCACGAAACAACTGACAGTGGTACATAATTTTATCAACCAAAGTAGTTTTACCGTGGTCAACGTGTGCAATAATTGCGATGTTTCTAATAGAAGTCATTTATTAATTTTTTGAAGGTGCAAAGGTAATGTTTATTTTGATAAAAACACTATAGTAATCAATACTTTAGTAGAAATAACAAAATGATAACCTATAAAAAAAGCTCTCAAAATGAGAGCTTTAGTATATTTTACGAAACAGTAGACTATAAAGAAGCTACATGTTTAGTTAATTTTGATTTTAAGTTAGAAGCTTTGTTATCATGAATGATATTTTTCTTAGCTAATTTATCAATCATAGAAATTACAGTTGATAATTTAGTAGAAGCTTCAGCTTTGTCAGTAGCTAAACGAATAGCTTTGATAGCATTACGAGTAGTTTTGTGTTGGTATCTATTTAACACTCTTTTTTTCTCGTTACTTCTAATTCTTTTTAAAGCAGATTTATGATTTGCCATTTTGTTCTTTTTTTAATTGTAATAATTGTTATAAACTACTAGTTAAAAAAGAAAAACCTCCCACAATTACATTTGCAATCACTTTGGTTTTAACTAATAAAATAATAACCGAGACACCAATTATTATTTTATAAAACTTATTTACAACTAATTTTGTAGCCCGTAGGGGAATCGAACCCCTCTTACCAGGATGAAAACCTGGCGTCCTAACCGATAGACGAACGGGCCATTAACCAATTCTTTTTTAATCTCAATACTTGTAGCCCGTAGGGGAATCGAACCCCTCTTACCAGGATGAAAACCTGGCGTCCTAACCGATAGACGAACGGGCCATTACATTAATTTTGTAATGCGAGTGCAAAAATACAACTAATTTTGATTTCTGCAAGACCTTCAATAAAATTTTTTATTTTTTTTTAATATGCTTTAGCAAACAACACCCTTCCTTTAGACGGAGCACCAGTAAAAACACAGCTTCCCGCCTCTTCTACTCTATCTAAAGCAATACAACGAATAGTCGCTTTTGTCAATTCTTTTATCTTTTCTTCTGTTTCTGCAGTACCATCCCAATGCGCGGCAACAAAACCAGCTTTGTTCTCTAAAACATCTTTAAATTCTTCAAATGAATTTACTTCCGTAATATGAGTATCTCTATAATTCAATGCTTTACCAAATAAATCAGCCTGAATAGTACTTAATAAATTTTGAATATAAGTCGCCACTCCTTCTTTAGAAACCACTTCTTTAGACAAATTATCTCTACGCGCTACTTCATAAGTTCCGTTTTCTAAATCATTTGGACCAACTGCAATTCGAACAGGAACTCCTTTTAATTCCCATTCTGCAAATTTGAATCCTGGTTTTTGTGTATCTCTATTATCATATTTAACAGAAATTCCTAATTTTCTCAATTCAGCAACTAAACCATTCACTTGTTCTGAAATTGCATCAAACTGCTCATCTGTTTTATAAATAGGAACAACCACCACTTGAATTGGCGCTAAATTTGGAGGCAGAACCAAACCTTTATCATCTGAATGCGTCATTACTAAAGCACCCATTAAACGAGTTGAAACCCCCCAAGAAGTTCCCCAAACATGTTCTTGTTTACCTTCTTTATTTGCAAATTTCACATCAAATGCTTTTGCAAAGTTTTGTCCTAAAAAGTGAGATGTACCTGCTTGTAGTGCTTTTCCATCTTGCATTAAAGCCTCAATACAATAGGTTTCTTCAGCACCAGCAAAACGTTCTGTTTCTGTCTTCAACCCTTTAATAACTGGAATTGCCATGAAATTTTGAACAAAATCAGCATATACATTCATCATTTTTTCTGATTCTTCAATAGCTTCCTGACGCGTTGCATGTGCAGTATGCCCTTCTTGCCATAAAAACTCAGCTGTTCTTAAAAACAAACGCGTTCTCATTTCCCAACGAACTACATTAGCCCATTGATTAATTAGCAAAGGTAAATCTCTATATGATTGCACCCATCCTTTATATGTAGACCAAATAATAGCCTCACTCGTAGGACGAACAATTAATTCTTCTTCTAATTTAGCATTCGGATCAACAATAAGCTTCCCTTTATTTTCCTCATCAGTTTTTAAACGATAATGTGTTACAATAGCACATTCTTTAGCAAAACCTTCAGCATTCTTTTCTTCTGCTTCAAACATACTTTTTGGCACAAACAAGGGGAAATAAGCATTACTATGTCCTGTTTCTTTAAACATTCTATCCAATTCAGCCTGCATTTTTTCCCAGATAGCGTATCCATAGGGTTTAATTACCATACACCCTCTTACACCTGAATTTTCAGCTAAATCAGCCTTTACGACTAGTTCGTTATACCATTTGGAATAATCTTCCGCTCTTGTTGTTAAGTTCTTGCTCATTATTAATATTTTGGCACAAAAATTGTTTGTATAAATTTTAACTAATTTGTTCCGCAAAAATAGTTAAATTTGAAGTGTCCAACAATAAAAAAATAAGAGTTATGAAAACTTATTACTTGTTTACCCCAAAAAATGCCATATTTTCTTTGTTTGGATTATTGGCAATACTGACTACGTCGTGTGGTTCCTATCAAAATTCTTCATATTATGATAATGACGGTGTTTATGGTTCTCAGCGATCAAACACAAATACTGAAAATAGATATTCAGAGCAAAATTTACAACAATCTAATAAATATGCGCAACAATTCAGAAGTATGCAAGATGATTACACATACTTTACTGATGTTGATAATTACAATTCACAAGCTAACGATACAGTAGTTACTGTTTATCGAAACGAATCTAACAACAATTATGCAGGATGGGGTAATAACTCATCTGATGTTACCATCAATTACTATAACAATGGTTGGGGATGGAACAACTGGTATTCTCCTTACTGGGGAATGGGTTGGAATTGGGGTTGGAACTCATGGTACGGACCTAGCTGGGGCTGGGGATGGAACTCTTGGTACGGTGCTGGTTGGGGCTGGAGCGGATATTATGGCGCTGGCTGGGGCTGGAATGGCTACTATGGACCAGGATGGGGTTGGAATGGTTATTATGGATCTGGATGGGGCTATGGACATGGCTACTATGGCAGAGATGTAGTTTACAATAATGGCAGAAGAGGTGGATCTAATTACTACTCAAATTCTGGAAGAGGAAGAAGTAATAGTTATAACAATGGAAGACAGTCCTCTACTCGACCAAATTTCAACGGAACAAGATCTGTAAACGGAGGAACCAGAACAAACAATACTCCTACAAGAAACAACACAAACGAGTACAATAACGGAGGAACAAGAAACAACAACTATTCTACTCCAAGAACAAATACTTCAACACCAAGAAGCAACAACTATTCTACTCCAAGAAGTAATAATTATTCATCACCTAGAAGTTCAGGAGGAAGCTTTGGCGGAAGTTCTGGAGGTGGTGGAGGTCGCTCAGGAGGTGGAGGTTCTAGAGGTGGTAGAGGTTAATAACATATTGTAATAATTGTATATGAAAAAGATATTTTTAATTACTGCTTTGAGTGTTTCTTTTCTTTCAATAGCTCAAGAAATGACAACTGCAGATGCTTTAAGATACTCAGTAGAAAATATGAATGGAACTGCTCGTTTTAGAGGAATGAGTGGTGCTTTTGGAGCTGTTGGTGGTGATTTATCAGCAATCAACATCAACCCAGCAGGTTCCTTATTTTTTAATAATAATTTTGCTAGTGCTTCACTAACAAGCTTTAACAACAACAACAAAGCTAATTATTTTGGATCTAGAGATAACGAAAACTATAGCACTATTGATTTAAATCAGGCAGGAGCAGTATTAGTTTTCAAGGATATGTCAGGAAAATCTAAATGGAATAAAATTGCATTAGCTCTAAACTACGATAATTCAAATAATTTTGATAATCGTTTTTATACATCTGGTGTAAATCCATACAATTCGATTTCTCAGTATTTTGTTGATCAAGCGAATTTTGTTGCCAACACAAATTTTAATGATTATCAATATGATATGGCCTATCAAACATACATCATAGATCCACATCCTACAACACCTAATACTTACGTTTCAAATGTATCTCCAGGAGGTAATTATTACCAAGATTTATATTCTACTGCTAATGGATACAATGGAAAACTAACACTTAATTTTGCATCAAGCTATGATGACAAATTATTTTTAGGTATAAACCTTAATGCGTATTTTACTGATTATGTTTTAACAACTAGTTTATACGAAAACAACGATAATCCAGAAAATCCAAGTTCACAACCTACAATTAGAAACATTGTTTTTGACAATCAATTGAGCACATACGGATCAGGGTTTTCACTGAACTTGGGAGCTATTTATAAATTTAATGAATCCTTCAGATTAGGAGCTTCGTATGAATCACCTACTTGGTATAATTTAAACGACGAATTAATTCAAGATTTATACACCTATAACAATGTGAATGTTCCTGCTTCTGACACTGATATTCATTATGTTGGCCCAAAAATCATTTTCCCAACTTATAGATTAAGAACTCCGAGTAAATATACAGCTAGTGCAACTTATATCTTTAACAAAAAAGGGTTAATCAGCATTGACTTAGCGAGTAAAGATTACAGCAATACCCAATACAAAAACACAAACACCAATAACTTTACTGACCTAAATTCACAAATGAGTTTAGAATTAAAAAATGCTTATGAAATTAGAATTGGTGGTGAATA
This sequence comes from Flavobacterium channae, assembly GCF_021172165.1. Classification (NCBI taxonomy): domain Bacteria; kingdom Pseudomonadati; phylum Bacteroidota; class Flavobacteriia; order Flavobacteriales; family Flavobacteriaceae; genus Flavobacterium; species Flavobacterium channae. The sequence continues at coordinate 755,381 of NZ_CP089096.1, read as the reverse complement.
CAAAATAAAACAATGGAGTGTTCGTGGAGGATATCGTTTTGAAGAAAGTCCGTACAAAGTAGATTATGCAATGGGAGATTTAACAGGTTATTCTGCTGGTGTTGGTTATAATTTTGGCGAAAGCAAATTAGATTTGTCTTACGCTAATTCACACAGAAATTACAATCAAAGATTAATTTCATCAGGAATGAATGACACATCTAGAATTCGTAATGTTCAAGACAATATAACATTAACTTATTCTATAAACTTCTAAAAGTTAAACCAAATGATATTTAAAAACCACTTCTTACCGAAGTGGTTTTTTATTTGAAATATGTTTCTTAAAATTTAAACTTATATCTGAAATACTCAAAAAAACACTAATAGCTGATGTTTCAACTAATTATTTTATGTAATTTTGCACCTCAAATTTAAAAGCATGAGAACCAAATCGTTAAAGAAAAATAAAATCAATGTAATTACTCTTGGATGTTCTAAAAACACTTATGATAGTGAAGTTTTAATGGGACAACTAAAAGCCAATGGAAAAGAAGTGGCACATGAAGAAGAAGGCAATATTGTAGTAATTAATACTTGTGGTTTTATTGACAATGCAAAAGAAGAATCGGTAAATACGATTTTGGAATATGTAGACAAAAAAGATCAAGGAATTGTTGATAAAGTTTTTGTAACCGGTTGTTTATCTGAAAGATACAGACCAGATTTAGAAAAAGAAATTCCAGATGTTGATCAATATTTTGGAACTACAGAATTGCCTCTATTATTAAAAGCTTTAGGTGCAGATTACAAACACGAATTATTAGGAGAGCGTTTAACAACAACTCCTAAGAATTATGCGTATTTAAAAATTGCCGAAGGTTGTGATAGACCTTGCAGTTTTTGCGCAATTCCATTAATGAGAGGAAAACACGTTTCTCAACCTATTGAAAAATTAGTTAAAGAAGCAGAAGGTTTAGCTAAAAAAGGAGTAAAAGAATTAATCTTAATTGCTCAAGATTTAACCTATTACGGATTGGATTTATATAAAAAACGTAATCTTGCCGAATTACTTGAAAATTTAGCTAAAGTTGAAGGAATCGAATGGATTCGTTTGCATTATGCTTTCCCTAGTGGTTTCCCAATGGACGTTTTAGATTTAATGAAAAAAGAAGCTAAAATTTGTAACTATATTGATATTCCATTACAACATATTTCAGATAACATTTTGAAATCGATGAAACGTGGAACAACTAAAGAAAAAACAACTCAACTACTAAAAGAGTTCAGAGAAAGAGTTCCAGGAATGGCAATAAGAACTACTTTAATTGTTGGTTATCCAGGAGAAACTCAAGAAGATTTTGAAATTTTAAGAGATTGGGTTCAAGAAATGAAGTTTGAGCGTTTAGGTTGTTTTACTTATTCTCATGAAGAAAATACTGGTGCTTTTGCTTTAGAAGATGATGTTCCTCAAGAAGTAAAACAAGCTCGTGCTGCTGAAATAATGGATTTACAATCACAAATTTCTTGGGATTTAAATCAAGAAAAAATCGGACAAACTTTCAAATGTGTAATCGACAGAAAAGAAGGTCAATACTTCATCGGAAGAACAGAATTTGATAGTCCAGACGTAGATAACGAAGTTTTAGTAGATGCTTCTAAATACTATTTAAAAACAGGTGATTTTGTAAATCTAAAAGTTACTGATGCTACAGAGTTTGATTTGTATGCAGAGCCTGTAAATTAAACTAATGGATTCTTTATCACAAATTGTTCTAGGTGCGGCAACATTTGCCTTGGTAAAAGACAAAGAAATAGGAAAAAAATCTTTGTTATATGGTGCTATACTTGGAACAATTCCTGATTTAGATATTTTAATAAATCCGTTTTACAATACTATTGAACAATTAGCAATTCATAGATCGTTTTCGCATTCTATCTTTTTTTCAATACTATTGAGCTTACTATTTGCAAAATGGTTTTCAGCCAAATACAAAACATCATATAAATCGTGGTTTTTTGCCAGTTTTTTAGCTTTATTTACACATCCTTTATTAGATATTTGTACAACATACGGTACTAGAATATTATATCCATTAAGCAAATCTTTTTACAGCTTGGATAATGTTTTTGTAATTGATCCGCTATATACTATTTGGCTATTAATAGGTTGTATTATTTTGCTTGTGATTAAAGCAAATAATTCTAAAAGACAGCTAATTATTAAATGGTCATTAGCGTTATCAACTTTTTATTTATTTGTTGGATTATGCATTAATCTTTTTGTTACCAATCATTTTAAAAATGAACTAACAAGACAAAACATTTCGTTTGAAAAGATAAAAGTTGTTCCTACTCCATTCAATACTATTTTGTGGCAAGTAATTGTAAAATCAAAAGACGGATTATACTTTTCTGACTATAGCTTATTTGATTCAAAACCGAATGTTGAATTTATTTTTGAAAAAAATGACGTTCAGTTCTTAGAAGAAAAAAAGAAAATTAAAGACCTAGAACCTTACTTTAATTTTACTGAAGGCTATGAATTGGCTAGAAAAGAGAGTAATCAAATGGTTATTTACGGTACAAAATTTGGCCCTCTTAGTATGGAAAATGGGAAAACGCAATTCATTTTTCCACTAACATTTAACAAAGACGGCAGTTACCTCTTAGCTCAAAAAAGACCTAAAGATTATAAAAAAATACTAAAAAGAATATTCATTCGCCTAAAAGGAAATTAGCATTTTTACATCTCATAGGATTTTTTTTCCAAATGACAATTATCATATCATTAGCTGTTTTTTATTGGTAAATTTGAGTATAGAAATTTTAAAAAACCGCATTATGATTACTAAACATCCTATTTATCAAGATTTTCCTGAGTTTAAAGACAAAATCCAAGACTTGTATCATAACAACGATGAATTCCAAGTTTTACTTCATTCGTATACCGATTTAGATGAAAAAATATACAAAATCGAAACAGACGAAGAGTTAGCCATGAATGATGAATTGTCTGAACTTAGAAAAAATCGCGTATTCTTAAAAGATGAAATAGTTAATTTCTTAAAAGACTAAAACAAACACAAATAAAAAAACCGCTTTTAGCGGTTTTTTTATTATTGATAATCATGTAGTACTCTGACTATTTTCTTAAATCGTTTTGTATAGTAAGCTTCATTTATAGATGAAATGATAACTCCAGAACTAACCGAAGAATGTATAAAACGAATATCATCTTCGTAAATTTCAGTAATCATTCCTACGTGATTAATTGTTCCTCTACCATTTGTTGAAAAGAAAATCAAATCACCTTTTTGTGCATTTTTTCTTTTTATCTTCTTCCCTATTTCGGATTGTGAAGAAGAACTTCTTGGTAAACTAATTTGTAATTTATCAAAAGTATAACACATCAAACCAGAACAATCGAATCCTTCTTCTGTTTTTCCGCCACCTCTATAACGAGTTCCAATATTTTGAGAAGCAATAGCAATCAATTGATCTGCCTTAGTTACATTTTCAACCGACATTGGCGCAATATCTTCAATACTCTCTTCTTCTGCTACTACAATATTGTTATTGACATTCCCTTTTTTGATGATTAGTTTATGTCCAACAGACAATTTATCACCAACTCTAGGATTTAACTTTTTTAATTCTTTTAGCTTTACATTGTAATGACGTGCAATACTACTTGCTGTTTCTCCCTTTTTTACCAAGTGAGTAATTTCTCCCGAATCGTCAGCTTCTTCAACATCATCATCACTAGTATTACTTTCCGCAATTAAACCATTAGATGAACTATCAACTGGTTTATCAACTTCAACAATGCTTAAATTCTCTTTTTTAATAGCAACTTTATCTCCTATTTGAAGATTTGTTCTCAATGGCTTATTCATTTCTAACAAATCAGCTAGTTTTAAACCATACTTTTTAGAGATAGAAGACATTGTTTCACCTTTCTTAACAATATGAAAAGTATTATCGTTTGAAGAATTTTCTACTATTCGAGTCTCCTTTTCAACCTTAGTCTTTTTTGTTTTAACTGGTTTCAGATTAATTTTTTGTCCAATTTGAAGATTCTTTGGAGAAACATCTGGATTGTATTTTTTTAAGTCGTCAACAGTTAAATCGTTATTTAAAGCAACACTATAAAAAGAATCACCCGATTGAACTTCGTAAACATCTGATTTGTTTTTGACCGTTTTATTATCTCCTTTGATTTTACTTTTTTTATCATTCGGAATAATAATTATAGTATTCAATTGTAAAACCTTCCCTTTTAAATTGGGGTTTAATTTATAAATCGCTTCTTCCTCTACGTTATATTTCTTAGCTATAGAATAAAAAGAATCACCACTAACAACTTTATGTTCAATGGTTTTCTGCGCAAAAATATTCCCACAGGATAAGAAAAAAACGATAATAAAAATGGATTTGATAAACTTCATGAATTCTAAATATTTCGCAATATAAAAAAACTCCCTCTTTTAAAGGGAGTTTTAACATTCTTTTAAAATTAAAATTGATTAAGCTTTTCCTGCTGCAATAAGGTTTAACGCAGAACCCGCTACAAACCAACCAATTTGACTTTCGTTATAGGTGTGATTTGCTAAAATTATATCTTTTGAACCATCAGCATGAACAAATTCTAATGTTAATGGTTTTCCAGGAGCAAATTCGGTTAAATCTAAAAAGTTGATTGTATCATCTTCTTGAATTTTATCATAATCCGATTCGTTGGCAAATGTTAATGCTAACATTCCTTGTTTTTTTAAGTTGGTTTCGTGTATACGCGCAAATGATTTTACCAATACCGCTTTAACACCTAAAAAGCGAGGTTCCATAGCTGCATGTTCACGAGAAGAACCTTCACCATAATTTTGATCACCAACAACGATACTTGGAATTCCAGCTGCTTTATAAGCTCTTTGCACGGCTGGAACCGCATCATATTCTCCTGTTAATTGATTTTTTACTGAATTTGCTTTATGATTAAATGCATTTTCAGCTCCAATCAACATATTGTTTGAAATATTATCCAAATGACCACGGAAACGTAACCATGGACCAGCCATTGAGATATGGTCGGTTGTACATTTTCCAAATGCTTTAATTAATAATTTAGCACCCGTAATATTTTTCCCATCCCATGGATCGAAAGGAGCTAATAATTGCAAACGATCTGATGTTGGTGAAACTACTACTTCAACTGAAGAACCATCTTCTGCTGGAGCTTGAAAACCTGGATCCTCAACGTCAAAACCTTTATTTGGCAACTCATCTCCATATGGCGGTTTTAATCTTACTTCTTCACCTTTGTCGTTTATCAACGCATCCGTTATTGGGTTAAAATCCAATCTTCCAGAAATTGCTAATGCAGCAACCATTTCTGGTGACGTTACAAACGCATGGGTATTTGGATTACCATCTGCTCTTTTTGAAAAATTTCGGTTAAATGAATGCACTATAGTGTTTTTCTCACCTTTATCTGCTCCTGCTCTGTCCCATTGTCCAATACATGGACCACAAGCATTCGTAAATACTTTAGTTCCCATTTTTTCGAAATCAGCAATAATTCCATCCCTTTCGATAGTGAATCTAATTTGTTCCGAACCAGGATTAATTCCGAATTCCGCTTTTGGAGTAACTCCATGTTCAACTGCTTGTCTTACTATTGAAGCTGCTCTTGACATATCTTCATAAGAAGAATTGGTACAAGAACCTATTAAACCCCACTCTACTTTAATTGGCCATCCATTAGCTGCAGCTTCTTCCTTCATTTTAGAAACTGGTGTCCCTCTATCTGGAGTAAATGGTCCGTTAATATGTGGTTCTAACTCGGATAAATTAATTTCAATTAATTGGTCGAAATATTTTTCTGGATTCGCATAAACTTCGGCATCGGCAGTTAAGTAAGATGCTACTTTATCGGCAGCATTTACAACATCTTGACGACCAGTTGCGGCTAAATATCTTCTCATGGAATCGTCATAACCAAAAGTAGAAGTCGTAGCTCCAATTTCAGCTCCCATATTACAAATGGTTCCTTTTCCGGTACATGACATCGATTCGGCACCTTCGCCGAAATATTCTACAATAGCTCCAGTTCCACCTTTTACAGTTAAAATATCTGCTACTTTAAGAATTACATCTTTAGGCGCTGTCCAACCATTTAATTTACCAGTTAGTTTTACTCCAATAAGTTTTGGAAATTTTAATTCCCAAGACATACCCGACATAACATCTACCGCATCAGCTCCACCAACACCAATTGCCAACATTCCTAATCCACCAGCATTAACAGTATGTGAATCAGTTCCAATCATCATTCCTCCTGGAAATGCATAATTTTCTAATACGATTTGATGAATAATTCCTGAACCTGGTTTCCAAAATCCGATTCCATATTTATTAGAAACTGAAGATAGGAAATCAAAAACCTCTTTCGATTGTTTATTTGCAAAAGCTAAATCTTCAGCTGCGCCATTTTTTGCTTGAATCAAGTGATCACAATGCACAGTTGTTGGAACTGCAACAGTTTTTTTTCCTGCATGCATAAACTGCAATAAAGCCATCTGAGCAGTCGCATCTTGACAAGCTACTCTATCTGGTGCAAAATCTACATAATCAACTCCTCTCTTATAAACATTTGAAGGAGTTCCATCCCATAAATGGGAATATAATATCTTTTCTGTCAAAGTAAGTGGTCTTCCAACAAGACTTCGAGCTTTATCAACTCTTTCAGCCATGCCAGCATAGACTTTTTCAATCATTTTAATATCAAATGCCATAGGTTTTATATAATTATGTTGTTGTTATAAATTTAATCACCACAAGGTACAAAAAATTGACTAGTTTTAAAAGAAAAAGCCTGAGTTAAAACTCAGGCTTTTAAATTATTATAAAAATTTTCTTATTTAACTAATAATTTATGAGATGGTGCAAACTTAGTTAAGTTGATACCTTCTACTGCAGCAGTATATTCTTCAATATTAGGGGTTCTTCCCAAAATAGTTGATAATACAACCACTGGAGTTGAAGACAATAATGATTCACCTTTTTTCTCAGCTGAATCTTCAACAACACGTCCTTGGAATAAACGTGTAGAAGTTGCCATTACAGTATCTCCTTTAGCTGCTTTCTCTTGGTTACCCATACAAAGATTACAACCTGGACGCTCTAAATACAACATGTTTTCATATTCTGTACGAGCTGCTGCTTTTGGCGCATTATCATCAAATTCAAAACCTGAATATTTTTGTAATACTTCCCAATCACCTTCTGCTTTTAATTCGTCAACAATGTTATATGTTGGAGGAGCAACTACTAAAGGCGCTTTGAATTCAACTTTACCTTGTTGTGCCTCGATATTCTTAAGCATTTGAGCTAAGATTTTCATATCTCCTTTGTGAACCATACAAGATCCGATGAATCCAAGATCTACTTTTTTATCTCCACCATAGTAAGATAATGGTCTGATTGTATCGTGTGTATAACGTTTAGAAACATCTGCATTGTTAACATCTGGGTCAGCAATCATAGGCTCAGCAATAACATCTAAATCAACTACTACTTCAGCATAGTATTTAGCATTTGCATCTGGACGTAAAGCAGGCTCTTCACCCGATCTAATTTCAGCAATACGTTTGTTTGCTTTGTCAATTAAACCTTGTAATACTTGCTTAGCATTATCCATACCTTTATCAATCATGATTTGGATTCTACCTTTTGCAATTTCTAAAGATTCGATTAATGTTTCATCTTCAGAAATACAGATAGATGCTTTCGCTTTCATTTCAGCTGTCCAATCTGTAAATGTAAACGCTTGATCAGCAGTTAACGTACCAATATGAACCTCAATAATTCTTCCTTGGAACACGTTTTCACCACCAAATTGGTGTAACATTTGCGCTTGCGTAGCATGAACTACATCACGGAAATCCATGTATGATTTCATTTCACCTTTGAAGGTTACTTTTACCGATTCTGGAATTGGCATTGAAGCCTCACCTGTTGCTAAAGCTAAAGCTACAGTTCCTGAATCCGCACCAAAAGCAACTCCTTTTGACATACGCGTATGTGAGTCACCCCCAATAATGATTGCTCTATCGTCTACTGTAATATCATTTAATACTTTGTGAATAACGTCAGTCATTGAATGATAAACACCTTTAGGGTCACGTGCTGTAATTAATCCGAAATCGTTCATGAATTTCATTAATTTCGGAATATTTGTTTGTGCTTTTTTATCCCAAACAGAAGCTGTATGACATCCTGATTGATAAGCTCCATCAACGATAGGAGAAATCGTCGTTGCTGCCATTGATTCTAACTCCTGTGCAGTCATTAATCCTGTAGTATCCTGAGAACCTACAATATTTACAATTACACGAACATCAGAACCAGCGTGTAAAACTTTTTTAGAAATCGTACCCACAGCATTACGGTTGAAGATTTTCTCTACGGCAGTCAATCCTTGACCTTCGTTATGAATTTCTTTTGAAGGCGCGTAAACTAGAGGCGCATCGATTCCTAATGTTTTAGCTGCAAACGTTTGCAATTTTTTACCAAAAACGATAGCATAAGAACCTCCTGCTTTGATAAACTCCATTTTCTGTGGTGTGAATGATCTTGAGATATCGATTAACTCTTGATCACCATTGTATAATTTTTTTGATTTTGTATTGATTGTTAAAACAGTACCTGTAGCAACTGAATATTTTTGCTCTAAAACTGGTTCACCGTTAGCATCACGAACCACTTCACCGTTAGCATCAGTTTTCTTAACCCAGTTTTTAAGGTCGATACCAATACCACCCGTTACATCAACTGTAGTTAAGAAAATTGGAGAAATTCCGTTTGTTCCACCTACAATTGGAGCGATGTTAACGAAAGGCACATAAGGACTAGCTTGTTTACCTGTCCACAATGCTACGTTGTTCACCCCTGACATACGAGAAGAACCAACTCCCATTGTTCCTTTTTCAGCAATTAACATAACACTTGCATCAGGATGTTGTGCTTGCAACGCTTTGATTTCTTCCTGTGCTTGAGGTGTAATCATACATTTTCCGTGCAATTCACGATCAGAACGTGAGTGCGCTTGATTACCTGGAGAAAGTAAATCTGTAGAAATATCACCTTCACCTGCTATGAAAGTTACTACTTTAATTTCTTCAGCTACTTCAGGCAATTTTGTAAAGAATTCTGCTTTAGCATAGCTTTCTAAAATTTCTTTAGCTACAGTATTACCATTTTCAAAAGCTACTTTTAAACGATCCATATCAGCATCGTATAAATATACTTGTGTTTTTAACACCTCGGCAGCTTGTTTAGCAATTGCTTCGTCATTGCCTAAAGCTAAGTCCAACAATGCAATGATTGATGGCCCACCTTTCATATGCGATAACAATTCGAATGCAAAAGCAGGAGTTATTTCAGCTACTACAGCTTGACCTAAAATAATCTCTTTTAAAAATTCAGCTTTAACACCAGCTGCTGGAGTAGTTCCTGGCAATGTATTATAGATGAAGAATTTTAAAGAATCTTCACGATTAACATTAGAAACGTCTTTAATTTGAGAAATAATCTCACTTAATAATTCAGCACCATCAATTGGTTTTGGATGAAGACCTTGTTGTTTTCTTTCTTCAATCTCATTGATATACTCGTTATACAAATTCATATATAGAAATCTTTATATTAATAAAAGTTTTGATTTGTTGCTATTTCTAAAACATCTTTCATTGTATCTAAAAAATAAAAAATGCCTAAAGTACAAGACAATAGACAAATTAGAAATTTGAGCAAATTACTTACTCGAATCGTATTTTTGTTACCAATTTTTTTAATCATTTCAATGTCGAAAATCATAAAACTATAAAAGATTTAATTTTTTATTTTTTAAAAAGTGGTACAAATTTAACTATTTCGTTTGAGATTAAAAAATTTTTAATAAAAATGAATAATCAAAGAAATATTATTTGTAATTATTCTATTTTAGTGATTATTTTCTAATAAATTTTAATTATTTAATGTTTTATTGAAAAATTCGCATTTTAAAATAAAAGTTTTGCTAAATTATTAAAAATAGGATGTAAATTTTATCAGAGTGATAAAATGAGTTTTTAAACTTCTTACTTATCCCTCAGATTCATAATTGGTTTTTCGTAAACTTTATAAAGAATATAAGAAAATATTATAGTTACCAAAACAGTTGCCAATGAAACAAAATGGCGTTCTAATTGCGACATTTGAAGAGTATCGAAAAAATACTTCACCAATTGCAATACAATGCTATAATGAATTAAATAAATAGAATATGAAATTTTACTTAAACCCTCAATTGGCAATTTAAAAATCGATGTATTTGTTTTCCATTCGCTAAAAAATGGTAATAAAAATGCAAAACCAATTGATGTTAATGGCAAATAAATAACATTCCAAAAAAAAGGATTTTGCTCAATGGTTAAATTCATGGGAAGAATTCCAAACATTAAAAAAGCAAAAATCATTGAAGCAAAAAAAGCAAAAACGATTTTATTGTTTTTCCACCAAGAAGGATAATTAATAGAAAACCAAGCAGCAACAACGCCAATTAAAATAGCATCAACGCGATAAATTAAAACGGATTTTAAATTTAAATTCCATTCGATTAAATCTGAAATAGTATGATTGGAATTGTAAATCCATTTGTTCATCATAAAAAACACTATCCAAAACAGATTTACTATTAAGAACAATTTTTGCTTATTATTCTTAGAAAATCGACAAACACCCCACAAAGAAAATGGCAATAACAAGTATGCAAATTCTTCTATTGGCAAACTCCATGATTCAGGGAAAAAAGAAGGTGATTTTGATAAAAAGTTTTGAGCAAAATAAAAGTATTTAAACAATCCTTCAATTTTATAACCTAGCAGAAAAGCTATCAAAATATTTAACAAAAGAATCAAATAATAATTTGGTAATGTTCTGAACCAACGTCTTTTTAAAAAGCTTTTAACTTCAGTAAATCTGTAGCTTTGTTCTACAAAGGTTTTATACAATATACTTCCTATTAAAAAACCACTTAAAACAAAAAAAAGTTCCACTCCCCAAAAGCCGAAAAGTTCAAAAAGCATTGGAATAAAATGATTACTCTTTGGATAAATCCAAAGAATATGCGAACAAACTACCATTGTTATAGCAGTTGCTCTTAACACATCTAAACCGAAAACTCTTTTTTCTGAATTTATTTCCAAAGAGATAAAAATACCTTAATTAATAATTGCAAAAAGCTGTTTAAAACAGCTTTTTAATAATTTCTTCTTCCGAAATTCCTTCGGCGTCAGCTTTATAATTTTTCACAATTCGATGTCTTAATATTCCAATTGCAACCGCTTTTACATCTTCTATATCTGGAGAAAACTTACCATTAAAAGCCGCATTTGTTTTTGCTGCTAAAATTAAGTTTTGTGAAGCTCTTGGTCCAGCACCCCAATCGATATAAGTTTTTACAAAATCATTAGATAATGGATTATCTGGTCGTGTTTTACTTACTAAAGAAACTGCATATTCAATGACGTTATCTGCAACAGGAATTTTTCTAATTACATTTTGATAATCTATTATTTCTTGTGCCGTAAACAATGCATTTACAACAGGTTTAAAATCAGAAGTCGTTGCTTTTACAACATCAACTTCTTCTTGAAAACTTGGGTAATCTAACTTAACTGCAAACATAAAACGGTCTAATTGCGCTTCAGGTAGTGGATAAGTCCCTTCTTGCTCAATAGGGTTTTGTGTAGCTAAAACAAAATAAGGTAAATCTAATTTATAATGATGACCCGCCACAGTAACCGCTCTTTCTTGCATTGCTTCTAAAAGGGCAGCTTGTGTTTTTGGCGGCGTTCTATTAATCTCATCAGCCAAAATAATATTAGAAAATATTGGTCCTTTAATAAATTTAAACTGACGATTTTCATCTAAAATTTCACTTCCTAAAATATCAGAAGGCATTAAATCTGGCGTAAACTGAATACGCTTAAAATTCAAACCTAAAGCTTGAGAAATAGTATTTACCATTAAAGTTTTTGCTAAACCTGGAACACCAACTAACAAAGCATGACCTCCAGAAAAAATACTCATCACAATTTGATGAACTACTTCGTCTTGACCAACAATTACTTTTGCAATTTCTTGTTTAAGTGCTTTTTGTTTTTGAACTAATTCCTGAATGGCTGCTACGTCTGACATATTTAAAAGTCTAATTTGAATTATATTATTAAAAGTCTAAAATAAGAAAAAAACTTATAAAAAACCCTCTGAAAAAATCAAAGGGTAATAAATTTACATAGAAATTATTTTTTTAACCAGTTATTAGCAAAATCACAATCTTTATAATCATCACTGATTTTGATATAAGTTTCCTTAATTTTCTCTTCAGTCCATTTTGCAATAGCTTTAATTTGTTTGTCTTTTAAAGCTAACTCTTTAATCTTTAAATAATCTTTAGAAAAATCAGCTTGATGCTCATCAATTCTATTGTTAACTGTAATTATCTTATAATATTTACCTGTTCCTCTTTCTTCATCAATTAACGGAAGTGAAACTTCGCCATCTTTTAAAGAAGAAACTTGTGCGTATAATGTTGGATCCATTTTGGTTAGTTCAAATCTTGGCTCCATAGTTCTAGGATTAAGAAGAACCCCACCACTATTTCTAGTTTCTTTTTGATCAGAAGACGATTTAGCCGCATCTGCAAAAGAAATTTCTTTATTTAAAATCTTAGTTCTTATTTGCTCTATTTTCTCTTTTGCATCTTTCATAGCTTGAGTAGATACTTTTGGAGAAATTAAAATATGACGTAATTCAACTTCTTGACCTTTAATCTTTTCAACCATAATAATATGATATCCAAATTCTGTTTCAAATGGTTCAGAAATTTCACCTTCAGCTAAACTAAAAGCAACATCTTTAAATTCTTTAACGAATTGTGTTTTACGATTCATTTTATAGTAACCACCATTTGAACTTGACCCAGGATCTTCAGAAAATAAAACAGCTTTACTAAAGAAACTAGATCCGTTTAAAACATCTTGTTTGATTTCTTTTAGTTTATCAATTACTCTTTTTTTCTCATCTTCAGTGATTACAGGTTTTACAACAATTTGAGCTACTTCCATTTCAGCACCAAAGGTTGGAATTTCATCAGCAGGAATACCTTTAAAAAAGTTTCTTACTTCTTCAGGTGTAATTTCAACTGATTCTAGAATCTTTTTTTGCATTTGATCTGTAAGTTTCATCATTTTTACAGCATCAAAGAAATGATTACGTAATTCTTCTTCGTTCTTTTTATTATAATACTTAACTACTTTCTCCATTGAACCAATTTGTTCAACAGCAGCATCAAGTTGTTCATTTAAATAAGAATTAACTTCCGCATCAGTAACAATAATACTATCCTGAATTGCATGGTGTGCATATAATTTATCTTCTAATTGTTTGCCAAAAACTTCGCAACGTGTAATATTTTTAGTATCTACACCTTGTGCTCTCATGGTTATAAAATCCAAATCGATATCTGAATCTAATACAACATAATCTCCTACAACTCCTACTACACCGTCTACTTTTTCTTTTTTAGTTTGGGCAAATACAACTGTTGATGTTATTAAAAATAATGTATAAAGTAATTTTTTATTTATAAATTTCATATTTATTGTCTTTGATTGCGTCATTCGTAATCTCTTTTTCTAATGTGTTAATTAATTCTAATTTTCTATTATTTATAATAATTTGCTTAATAGTGGGCTTTAAAAACTCAAGAGGCGTTGCACTATCTTTTGGCAAAACATTGTTAATCTTCACCAACCATACTGTTGTTGAATCAGGATACTGAAAATTCATTCCAGACGAAATAAACTTCTGTTTGTTTTCCAAATTAATAAATGGAATTTTTTCGTAAACCTGATTTATATCAACCCAAATTGAGTCGTTAAAAGCATAACTTTTAAACTGAACAGCCAACTGCTCTAACTCTTTTTTATCTTTTTTGGTAAAGGAACTAAACTTTGCTTTAATTTTAGCAAATTTTGGATTTTCTTTAACTAAATTGATGTAGCGAAGCTTAACCAACTCAGAAGAATTTTTAAAATACTGCTTATTTTTATTATAATAATCAACTATTTGTTCTTCTGTAACCAATGTATCTACTTGTCGAATAACTAAATTTTCTAAGTAAGCTTTTGTATACAAATCGGTTTTATATTGTTCAATTAAAAGATTAAATTCTTCTAGTTGATCTTTTCCGATATTCTTTTCAGCAGCTTCAAAAAGTAACTTTTGTGTTGCCCATCTATCAATAAAAGATTTTACAATGGCAATACTATCTTGTTTTGATGTACCTTTTGGAACTAAATTTACAATATCGGATTCATACAAATAACTTTGCCCTACACGAGCAATTGCTTTTGGTTCTTTTGCGGGTTTAAAATAGTCACATGAAGATACCAAAACTGCAATTACAATTATTTGAACCCAATGTTTCATTTAGTTATGTAATTGTTTCTTTACTTTTTCAAAAACTTCAGTATTGATTTTTATATCAAACTCTTTTTTCAATTCATTCACCCAATTGTTTTCTAAATATTGTTGGTAATCACTAATTACTTTTCCTCTACATTCAGATAATTCTTTTGCTCCAGCAGGTTTTTCATCCAAAACATTTACTACGAAAAAGTATTTATCTTTTGTTACAACATTAGAAACACCTTTAGATAAGTTTTTATATTCTGATAAAATATCATAATCTTCTTCATACATTCCAGATTTAGACATAACATTAACTTTCCCGTCTTTGTTTAATTGAGCTTTAATGTAATCTAACGATTTCCCTTTTTTCAAATATTTTTGTGCCTTTTCAATCACTTTACTATCTGTTGACGATAAGATATCTACACTAAATCTTTTTTTCCATTGATAGTTAGCAATATTATTTTTAAAATAATCATTTAATCCAATGGTATCATTTTTAGCTCTGTTCCAAATCTCTTTTTCCATCAAATCAAAAAGTAATAAACCATCTCTGTATTCTTCCATTACATTTTTGAATTCTGAAAATTCGTTTTCTAAATTATCATTATAATAAGCCATAAGTTGCTCGTCAACAAATTTTTCAAATAATTCATCAACAAGTTTTGCAACTGGTCTTGTACTGATATTTGATTTTTGCTTTGAAGCGATAAAATCTAAGAAGACTTTAGCAGTCACTTTTCTATCTTTATTAATCGTAAGAATTGTGTTATTTGCTTCATTAAATTTTGAAGGAGCTTCCCATGTTTGAGAATAAAAATTATCGTTTACTAAACCTTTGATTTTAGCAATTAACTTAGCGTCTTTAGTAAAAGCATATTTTGCTCTCATTTTCTTAGCTAAAGAATTCGTAATCAACAAAGATCTTTCGTCTTTTCTGATTTTATCTTCTAATTCAGCTTTCATTTCATCAAAAGAACGAACAGGATGTTTTTCTATTAACTTAACAATATGCCAACCAAATTGCGATTGAAAAGGAGCTGAAATTTGATTTTTATCTGTTAATTCAAAAGCTACATTTTCAAATTCTTCAGAACTTAATTGTCCAGAACCAAAACGTTGTAAAACACCACCTTTAGGTGCAGATGACTTATCTTCAGAAAATTGTTGCGCTAAACTTTCAAAACTTTCACCTTGTTGAATTTTTTTATAAATATCATCAATAGTTGCTTTTGCTTTTTCTTGTTGTCCTTCATCTATTTTAGAAGGTTTTAAAATCATAATATGAGCAACTGTAACTTCTCCTCGGTTTTTTCTTTTATCAACAACTTTAACAATGTGGTATCCAAAACGAGTACGGAAAGGTTTAGAAACTTGACCTACTCTTGTATTAAATGCAGCATTTTCAAAAGGATAAACCATTCTGAATGCAGAAAAATAACCTAAATCACCATTGTTCTCTTTTACTGAAGGATCTTCAGAGAATTGTTGCGCAACTTTAATAAAATCTTCACCAGCATCTAATCTTTTTCTGATGTCCATCATTTTATTGTACGCTTTCAAAGTATCTTGAGGAGATGCACCTTCTTCTACTAAAACTAAAATATGTGATGCTCTTACTTCTTGTTGCAATCTATCATAAGCTTCATGAACTAATTCATTTGTAACTTTTGAATCGTTTAAATAATTTTTAGATAATTGATTTCTGTATGATTTTAATTCATTTTGATAGGCCGTACCATTTTGCAAACCAACTTTATTTGCTTTTTCTACCTTTAATTTATAACCTAAAAACAATTCTAAATATTTATCTAAGTCTTTTTGCGAATCGTCTTTAACTAAATCTAAATTCTTATTATAAACACGAACAAATTCATCTGTGTAATAAGGGTGATTATCAATTGTAAATAAAACCTCTTTAGATTGTGCTACTAAAAAAATTGGAGCTATTAAAAAAACAAAAATAAGTAGGCGACTAATTTTCATAATAAATTATACATTTTATATTGTAATCGACAAAAATAACAATTCGATACTATTCCACAACATTTATAAGAGAGTATTAACAGAAAATTCTTCAAAAAAAGTTACTTTTGCACAAAATTTTGAATAATGAGTTTTATAGAAGAAATAGCAAGAAGAAGAACTTTTGGAATTATCTCCCATCCTGATGCCGGTAAAACGACTTTAACTGAAAAATTATTATTATTTGGAGGTGCAATTCAGGAAGCTGGAGCTGTAAAAAGTAACAAGATAAAAAAAGGTGCTACTTCCGATTTCATGGAAATTGAAAGACAAAGAGGAATCTCGGTTGCAACATCGGTTTTAGCTTTTAACTATAAAGACAAAAAAATTAATATTTTAGATACGCCTGGTCACAAAGACTTTGCTGAAGATACGTTTAGAACATTAACCGCTGTTGATAGTGTAATTGTTGTTATTGACGTTGCTAAAGGGGTTGAGGAACAAACTGAAAAATTAGTTGAAGTTTGTAGAATGCGTAACATTCCGATGATTGTTTTTATAAACAAATTAGACCGTGAAGGTAAAGACGCATTTGACCTAATGGACGAAGTAGAAAAAAAATTAAAACTTCGTGTAACACCTTTAAGTTTTCCTATTGGAATGGGATATGATTTCCAAGGAATTTATAATATCTGGGAAAAGAACATCAATATTTTTGAAGGAGATAGTCGTAAAAACATAGAAGAAACAATTGCTTTTGATGATATTTCGAATCCTGAATTAGAAAAAATTATTGGTGAAAAACCAGCTACTCGACTTAGAGAAGAATTGGAATTAATAGATGAAGTATATCCTTCTTTTGATAGAGAGGAATATTTAAATGGTGATTTACAACCTGTTTTTTTTGGTTCGGCATTGAATAATTTTGGAGTTCGTGAATTATTAGATTGTTTTATTGATATTGCTCCAACTCCAAGAGCAAAAGAATCGGATACACGTTTGGTTCAACCTGACGAAAGCAAGTTCAGTGGATTTGTTTTCAAAATTCATGCGAATATGGATCCAAAACACCGAGATCGTTTAGCATTCATAAAAATTGTATCGGGAACATTTGAGAAAAACAAACCGTATTTACATGTTAGAAACGGTAAAAACATGAAATTCTCAAGTCCAAATGCATTTTTTGCTGAGAAAAAAGAGATTGTTGACATTTCTTATCCTGGTGATATTGTAGGATTACACGATACTGGAAACTTTAAAATTGGTGATACTTTAACCGAAGGTGAACAGATGAATTTCCAAGGAATCCCAAGTTTTTCACCAGAGCATTTCCGCTACATCAATAATGCAGATCCATTAAAATCGAAACAATTAGAAAAAGGAATTGACCAATTAATGGATGAAGGTGTTGCGCAGTTGTTTACCTTAGAAATGAACGGAAGAAAAGTAATTGGAACCGTTGGTGCATTACAGTATGAAGTAATTCAATACCGTTTAGAACACGAATATGGCGCAAAATGCACCTATGAGAATTTTCCTGCATACAAAGCTTGCTGGGTAAAACCACAAGATCCAAAAAATACAGAGTTTGCAGAATTTAAACGTGTAAAACAAAAATTCTTAGGTCATGATAAATATGGACAATTAGTTTTCTTGGCTGACAGTGATTTTTCAATTCAAATGACACAACAAAAATACCCAACAGTTGAATTATTTTTCACTTCAGACTTTCAAAAAAGATAATTAATTAGTATACTTGCATTCTTAATTTAAGAACAGCCCCAAATTAAAAAGATATGAAATCAAATTTGTTTAAACTTTACGCTACACTTATAATGGCTTTTATAAGCTTTCTAAGTAACGCTCAACCAGTTGATCCACCGGTTGATAGTGATCCACCGCCAGCTCCAATTAACACAAAATTAGTTTGGTTAGCGGTTGCAGGAATTATCTTTGCTTACTTCTATTTCAGAAAACAAGCTAAGACTTCAAGTCAAAACTAAAAAACAATAAAAAAGCCATTTCGTTTGAAATGGCTTTTTTATATAAATTAAATAAAAATATGAAATCGTTTTAAAATTATTGCCTAACTAAAACGAAACTACTTCTTGGCAAAAAATTAGGTATCTCTTGATTATTACTATAAGGACAATCATTTGATGGAATATAATCCTTTTGCTCAAACCCTTTGTAAACTATGTTGTTATAATTTGAGCTATTTTTAACTAGATTAAACTCAACTGTATTATAACAATTATTTTCATCGTCATTGAATAAGAAAAAATAATCATTATCATTTCTGTAAGAAATTAATTTAATTTTATAATCTTCAACATTAGACAAATGTAAATCACTATAAAGTACTTGATTGTTTGTCAAATCAACCACCTTAAATTTACATTTTAACATGTCTTCATAAAAATTATCTCCATTTGAAAATGAAACCAATTGATTTGTAAAAGAAACAAATTCAAAAGTATATTCTTTATTATCAATTACACCTTTCCATGTACCTATCCAAAATGGAAAAACAGCATCTAAGTCTTTTTTATATGCACCATTAGGACAATCAAAATTTGCAGTTTTTAATGGCAAAGTCTGACAATTCATATTTAAGCTAATAAAAATTAAGATGAATATTTTAATAATGTTTTTCATAATTCTTTATATTAAAAATGTTTAATATAAATTGTGATAATTATTCATTCTATTAATTAACTCTAACCATTTCTATGCCATCTGTTGGAATATTAAACAACTTTACATCTGGAGGATTATTGTAAAATTCTTTGGGATTATGTAAAGAATATCCACCACTGCTTAAATTAAAATATATTTTATCAGGATTTGATGCTTGTAATCTTTTAATGGAAACAGTACCCATAACATTTCTCGTAAAATCTAACAAACCACCGTATAAATATTCATAATTTCCGTGTTTAGTTGCTTGAGAGTAATAATTCTCATTTGGTATTGTAGCATTTAAATTATCATAAATTAATACTCCATTTTTAATTAATTTATATTTAAAAATAATTATGTCAGAATAGGTATAATATACTTGTCCTTGATATTCTATTTTAAACAAAAATTGATCTCTTTTTTCCATTTTTAGCTCAAAAAGAATATCACTGTCTTGATACCTCCACAAACCCACATATTGGTCTCTTTCGTTGTTGGTATCTATCGCATAATTTCCGTTTTTTGAAAAATTAATATCCATTGTTGGATCTCCAGCCAAAGAAGTAGTTGTTAATACAGGATATTGGGCATAAATGTTTTGAACAAACAAAACAAGTAAAAGTTTTAATATATTTTTCATTATCATTTATTTTAATTACACGGTGTGCTGATTATTGAATTTCCATTAGCAGATAAGTTTAATTTATTCCAAGTAGAACCTACTTTTTCATAAACATCAATACCAGGGTTTCCTATAAGCGGCATATTATTTAAAAATTTAATTAATCCTAATTTTTGCTCCGCATATGTTTGCCCCATTTTAACTTTAGTTTTAAATTCTCTTTCTTGATCATTGTATGTTATGTTCAACATATCAATTTTACTATTTAAAAGGATTTTGTTGTTTACTTTTAACGCTAATGTACCACTATTTGTAGTAAGATAAATAGTAAATTCACTCACGGGTCTAGTAGACGATTCTGTAATTAATGCTAAAGCAATAATATCATCTAAAGAAAAAACTTTAAAAGTTGTTCCATTGTCCAAATGACAATGAATAAATCCTACACAGTTTATGGCATTAGTAGTAATTGAAGAATTAAGTGATAAATAAACTTCCCTACCTTCCCCATTAGCATTTGATTGTCCTGTAAACTCATCACCTATAATCAATCCTGCTCCAGCATTTTGATAAATAGCATGAGCTGATTCAAAATTTTGTGTTCCAGATTTAATTTTTAATTCTGCCATTTTAGTATTAAAGTCAGAAATTGAATCATTTTCTATTAATTCTTCACAAGGAGTTTTCTTTTCTTCTTCTGTTGGGTCTACAATTGTGGTAATTGAACCGGTTACAGCACCTGTACTTGTGCCACCTGAACCAGTACCTGTTCCACTACCGCCACCACCTAAAGTATTGCCTCCAGACGTATCTCCTGAACCTGAGGTATTTCCATTACCATAAGGATTACCTCCAATATTAGGAATACATTCATAATATGTTCTTGTTGAAATTCGTGCTTTTCTATCAGCAATACAAATACCTGGTGTCCAAGGCCAATGCTCATTATCTGAACACATTAATGCTTCTACTACAACTGTTGTGTGAACTTCACCATTACAGTCTGATGGATATATTGTTGAAGGCCCCAAATTATTTCCAAATCCAGAAGTTGAATTTCCACCACCGCCACCCGCAGCATATAAATCATCTCCAATAAGTTCCATATATTCTTGCAAACTAACAGTTCCATCAGAATTAGTATTTGGTTCTCTGAAAGTAATTATTTCACCCTCAAAAGGTTGATCTTTATTTTCTAACCAATTTGTATCAGGAATATATTTAGTAATAAAAAAAGTTGTATATCCATCTACTTCTTCAATCGTAATATTATAAATATTATTTGTAGTATCAGATGTTTTAACATACATTGTGTATGAAGTATAATCACCCTGTGTAATTTCTTTGATGTCGTCTGTAACGATTTCAAACCCCGAAGTACTTTCTGTTCTGTTTTGTAGAAAACTATTTTTAGATGAAACCATAAACCTTTCTATATCAGGTTTATTTTTCATTTGTCTCATTCTTAAATTAAATTTTTCTAAAGAAATTTGTTTAATATTTATTTGCTTATTTTGATTTTGTTGAATAACGTCATCATATAAATCTTTTTCACAACTAAAAATTAGCGAAATCAATGTAGTAAGCAATACAATTTTTGAAAAGAGATAGATTTTTTTCTTCATTGTTTTTTCATTGTTTTAAATTTAATACTTTTTAATTTTAAAATCATATTATAATTTATGAAATTTAATTTCGGGTACAATTTAAAACGCTTATTCAGAACCATTGCTGTAGTTTTTCTACAGTTTATGTTAAAATTCCAAATAAAAAACCCAAACTCTTTCGAATCTGGGTTTAAAAAAATTTAATCTTAATATTATCTATTTCTTTTTTGCTCTCTAGCTAACAATGTATTTTTCAATAACATTGCAATTGTCATTGGCCCTACTCCACCAGGAACTGGCGTAATGTAAGACGCTTTTTTTGACACATTTTCAAAATCTACGTCACCAACAATTCTGTAGCCTTTTTCAGTAGTTTCATCTTCTACTCTTGTAATTCCAACGTCGATTACAACAACATCGTCTTTTACCATTTCTGCTTTTAAGAAATTTGGAACTCCTAATGCAGAAATAATAATATCGGCTTGTGAAGTAATTTGATTGATATTTTTTGTTTGACTATGAGTAACCGTTACAGTCGAATTTCCAGGAAATCCTTTTCTTCCCATTAAAATTCCCATAGGACGACCAACAATATGACTTCTTCCGATTACTACAGTATGCTTTCCTTCTGTTTGAACATTATAACGTTCTAATAATTCTAAGATTCCAAAAGGTGTTGCAGGAATAAAAGTAGACATATCTAAAGCCATTTTTCCAAAATTCTCTGGATGGAAACCATCTACATCTTTACTTGGATCAATTGCTTCAATGATTTTTTGCGTATCAATTTGTTTTGGTAAAGGCAACTGAACAATAAAACCGTCGATATCATCATTTTCGTTCAACTCTTTAATTTTCTTTAGAAGTTCCGTTTCAGAAGTTGTGCTAGGCATTTTTATTAAAGTTGATTCAAAACCAACGCGTTCGCACGACTTAACTTTACTTCCTACATAAGTTAAACTTGCACCATCATTACCAACAATAATAGCTGCTAAATGAGGTACTTTTTCACCATTTGCTTTCATTTCTGCTACCTGAGCAGCAATTTCATTTTTAATGTCTTCCGAAACTTTTTTTCCGTCTAATAATTGCATTTTGTTGTGTTGTTTGTGTGTATTTTATTTTATAAAAAAGACGCGATAAATCGCGTCTTTACAGTTTATCTCATGCCTTTCATTCCGCCCATGGCTTTCATCAGGTTTTTACCTGCACCACCTTGCATCATTTTCATCATTTTACTCATTTGGTCGAATTGCTTCATTAATTGGTTCACTTCTTCAATTTTTCTACCCGAACCTTTCGCAATTCTCATTTTACGTTTTACATCAATAATAGATGGTTTGCTTCTTTCTGCAGGTGTCATCGAGTGAATAATGGCTTCAATATGTTTGAAAGCATCGTCTTGAATTTCTACATCTTTTAACGCTTTTCCAGCACCAGGAATCATTCCAACAAGGTCTTTCATGTTCCCCATTTTCTTGATTTGTTGGATTTGCGCTAAGAAATCGTCAAAACCAAATTCGTTTTTAGCGATTTTCTTCTGTAATTTTCTTGCTTCTTCTTCGTCGTATTGCTCTTGTGCTCTTTCTACTAAGGAAACAACGTCTCCCATTCCCAAGATTCTATCCGCCATACGATTTGGATAAAACACGTCGATAGCTTCCATTTTTTCACCTGTACCGATGAATTTAATAGGTTTGTTTACTACCGATTTAATCGAAATAGCAGCACCACCACGTGTATCACCATCTAACTTCGTTAAGATAACTCCGTCAAAATTTAATCTATCGTTGAACGCTTTTGCAGTATTTACCGCATCTTGTCCAGTCATGGCATCTACCACAAATAACGTCTCTTGTGGTTGAATTGCTTTGTGAACATTTGCAATTTCGTTCATCATTTCTTCATCCACAGCCAAACGACCAGCGGTATCGATGATAACTACGTTGAAACCATTTGCTTTTGCATGCTTAATAGCGTTTTGAGCAATTTCAACAGGATTTTTATTTTCTGGTTCTGAATAAACTTCAACCCCAATTTGTCCACCCACTACATGCAACTGATTGATTGCCGCAGGACGATAGATATCACAAGCTACCAATAAAGGCTTTTTGTTCTTTTTAGTTTTTAAAAAGTTCGCTAATTTTCCAGAAAAAGTAGTTTTACCAGAACCTTGTAAACCCGACATTAAAATCACAGAAGGATTTCCAGAAAGATTAATTCCAGCAGCATCACCACCCATTAATTCGGTCAACTCGTCTTTAACGATTTTCACCATTAACTGACCTGGTTGTAACGTAGTTAATACGTTTTCACCAATTGCTTTCTCTTTAACTCTAGTTGTAAAATCTTTAGCAATTTTAAAGTTTACGTCGGCATCTAGTAAAGCTCTACGAACTTCTTTCAGAGTATCAGCAACGTTAACATCGGTAATTTTACCGTGTCCTTTTAATATATGTAACGCTTTATCTAACTTATCGCTTAAATTATCAAACATGTTTCTGTTTTTGTTTAATGAAGTGCAAAGATAAGATAAAGTTATAAAGTTGCAAAGTGAGAAAATGGGTTTGTTTTAAATAAAAAAACCAGCTTTTTATAGCTGGTTTTTTTATTATACTTTAGTGATTTTAATCTTTTTCTAAAGTAAGATAATCAATACTACCATCACCACCACTTACGTGCTTTAATTCGATTTTAGTAGCGGTTCTAGAAATCACATTCCAATCTTCGCTAATTTCTTCAAAGGGACCGTCAAGAGCAGTAAACATCATATCTAACTTAGTGTAACCACTATCGGCGTAAGTACTCCAATCACCCGATTGTGTTGTAGTTCCATTAGTAGCAGATAAAGCACTATCAGTTCCAAACGTAAAATTATAACCTGAGTAATTACTAGTTTGAACTACATCATTCTCTTTGTATAAAGTCACAATCCACTGCCCATCGGCTAAAGTAGAAGCGATTTCTGTAGGATTTGATACTTGACTTGAAGTATCGTCATCATCACTACACATCGACGCTACGTTCAGTATGAATAGCAATGATAAAATTGAAATTAATTTAAGTTTTTTCATAATTCATTGTTTTGTTTGTTAACGCTAAATTATGAAAAATAGTATTTCATTAATCTTGAATTTTAAAAACTTTTCTTAAAACATCTTCCATTAAACACCATTTAGTAAATGAAGATTGAAGTAAATTAGCTCCCACGAAAATAGTAAACCAATACCAATTTTCGTTGACATACATTCCTAAAAGAACACTTAAAATAATAAATGTTCCTGCAATTGCTCTTATTAATCTGTTTATCATACTATTATTTATTTTAAACTAAATCGGTTAATTATTTAATTATTTTTCTCCCATTTTTTACGTTCCGTGATATAGTAAATCAATGGCACTACAATCAATGTCAGTAATGTTGAAACAATCGCTCCTGCGACTAACGAAATCGCTAATCCTTGGAAAATTGGGTCAAACAAAATGATTGAGGCTCCGATTACTACTGCTCCAGTCGTTAATAAAATTGGGGTTGTTCTAACGGCTCCCGCTTCAATGATAGCTTGTTTGATCGGAATTCCATCGTTCAAACGGATTTCGATAAAGTCAATCAGTAAGACCGAATTTCGTACCATTACTCCAGCCAACGCAATCATTCCAATAAATGATGTAGCAGTAAAAAACGCTCCTAACATCCAATGTCCTAATACAATTCCAACTAAAGAAAGTGGAATCGCAACCATCATTACAATTGGTGTTTTGAAGTTTTGGAACCAACCTACAATCAACATATAAATCACAATAATTACGACTAAGAACGCTGCTCCTAAATCACGGAACACCTCTAAGGTAATTTGCCATTCTCCATCCCATTTTACAGTAAAATTACTTTCGTCTGATGGTGAACCGATATACAATTCGTTTACATTATAGCCTTTTGGTAATTGCATTTTTTCCAACTTCTCATTCATTCCTAAAATTGCATATACCGGACTTTCTAAGGCTCCTGCCATATCGGCTAAAACATATACCACTCGTTTTTGATCTTTTCTATAAATCGTATTTTGTAAAGTGTCGGTAGTAACTTTTACCAAATCACTCACTGGAACCACGTTACCACGACTTCCTTTGATTTTCAAATTTTGAATATCTTCAATCGAAGTTTTGTCTTTATCTTCCAACGATAATGTAATACCTACTGGATTATTCGAACGCTCATCATACAAATTAGAAACAGGCATTTCTCTTAACAAATATGTCAAATTACCAACAACTTGTTGCGGAGCAATTCCATTCAACATGGCTTTTTCTCTATCCACCTCTAATTTATATTCTACTTGAGGCGCTTCTACCATCCAATCGGTATCAACCACATCTGTAGTAGTTTCTAAAATGGTTTTCACTTGATTCGCTACTTTAATTTGCTCTTCATAATCAGGTCCGTAAACCTCCGCCACTAAAGTAGATAAAACTGGTGGTCCAGGTGGAACTTCCACAATTTTTACATTCGCACCATATTTTTTAGCAATTTTTTGCACTTCTGGACGTACTACTTTTGCGATATCGTGACTTTGTAAATCGCGATCTTCTTTTTGTAGTAAGTTTACTTGAATATCCGCCATGTTGCTTCCACCACGCATATCGTAATGACGTACCAAACCGTTAAAGGTTATCGGAGCAGAAGCTCCTATGTAATTTTGATAGTTCACCACTTCTGGAACAGTTGAAAGATATTGCGCAATTTCTTTAGTAACTGCAGCCGTTCTTTCTAATGTAGTTCCTTCTGGCATATCAATTACCACTTGGAATTCGTTTTTATTATCAAAAGGTAACATTTTAACAGCTACAGATTTGGTAAAGAACATCAATACGGAACCCAATAAAAGAACAACGGTAACGACGAACATCAAATTACGTTTTTTAGAATTATCTAAAAGCGGTTGTTCTACTTTTTTATAGATTTTATAAATCCAAGATGTTTCCAAAACTTGTTCTTCTTTATGTTCTTGCTCGTCTTTTTCATGTAATAAATGGTAACCCAAATATGGTGTAACGGTCAATGCTACAAACAATGATAACATCATGGCAATAGAAGCTCCAATTGGCATTGGACTCATGTAAGGCCCCATCATTCCAGAAACAAAAGCCATAGGTAAGATAGCCGCAATTACAGTAAACGTTGCTAAAATTGTTGGGTTTCCAACTTCGTTAATCGCATAAATGGCAGCTTGTTTGAATGGCAGTCGCTTCATTTTGAAATGACGGTGCATGTTTTCGGCAATAATAATACTGTCGTCGACTACAATACCAACTACGAATACCAAAGCAAAAAGCGTGATTCTATTTAACGTATATCCTAATAAATAATAACTAAATAAAGTTAAAGCAAAGGTCAAAGGAACAGAGAAGAAGACCACTAATCCGCCTCTCCAACCCATGGCTAACATTACCAAAACCGTTACCGCAATAATAGCAACACCTAAATGTAATAACAACTCTCCTACTTTGTGAGATGCTGTTTCTCCATAGTTTCTGGAAACTTCAACATGTACATCTTCGGGAATTAAATTTTTCTTTAAGCTTTCTACCTTAGTAATTATTTTCTCTGAAATCTGCATCGCATCGGCACCTTTTACTTTTGCTACCGAAATGGTAACAGCAGGATATTCCGAATTGAATTTGGAGAATTTCTCATTTGCTTTTCCATATCCAAAAGATACATAATTTTTAGGTGTTTGAGGTCCGTCTTGAATAGCCGCTACTTGTTTTAAGTAAACTGGCATGTTGTTATTTACACCTACTACCAAGTTTTCTACATCTTCTGAAGTTGATAAAAACTTACCCGTAGTTACTAAATATTCCGCATCATTTTGCACAAAACTACCCGATTGTGAACTTCCGTTATTGGCTTGAATCATTTGCATAATGCTTAACGCATCCACACCGTTTTCAGCCATTTTATCTTTATCTAAAACTACTTTTAGCTCGCGCGTTCTTCCTCCAATTTCTTTCGTAATCGCAACGTCTTTTACCTTTTCAACTTCCGAAGTAACTTCTTCTGCAATTTGACGTAATTGGAAATCATCATATTTTTCACTCCAAAGTGTTAATCCTAACATTGGAACATCATCAATAGAACGCGTTTTTACAACTGGTTGCATTACTCCTTGAGGAAACATATCACGATGTTTCATTAATTCATCGTATAATTTTACATACGAATCCTCACTGTTTTCACCTACATAAAATTGCACTACCATCATCGAATAGCCGTTCATAGCCATACTATGAATATGTTCTACTCCTTTTATATTACCAATGATTTTCTCTAAAGGTTTTACAACTCTACTTTCAATCTCTGATGGACTTGCACCAGGATACATGACCATAACATCGGCCATAGGAACATTTATCTGCGGTTCTTCTTCTCTTGGAATTAAGAACGAACTATATACTCCAATTATCATCAACGCTACCATTAATAAAATGGTTAGTTTAGAGTTGATAAAGAAATTGGCTATTTTACCTGAAATACCTTCTTGCATTTTTTTAAGTTTAATAGTTTAAAACTGAACACTGATTACTGAACAATAACCTTTGCTCCGTTAAATAATTTTCCATCCGCTGAAATAATGTATTGTTCGTTTGCAGATAAACCTGATAAAACTTCAACTTGGCTACCGAATGTTTTTCCAATTCGCAACCATCTTAAAATTGCTACATTACCACTTCCTACAGTATAAACACCGGTTAATTGTCCTTCTTTTACTAAAGCATATTCTGGAATCATTACCACATCAGATTTTATAGTAGTTGTTTCTTTTTTAGCTGTTGGAA
Source organism: Flavobacterium channae (assembly GCF_021172165.1). Classification (NCBI taxonomy): domain Bacteria; kingdom Pseudomonadati; phylum Bacteroidota; class Flavobacteriia; order Flavobacteriales; family Flavobacteriaceae; genus Flavobacterium; species Flavobacterium channae. The sequence goes on along the minus strand of NZ_CP089096.1, from coordinate 727,172 downwards.
ATTGAACATTTACAAACATTCCTGATAAAATTTCTTTATCCATTTTATCTAAAGTTACTTTTACCAAATATTGTCCACCTGTGTTTTTTGCTGACAAACTCACTTCAGAAACTTTTCCTGCTACTTCTTTATTTAAGGATTTAACGTTGATTTTTACAGGCATTCCGCTTTTCACATTCGAAATATCGCTTTCCGAAACCATTGCTGTTACTTGTAATCTTGAAGCTCCTTCGATACTTACTAAAGGCATTCCTGGGTTTGCCATATCGCCTTCTTTTACAAATGTATTTGTTACTGTCCCAGAAAATGGCGCTGTAATGTTGGAATAAGAAAACTGCGCCATCACTTCATTACGCATTTGTTTGACTGCTTCTAAACCCGCTTTAGCCATTTCATAACGTGCAGTCATATCGTCTAGCTCTTTTTGTGAAGCCGATTGTTGTGCAAACAAATTCACAAAACGATCGTAATCTTTTTTAGCATTATTATAAGCTGCTGTTGCTTGTGTAATAGAAGCATCAACTTGAGCTTTTTTGGCTTGTAAATCGGTATTGTTTATGCTTACCAAAAGTTGTCCAGCCGAAACATTTTGTCCCACTTTTACATTCACTTTAGTTACATAACCCATCATTCTAGTACTTAAATTAGCACTATTTTCGGATTCTATTTTTCCACTTGCCGTTACATACGGACTATTTGAATTACCTGAATTACCCGCTACTTTTACTGGAATTGCAGGTAAATTAGTTACATTTTCTTTTTGATCACCTCCACAAGATGTAAAGATTAGAGATGAAATAGTTAGTATTGTTAGTATCTTCTTCATATTATTTAGTTTTGAGTTTGAACTTGTAATTGAACTTGTTCTTGAGATTTATTTAGTTAAAAATTGTAAGTATTGTTTTGTAAAGTTGTATTCAAAAACCGCTTGTAAATGCTCTAATTCTTTTTGCGCCATTTGCGTTTCAGCCATTAATAAATCGGTTGTTTTTTCTAATCCTTGTTTGAATCTGTTTTGACGAATTCTAAACGCTTCTTGTGATTGCTCAAATGCCAATTGTGATAAATTCACTTTGTTTTCAGCATCTACTAATTGGCGATTGGTTTTATTTAATTCTAACTGACTTTGTTTTTTGTATTGTTCTGTTTCAATTTCAGCTTTTTCAAAATCAGCTTTTGCTTTTTGAGTTTTCCCAATGTTTTTATAACCATCAAAAACATTCCAAGATAATTGTGCTCCTACAACATATCCTTTTGCTGAAGTTTGAAAAATATGTTGATCGTACAATTCGTAACTTCCAAAAGCATTTAATCTTGGTAAAAAACCGAACTTAGATGATTGAAACATTTTTTTATAGGCTTCAGAAGATTTTTGCATTGCTTGAATATCTTTTCTAGAATCCGAAATAGTTGGATTAATAGCTTCAATAGCAATAACATTATCTAAACTTTCTGAAGGTTTATAGGTTTTACCTTTCATATCTTCATTCAATAAAAAAGCTAAATAATCTGAAGCATTTTGCACATTTGATTTCGCATACTGCAATTGATTTGAAATTTCATTTACACGAACTTGCACATTTAACAAATCGGTTTTTTGCAACATTCCGTTTTTAAAATAGTTGTCTACTAATTTCAAATTCCCTTGTGCCGTTTCATTTGCTTTTTCTAAGACTTGAACTGCTTTATAAGCCAATTGTAATTGCATGTATGCTTTTGAAACTTCTAATTCTAAGTATTCTTTGGTTCTTTCAGTTTGCAATTGAAATGCATCCATTTTAGCTTTAGCCGCTTGTCTTCCATACAAACCATCTAAATTGATTAAGGGTTGTTGTACTTCTATTTTGGTTGCAAAATTTTGAGTTCTATCAGGATCATTTAATAATGCTGGATTAAAATCAGATGCTGTTAAAATTTCTTGATTTAGTTTAGAACCAAAAGCCATCAATGGATTTGTAGTTAAAATTCCTGTATGCGATACATTAACATTAGGCAAGAAAAGCGCATTTGATTGGCGATAATCTGCCTTAGCCGATTGAAATGATTTTTCAGCAACCTTAATTTGCAGATTGTTTTCTGTTACTTTTTGTAATAAATCATTTTTTGAAATCGATAAAGTATCTTGTGCCTGAAGCATCGATGATACCATTCCAAATACGATTAATAAGTTAACTTTCTTCATAGTTTTGTTTTATTCTTATTTTACGTTACAAATGTACATTCGCAAAAAAAGGTAGTCGGTAACATGAGTTACATAGCCTTGTGACAATTGTTACATAACAAAAAAGAGCACCAACAGGCACTCTTTTTCTAACCAATAAAAACTAAAAACAAGTAACTACTCTTGTTGAAGTCACAAAACAAAATTAGTGACCCTTAAAAAAATCATCAGCTACTTTTGTTACATAAAAAAACGCCTCGAACATTCGAGGCGTTTTAAAAGTATTTAGAATAAAATTATTCAGCTTTTTTCTCAGTTGATTTTTTAGAAGAACAACATCCTCCTGATTTTCCTTCTGAACCACAAGATTTTTTATCTGAAGTTGAACAAGATTTTTCAGTTTTAGCTGTTTCTTTTTTTGCTTTTTGTTTTGGCTCTTGAGCATTAACATTCATTGATAACATAAAAGCAGCAACTGCCATGATAGAAACTAATTTTTTCATTTTTGTATTTTTTAAATTGTTATTTATTCTTTTTGTTTGTTACGTACTATCACAAATATACATAATTTTATAAATAGTACTCTTAATTTTTTATTAATTTAATAGTAATTACTTTTTTATGATTTTTTGAGAAATATAAAATTTATTATCAAAAACAAAAGTAACTATTACGATGTTTGATTTAGCAGAAGCCAAACTAAAGTCCATTGCATTCGTTCCCATTCTCACATCTTCTATTTCTCCTTCTTCAACAATTTTACCATCTAAAGTAGAAATTATATAATCAACTTTAGATAAATACGGCATTTCAAACTGAATACGCACTACATCATTTGATGCTGGATTTGGTGAAACTGTTAATGTAAAAGGATTACTACCATCTATTTGTTGTGAACTTAATGCGGTATTTTTAACCAATTTCACTTCATAAACAGTAGGATCTGCACTTGTTAAACTCGTTTGATTATCTGTAAATGCAGAAGCAGATGAACTTAGAATACCTCCAAATAAATGACCAATAACAAATTCGTCATCTGAAATGTTTGATAATTGAATCACTTCGTTTGAATAATGTGGTAAACTTTCATTTGGTATAAATTCGGCTCCAGCTCCTTTTAAATTTGGCATTTCAACTGGGAATTGATATTCCAACAAACTACCATCGGCTAAACGTGTTGTTCTACTAATCGTTCTCACAAAAGGAACTGTATTATCTTGAACTAATGTTCCGCCTGAATAATAATACTGACTCATACCACCAAAAAATAAATTGTGCATTCTGTTATTGGTAGCGTCGTACAAACAAGCTTTTCCGCTGTGATAATTACTCAAATATTGGTTAAACTGTGTTTGCGGAAAATAACCACCGGCTTTAATATCAACAGGATATAAAAAAGGCAAATCAACAGCTATTTGAAACACGCCAGATGAAATGGTATAACCCAATTCTCCGTTTGGAAAAACCTGAGGTAACAAATTATAATCGCGTCGGTGCAAATGAACTGCATCTGAAACTTCTTCATAATTTGCATAACTCAATGTACTACCCGAATTATCAATCGTAAATTTACGAATGGCATTAGAATAAGCCTGCGTAAACGTTGGATTGTTCATTGGATTGTATCTTCCATCAAAACGATGACCTCCAACCAAATAAAAGGTATTACCAATTTTACCTAATTGTCCTCCTGTAATCGCAAAAACATCATTTGCAATTTGTTTGAAATAAGATGTAATTGGAGTTCCTGCAATAATAGCATTTATCAAATTAGGCACATCAACCGACGTTAAATTATTAAACGTTTTATGATCGGCAGCCGTTGTTGAATAAGCATAACCACCAACAATAAACAATGCATCACCATCTTGATAAAAATTCATATTTGTTGATTGCAATTGCTCTTTCAATCCCATAGGAAGCACATTTACAGAAGCAGTCCATGATTGTTGGGTTGCAACATCTACAACATAAATAGTCGTATTATTTTGTGCATCTGGAAACGCATTAAAAGGCTGACGAGCGTGAACTCCGTCTTTTCTACCTCCAATAATTAACCATTTTCCATTGTGCTGCGCAAAAGCATACGAATGCAAACCAGGCAATCCCGAAATGGAAACTGGAGTTAGCACCACATCGTATTCAAAGGTGCTTTGTGCTATTGATGATTGAAAAAAAATCATCAAAAACACGATTAAAAAATTTTTCATTTAATTCCATTATAAGTTAGGCTTGTGTAAAACACAAACTTTAAATCAACTTTTTTAAAATTTTTAAGAAATGAAAAACTTAGGCGGATGCCAAATAGAATTTTGATATTTTGAGATGAAAATTTTCTCGTAGTTTGATTTTTCTTTTTCTATTTTGAAATCAGGAAATGTGATTTGAGGTTTGAAATCCAATTCACCTACAAATTGAACTGGACTAAAATTCAAACTCATAATAATCTTTCCTTTTTCACAACCCGAAGATTCAGAAGAAGAACTACTATGACATGTTTTTTGGCAAGTATCATTCACAACCATCTTAATTGCACGTACCGATGGCAATGCCACTAGGAGCAACAAATAAAAACAAAGTATGTGAACTGAAAATTTCATGTAACAAATATAGAAAAACTTTAAAATTATTTAGTAACAATTGTTACACAACAAATTAAGGATTCTTTTTCTTAAAAAAATCACCAATCATATTAAATAATAATCCTCCCAAAACACCTCCATACAAAGTACTATTTAAAGGTTTTGAAGTAATAGAACAAGTTCCTGAAACACAACCAACATAATGGTAGTATGCATAACCAGAAATTAACCCGATAATAACTCCTATTACTGTAAATATGATTTCTTTTTTAGTCATGTCATTTTAAAAGACAAAGTTACAATTTGCCAATAAGCAGAGTGGTAACAAATGTTACTAAAACTGAAAATAAATAAAAGGCTGTGTATCTGCAGAAGCTGTTGCGTAAACTACCCAATAAATAAGTCCTAAAAGAACTGCTTTTGCAATTAATGGTAAATTAGTAAATGCTTTTTGCATTCCAGCAATTGATTTAACAGGAATAAAATGCCAAACTACTCCAATAGTCAATAGAATAAATACATTTTTATATCCTAAGACAATGGTTTGCCACTGATTTAAATCGAAAGTTAGTTTCATTACATTTTGAACAATTTGGAATGCTGTCGCAAAATCTTTTGCTCTAAAAAATAGCCAACAGAATACAACGAAATGGAAAGTCAAGACAACCTGAATTGTTCTAACAAATACATTTTTAGGTAACTTGATGAATTGTCCAAAAAACTTCTCTACAACTAAAGCTAATCCGTGTAAAACTCCCCAAACCACAAATTTCCATGAAGCACCATGCCATAAACCGCCTAGCAACATGGTCATAAATAAATTGAAATAGGTTCTGAATTTTCCTTTTCTATTTCCACCCATTGAGATGTATAGATAATCTCTTAACCAACTAGAAAGTGAAATGTGCCATCTTCTCCAAAACTCTGTAATAGAACCCGATTGATAAGGTGTTCTAAAATTGTCTGGCAACCAGAATCCCATTAATAATGCTAATCCAATAGCCATATCGGAATATCCAGAAAAATCGCAATAAATTTGTATAGCATAACCATAAGAAGCCATTAAATTTTCAAAAGCCGTATAACTGTTTGGCGCATCAAAAACACGATCAACGAAGTTGCTTGAAATAAAATCGGAAATAACTGCTTTCTTTAGTAAACCTCCAATAATTAAAAACAATGCTCTGTTAAAATCTTCTTTCGTTAATTTTAATTTCTCATAAATCTGAGGAATAAAATCGCTAGCCCTTACAATTGGTCCAGCTACTAACTGCGGGAAGAAAGAAACGAAGAACAGAAAATCCATAAAGCTCTTTGTCGGCTCTAATTCTCTTCTATAAACATCGATAGTATAACTTAATGTTTGAAACGTATAAAAGGAAATTCCAACTGGAAGAACAATATCTTCAAACTTCATATTTCCATCAAAAAGCGTATTGTAATTATCGATAAAGAAGTTGGTATACTTAAAATAAGCCAACATTCCAAGGTTAATCAACAAACTCAGAACCAAATAAAACTTACGATAAAACTGTTGGGCTTCAACATAAATTAATCGGGAAAGTGAATAATCTACAACCGATGAAAATATCAAAATCCAGAAATAATGACCACTGGATTTATAGTAGAAAAACAATGAAAAAAGCACCACATAAGTAACTCTGAAATAATGTGTATTTCGAGATAAAATGTAGATAAAATAAAAGATTAAGAACAATCCTAAAAACAACGAACTGTTAAATAATAGCGGTTGTTTTGGGTTGTAAATAAACCAATTTTGTATTGTTTCTAAATCAACACTTCCTACTGTTTCTAGAAACCAATTTTGTATATTTAAAAGTGCTTTCACTTCTATTTTGTCGATTTAAATAATTCGTATGATTGTAAAAAAGCCTCAAAAAACAATTCGCCTTGTTTTTCGTAACCTGCTTTAGAATAATGCACTTTATCTCTAGCCATAAATCCTTTCGCAGCATTTCTATTAATCGCATTGTTTCCACCAAAAACCTTTAGCAAATCCCAAAAAGCATACTCTTTTTCAGGCGCATTTGTTTCTATGGCATCGGCATATTTTTCGATAAATGTATTTCTATATTTTCTATGTAAAACAGAAGGTGGTGAAGTCATAACCAAAACACAAGTCTGAGGATTTTTCTCTTTAATTCCTTGAATCATTTGAGTCAAATTCGCATAATATTGTTCGCCAGATTGTTTGTCAAAACTTTCATTTGTTCCTAATGAAATGATTACTAAATCAGGATTTAAAGCAGGAAGTTGCTCATAAAAAAGAGGAAACTTATTATAATCCGAAGCTTTTGCTCCATTAACTCCAATACTATGATAAATTACACCAGTGCTCTCATTTTCTAAAACCAATCCGTTTAAAGCAAAATCTTCCATTTCTTGGTTAGGAACAATTGCAATTTTATCTAATGGAGTTGTTGAAATATAATCATTTGAATTTTCTGCTTGAACCAAATCAATTGGAATATATTCGGTTTTAGTAGTCGATTTTGATTGCATTCCTTTTGTTGGAATGGTCAAAATCTTACCATCACGAATCATATCACTTTTTAAACCATTTGCTTTTTTTAAGGCTTTTAAAGAAACATTGTATTTGTTTGCAATTCCACCTAAAACTTCACCAGGTTTAACTTTGTGCGTTATTTTCTTTGGGACTTTTCGTTCTATTACAATACTTTTATTAGAAACCGAAACATCAAATAGATTTTCATTTTTAGGCGTAATGACTTTCAATTTGGTAAAATTATATTGTGCATCTTTCACCACTAATTGTATTGCAAAATCATCTGACTTCGTTTCCATAGAAAAACCACTCAAACCAACAGGTTTAGCTGCATCGGCATATAAATTTCTAAAACATTGAAAGTTTCCAGAAGCGCTATATCGAATTGGAGCACTATTATTTGTCTTAGCTACACTATAGGGAAAAGTAAATCCAAAACCACCGTTTCCAAACACCTTTTGAAATTGTGTTCTTATTTTAGCTGTAAACAAATCGGCTTGAATATGCGAATCGCCAATATGAACAATATTTATTTTTCCCGATTTTGACATTTCCATTTGATACATTTTCTCATAAAAAGAAAGTAATGCATTTGGATTTTGAATATCATTTCCGGTAAAAGTAACTTCGATAGAATCTATAACAGGTTCATCAACATATACTGTGTCAACTGGCACTAACAAGGTATCTTGAGCAAACCCAAAAAAAGAAAAACTTAATAATAGCAATAACAATTTACTCTTCATACACCGAATCTTTATTTATAATTACGCTATCCTTTTTAACAGGAGCTACTGGCTTTTTACGTTTTTTTCTCAACACCTTATACGACTCATATCCTTGATTTAATTGCGAGAAAATGAAATTTGCCGCTTCTTTTGCTCCTCTGTGATTAAAGTGTGTGTAATCTTTATTTGCTTTTGCTGGTTCTTGTTCTACCCATTGAATCATAGAACCATCGCCACCCATTAAAGTATATAAGTTTACAAAACTCGATTCTGATTTAATTGCATAACGTTTTTGTGCTGTATTTAACGGCACAACGGCAGAATCGGTTTTCATTTCTAAATCATATTTTGTTGATTTATCAGCCGTAGAAACAATTAAAATAGCAACACCAGGAAAGCATTCTTTTAAATGAGCAACTACTTTTTCCATTCGTTTTTCATACCAATTATAATTCAACGAACCATAATTCAATACGTTTGCTCCATATTGCAAAACTATTAAATCGTAATCTAATTTTGCATGAAAAGCACGCATAGTTGCTATATCGAAACTTCCAATTGGTAAACCAGAATTTCCTCTATTTGAAAAATTATCTACATGAACTCCTTTTCCATCATCAAAATTGAAACCATAAATAGGAATTGAATCGGCTTTTTTAAAATTAACTTTGATGCTTTTTAAATTTTCTTCCGAAAGTACCATTGTATTAACCAATCCGTTTGGAGTTAATTTTTTAGAAATAGTATCAGTTCCTACAACGTATTTAATTTTACCTTCTTTATTTTTTGAGCTTCCGTAAAATAACGTTGGTCGTGGTAATTCAGAAGCAAATCTAACTTTGTTTGCTTTGTATTTTACCCAAGCCACATTAGCTGTATCATTAGCATAAAAAACGTGACCATTTACACCAAAAGGATTTGATGGACGCTTTACTTTTAAATACGATTGTGTTTTCCAGTTTCCAGAAAATTCATGAGTAATCGAACTTCTTGAAGAAGCAGATTCAGATGTAATATTTACAAAACCAACACCTTGACCTCCAAATTTTTCTTGTAAATAGGTTCTGAAATCTTTTACGATTAAATCACCGTCTGTCATAGAATCACCAAAATAAGCAATACGAACATTACCTTCTTTTTTGGTTTCTAATTGGAAAAGTTTTTCAAAAAAAGTAACTAAATATTGATTTCCAGTATATTCTTCAAAAGTTTCTGGAGGAAACTGAATTCCGTTTACTACTTTGTAATCAATAATGGTTTTTGCCATTGAATCTTCAACAACTGCACCTTCATCTTCGGCAATAGCTTCAAGCAACAAACTATCGACCACTACATTTTTAGAATCTAATTTACTTTCAGTAAACAATTTTTTAGGTAAAAACGTTTTGAATGCCACAAAAGACAAACCAGAAACCGCTATAACTAAGAGAGTTTGAAAAAAATATTTTGATGTGTTCACTTAAACAAGCAACTGAATTAAATTTATATTTTAATAATCGTTTACAATTACATTCTTTCAGGAACTTCAATTCCTAACAATTGGAATGCATTTTTAATTGTATTTCCAACTGATTTTGACAATTGTACTCTAAACACTTTTTTATCGTGATTTTCTTCTCCTAAAATGGAAACTTGTTGATAGAACGAATTGAATTCTTTAACTAAATCATACGTATAATTAGCAATTAAAGCCGGACTATGATTATCAGCAGCACTTTTAATTACTTCTGGAAATAATTGCACTTGTTTAATCAATTCTTTTTCCTTTTCATGCAAATCCAATCCTGTTATTGCAACTGAATAATTGAAATCTGCCTTTCTTAAAATTGATTGAATACGAGCGTAAGTATATTGAATGAAAGGTCCAGTGTTACCAGCAAAATCAACTGATTCTTCTGGATTAAACATCATTTGCTTTTTCGGATCTACTTTAAGCATATAATATTTTAAAGCACCTAAACCAATTGTTTTAAACAAACTTGATTTTTCTGTTTCAGAATATCCATCTAATTTGCCCAATTCTTCTGAAATAGCTTGAGCAGTTGTAGTCATTTCAGTCATTAAATCATCTGCATCAACCACTGTTCCTTCACGAGATTTCATTTTACCTGTTGGTAATTCTACCATTCCATATGACAAATGATACAAGCTTTCAGCCCAATCAAATCCTAATTTCTTAAGAATTAAAAACAATACTTTAAAGTGATAATCTTGCTCGTTTCCTACTGTATAAACCATTCCTCCAACATCTGGAAAATCTTTTACACGTTGAATAGCCGTTCCAATATCTTGTGTCATGTAAACCGCAGTTCCATCAGAACGAAGTACAATTTTTCTATCTAAACCATCAGCAGTTAAATCAATCCAAACTGAACCATCCGGATCTTTCTCAAAAATCCCTTTTTCTAATCCGAATTGCACTACTTCTTTTCCAAGCAAATACGTGTTTGATTCGTAATAATAACTATCAAAATCAACCCCAAGGTTTTTATATGTTTGTTCAAAACCATCATAAACCCATTGGTTCATCGTTTTCCAAAGAGCAACTACTTCTTCATCACCTGCTTCCCATTTACGAAGCATTTCTTGAGCTTCTAAAATAGAAGGTGCCAATTTCTTTGCTTCCTCTTCTGTTTTACCTTGAGCAATTAATTCAGAAATTTCACTTTTGTATAGTTTATCGAATTCCACATAGAAATTCCCAACCAACTTATCTCCTTTTAATCCAGTCGATTCAGGAGTTTGTCCGTTTCCAAATTTTTGCCAAGCCAACATTGACTTACAAATATGAATTCCTCTATCGTTGATGATTTGTGTTTTGTATACTTTTTTACCCGAAGCTTTTAAGATTTCAGCAACAGAATAACCTAATAAATTATTACGGATATGGCCTAAATGTAAAGGCTTGTTGGTGTTCGGTGAAGAATATTCTACCATTACCGCCTTATCACCTTCTTTAGGCGTTACAAAACCAAACGTTTCATTATTTTTTATTTCATTGAAAAAGGCAACATAAAAAGTATCAGAAATCACAATATTTAAAAATCCGCCTACAACATTAAACTTAGCAACTTCATTTACATTCGCAACCAAGTAATTTCCGATTTGATTTCCTATCTCAACAGGATTCCCTTTTAGCGCTTTTACTAAAGGAAAAACCACCATTGTTATATCACCTTCAAACTCTTTCCTAGTAGCCTGAAATTCAACTTTTTCAATAGAAATATTGAACAATTCTTCAACTGCTTTTTGGATGTGTGTTGTTAATGTGTGATGTAATGTCATTTTTACCTGTTTTTTAGAACGTGCAAAGGTAAGAATTTTGACAATAGAATGATGAAATAAAATTTTAGAAATCGCTTCTAAATGTTAAAAAAAATATAATTAATAAAAACACTGTAACATTTAACAAATGTTGAAGTCTACTTAACTCAATCATCGATCAATTTAATTTTAAAAAATCAAATGAAACTAAAACTAACCATCATCTGTTTTTTATGCGCTATCTCATTTAGTTTTGCACAAAATTCAGGAAGTATCAAAGGAAAAGTAATTGACAAAAAATCAAATGAAACTTTACCTTACGTAAACATTGTAGTAAAAGACAATGACAAAATTGTTACAGGAGGTGTAACCACAGACGAAGGAAATTTTGCAATTAATAAATTAGCGTTACAAAAATACACAGTAGAAATTCAATTTATTGGATATCAAACCATTGTAAAACAAATCGATTTAACTACTGATAATGATTTGAATCTTGGTACAATTGCGATTTCAGAAGATGTTGCCGAATTAAAAGACGTAGAAGTTGTGGCGGAACGCTCTAATATGGTTCAAAAAATCGACAGAAAAGTAATCAACGTTGGAAAAGATTTAATTGCTGCAGGAACTACTGCTTCAGAAATCATGAACAACATTCCTACAGTAAGTATCGACCCTCAGACGAAAGAAATTAGTATGAGAGGAAACAGCAATGTTCGTGTTCTTATCGATGGAAAACCATCAAATGTTTCGGTTGAGCAATTGTTACAACAAATTCCATCTGCTTCGATTAAACAAATTGAATTAATCACAAATCCTTCAGCTAAATACAACCCTGAAGGAATGAGTGGAATCATCAATATTATTTTGCACAAAAATTCGCAAGATGGTTTTAATGGTTCATTAAACACTGGAGTGACTTTTGGAATTACACCAAAAACTAATTCGGCTTTAAACATGAACTATCGTGTAGGAAAAGTAAATTTTTACACTAATTATGGTTTTAATCACGGTATAAATGCAAATCACGGGTTTGTGGATAGTGAAAGAACAAACCAAGAAAACCTTCAAAATTTTCAATTCAAAAACAAAAACAATTCACACCTTTTAAAATTTGGTATGGATTATTACATCAACGACAAAAACACATTATCAGCTTATACGAATCAGAGTTTTACTTATGGTTCTGGTACAGGTCTAACAACTGTTGTTTATGAAGATCCTGTTAACAATAGAAATACAACCCAACTTTTTGGAAGTAATGGTGACAACAAAAATCAAACTTATGATTTAGTTTACAAACATGACTTTGAAAAGAAAGATGAAAATTTAGAACTACAATTTAATTATTCGCACACGGTTAATGATGAAAATACAGTTTACGATGAGACGATTTCGAATCCAACAGAAAATTACGACAGAACAAACATCGTTAAAGGAACAACTGATTATTTTCAATTTAACGCAGATTATGTTAACCCTATAACAGAAACTACTAAGTTAGAATTAGGAGTTGAAACACGTATTCAAAATTCGGGTAATCGTTTTTTTGATGATAATCCAAGTTTTACAAGCGCAAACAATTCATTTGAATTTGGCAGAAATATCTATTCGGCTTATGGTAATATTGGAAAACAAATTGGAAAATGGAGTGGACAAATTGGTGTTCGTTTAGAATATTTTGATTTAGAAGCAGATTTTGCAATTAATGAAACTAACCCAAGTTTTACCGATGCACAAAAAATAAGTGATGATTTATTTACAGCTTATCCATCGGCATTTTTAACATATACGGTTAATGATAAAAACTCGTTTAATTTTAATTATTCAAGAAGAGTTGATCGCCCAAGCATTGGTCAAATCAGTCCAATTAGAGAATGGACAACACCATTAATGGAATCTAGAGGAAATCCAGATTTAGTACCACAATTCACTAATTCGTTTGAAGTAAATTATACAAGAGCTACTAAAATTGGTTCAATTACAAGTGGTGTGTTTTACAGAAGCATTTCGGATGAAATTTCTAGAACAGTTTATAACGATCCAAACAATCCAAATCGTAACATATTATCGTATGCCAATTTTGCTAACAATGATGCCTTTGGAATTGAATCATCAGGAAATTTAAAATTCGCAAAATGGTGGTCAGTAAATGTAAGTGCTGATGTTTATTTTAAAACCGCAAAAGGAACTGTTCAAAATGCAAACACAAATGCTTTAGAAAATGCTGAAGTTGACGTAACTACTTTTAATACAAGAATCAACAACAGTTTTACAGCTACAAAAAATTTACGTTTCCAATTGTTTGCTATGTATAGAGGAAAAGACAAAGGCTTACAATACGACAGAAAAGAAATGTATAAAATGGATTTTGGAGCAACTTACAATATCTTAAAAGGTAAAGGAACAATTACCGCTCGTTATAATGACGTTTTTGAAAATATGCGTTTTGCTTTTGACGGAAATATTCCTTTCAGACAACAAGGAGCTTTTTATTGGGAAAGCCAAACTTTATATGTAGGTTTTAATTACATTTTTGGTGGTGGAAAAAACCGTGCATTAGCAAGAAAACAAAGAGATGCTAACGAAACACAAAGTGGTGGCGGAATGTTTTAATTTTAATAATTAATTCATTAGTAGATAGCAAAAACGCTCTGAAAATTCAGAGCGTTTTTTTTTTATTTTCTTTTATAAAAAACATAGTCGGTTATCAAAGGTTGTAAACATAAACTTTTCAGTTCTGCATTAATTTGCGCTCTATGATAATTTGAATGATTGATTACATGAAACAACAAATCTTGAATGGAATTGGAATAATGTTCACCAGTTGAAGTTATATAATCTACAATAGCATCTAGTTCTTTTGATTCTAAAATAGACAAAGAAACTTCATAGTTCCTTTTATTAACTTCAAGCATTTCTTCCCAATTTTGCAATTGCCAAACTCCATATTGAGTTGGGACTTTTAAAATTCTAGTATTCCAAATTTCATGAGCATTTAAAATATGTGAAATTAAAACGTGTATTTTTTCGCTTAGTTCATTTTCATGCCCAACAAGAAATTGAATCATTTGCTGATTCTTATCTAAATTATATTTGAATTTATCTAAATAAAATGCTTTCATTACCATCTAATAATAACACTTCCCCAAGTAAATCCTGAACCAAAAGCAGCTAAAACCACCAAATCTCCTGATTTAATTTTTCCTTGTTCCCAAGCTTCAGTTAATGCAATTGGAATAGACGCTGCAGTAGTATTTCCGTATTTTTGAATGTTGTTGAATACTTGGTCATCTGTTAAACGGAATTTCTGTTGAATGAATTGTGAAATTCTCAAATTCGCTTGATGTGGTACTAACATATTAATATCGGAAACTTGCAAATTATTCGCTTGTAATCCTTCATTGATTACTTCACTAAAACGAACTACTGCATTTTTGAAAACAAATTGTCCGTTCATATATGGATAATAGCTTTCATCGTTTGGATCGTTATCGGCAATGATATCGGTTACCCAACGTTTCCCCATTCCTGGAGCAATTAATGATAATTCCTCAGCATGTTGTCCTTCAGAATGTAAATGAGTAGAAAGTACACCTTTTGTTGTATCTTCAGTTCTAGATAAAACCGCTGCTCCTGCTCCATCTCCAAAGATAACAGAAACACCTCTACCGCGAGTTGTAAAATCTAAACCTCGTGAATGTACTTCTGAACCGATTACCAAAACGTTTTTATACATTCCGGTTTTAATAAATTGATCCGCAACTGAAATTCCGTAAACAAAACCTGAACATTGATTACGAATATCTAATGCACCAACTGTTTTTAAACCTAAATCACGTTGTACTAAAACACCGGGACCAGGAAAATAATAATCCGGACTTAACGTAGCAAAAACAATAAAATCAATATCTTCTTTTGCAACTCCAGAACGCTCAATTGCCATCTCAGCTGCTTTTACTCCCATTGAAGTTGTTGTTTCTTCTGAAGAATTTACATGTCGACGTTCTTGAATACCTGTTCGTTCTTGAATCCATTCGTCGTTAGTATCCATTATCTTAGACAAATCATCATTTGTCACAACATTATTAGGAACATAATATCCTAAACCTGATATTTTTGAATGATACATATAGTAATCTTTAATTAATAATTAGCCTACAAAATTACAAATTTTAAAAGCTTTCATAACATTTTATAAATACATAAAAAAAGTCCAACTTATAAATTAAGTTGGACTTTTTAAAATTGTATTAATTATACAGTTTGATCGTCAACTGTTGCATCTGGAGCGTTTTTCTTAACAGATTCGATTCCGTTATCTCTAGAAGCAACGCTTTCATACATTTCACTAGTTCCAATGATTTGACCATTTGTAGCTTTAAGATTGAAATATGGTTTACCATTTTTTGCTTCTAAACGTTCAAAACGAGCATCAACTTGTGAATTTTTTTTCACAGATTCTACTCCATTTAAGCAAGCAGCTTTAGTAGTATAGCCTTCACTACCTAAAATTTCTTGACCATTACCAGCTTTTAAGCTAAATTGAAACTCACCATTTTTTCTAGTTGAAATTACAAATTTTCCCATGTTATAAAATTTAATATTTGAAATACTTTACTTACACTCGAAATATAAATTTACAAAAAAAAATTAACAAATAATTTAAAATTTCTAATTTCTAATAAATTAATTTTAAAAAATTTAAAATTTAAACTAAACCATGAAACTAAAACAACTTTCGTTTGCTTTGCTTTTTTGCGGTGTTTTCACTTCTTGGGCACAAGAAAATGTAACGTATCAAAAACCATCTGCTGAAATTTTAGCTCTTGCCGATTATGAAAGAGCACCATCTGTAAACATGGATTCTAAAAAAGAATATATGTTATTAAGTTATCGAAATACGTATAAAACTTTAGATGATTTAAATCAGGAAGAAATGAAATTGGGTGGATTACGTGTTAATCCAGTGACTAATATTTCAAGTACTGTTACCTACATCAATAATCTAAAAGTTAGAAAAATTAAAGATAAAGCTGAAATTCAAGTAAAAGGTTTGCCTGAAAATGCTAGAATCACCAATATTTCTTGGTCACCAAACGAAAAGAAAATTGCATTTACCAACACAACTAATAAAGGAGTTGAACTTTGGATTTTAGATGTAGCCACTGCAACGGCTACTAAAATTACTTCTGATAATTTAAATGCTAATTTAGGAAGCCCTTTCAATTGGATGAAAGACAATGAATCTTTATTGATTAAAGTATTACCTAAAAACAGACCAGCTCTTATTAATAATGCCAAAGATTTACCAAACGGTCCTATTGTTTCTTCAAGTGATGGTTCAAAATCACAAAACAGAACCTATCAGGATTTATTAAAAAACAAAACCGATGAAGCTAATTTTGATGTATTGGTTACTTCAGAATTATACAAAGTAACACTTTCTGGAAGTACTACATTATTTAAAAATGCAGATATTTATGCTGGAGAAAGTTTTTCGCCAGACGGTAATTATTTAATGATAACTACTATTCAAAAACCATATTCTTATATTGTTCCGCTAAGTCGTTTTCCTCAAAAAACTACTGTATACGATTTAAAAGGAAACGAAATTAAAGTTGTTAATGAAGTTCCGTTAACCGAAATTATGCCAAAAGGTTTTTCTTCTGTAAGAAAAGGAAAAAGAAGTATGGGTTGGAGAGCTGACAAACCTGCAACTTTATATTTTGTTGAAGCATTAGACGGAGGTGATCAGGCAAATAAAGTTGATTTTAGAGATGAAGTCTTCTTATGGGAAGCGCCTTTTAATGCAAACCCTACAAGTTTAATTAAAACCAAACAACGTTATGGTGGCATTATGTGGGCAAATGATAATATTGCTATTGTGGCTGATTCATGGTACGACACCAGAAATACAAAAGCGTATTTATTCAATCCATCAAATTTAGCAATTGCTCCAAAAATCATTGAAGACAGAAACTCACAAGACATTTATTCTGATCCAGGAAATTTCGAAATGAAGAAAAACGAATATGGTCGTTATGTAATTGCAATTGAAAACAATAAAGGCTACTTAATTGGTTCTGGATTTACAAAAGATGGTCAATTCCCTTTTATTGATGAATTCGATTTCAATACTTTGAAAACAAACCGACTTTATACTTCTAATATTAAAGATAAAAAAGAAGATTTATTATCTATTGAAGACTTTAAAAAAGGAGAAGTTTTAGTAATGATTCAATCTAAAAATGAATATCCAAATTACTATTTTAGAAATATTAAATCGAAAAACAAGTTAACCCAAATTACATCTTTTAAAAACCCTTTTGAAAGCATCAAAAACGTTCACAAAGAAGTAATTAAATACAAAAGAAAAGATGGAGTTGATCTTTCTGGAACATTGTATTTACCTGCAGGTTATGACAAAACTAAAAAAGAAAAATTACCATTACTTATTTGGGCTTATCCAGCTGAATACAAAGACAAGAATTCGGCAGGGCAAAACGATAAAAACCCAAACGAGTTCACTTTCCCTTATTATGGATCATTCGTTTATTGGGTAACTAAAGGTTATGCGGTTTTAGACGATGCTGCTTTCCCAATTATTGGAGAAGGAACAACTGAACCTAATGATACTTTCATTTCGCAATTAGTTGCAAATGCAGAAGCAGCTATTGATGCTGTAGACAAATTAGGTTATATCAATCGTAAAAAAGTTGCAATTGGTGGTCACTCATACGGAGCTTTCATGACAGCTAATCTATTAACTCATTCTAATTTATTTGCTTGTGGAATTGCAAGAAGTGGTGCTTACAATCGTACATTAACACCATTTGGATTCCAAAGTGAGCAACGTAATTATTGGGATGTTCCATCGGTTTACAACACCATGTCTCCATTTATGAATGCGGAGAAAATGAAAACACCATTATTATTAGTTCATGGTGAAGCAGATAACAATCCTGGAACTTTCACACTACAATCTGAGCGTTATTTCCAAGCTTTAAAAGGTTTAGGTGGACCAGCAAGATTAGTTATTTTACCTAAAGAAAGCCATGGATATGTTGCTAAAGAAAACATCTTCCATTTATTATGGGAACAAGATCAATTTTTAGAAAAATATTTAAAAAACTAATCCTTCGACAGGCTCAGGATGAAATAAGAATATAGAGAATAAGCCTTTGAATTGAAAAATTTAAAGGCTTATTTTATTTTTAAACAAACTATTTCTCCACTTTGTAAAGCAACTTCATTTTCAAAAAACAACGTTTGATTTTCAAAACTTGCTTCAATCAAATAATGACTGCCTCTAAAATAAGCGTTTAGAACCTCTGTTTTAATTTCCGAATTTAAAACAACTTTCAACTGATGTGGATATACAAAATGAACTTTCCCTTCCACAAAAATTTCATTCACATCGCCAAACAAAGAAGCTACATATAAATTTTGAGGATTGTTGTAAATAAAATTCGGAATTCCGCTTTCAATAATTTTACCATCTTTAATAATTGCAACCTCATCAGCAAAAGCTAAAACATCAGTACTATCATGAGTAGCTACAATGCAAGTAATTTGCTTTTCTTTTAGATAACCAAACAATTTTCTTCTCAAACTGTTTTTTCTAAAATTATCAATGTGACTAAAAGGTTCATCTAAAAGCAATACTTCGGGCTCTAATGCCAAAACTCTTGCCAATGCAACTCTTTGCATCTGACCACCACTTAAAAATTTAGCTTTCACATTAGCATATTCGGTCATTTCAACGACTTCCAACAATTCTGCTATTCGCAATTGTTTTTCTTCGGGAAAAAAATTAGAAAGATATTTACCTACATTTTCTGCGACAGTAATAAAAGGCATTAAATCAAAATCTTGCGCCAAATATTTCATATAAGGCATTCCGGGTATTAAATGAAATTTTGGCCCTAATACTTCATCTTCGTTCCAAAAAATTTGCCCTTCATTTAAATCATATAAGCCGTAAATAAGTTTTAAAAGCGTACTTTTTCCGCATCCGCTTTCTCCTATTAATGCAAGATTTCTTCCTTTATTTAAGGAATAACTTATATTTTCCAGCACCAAATCATCTTGATAAGAAAAACTTATTTCTTTTACTTGTAGCATCTTTTTTTTACAAAGTAAAATATAAAAGTGATGCTATTAAAATTTTTAAAAAATTATTTTTTTAAACTTCTATTTAATTCTATATTGCACGTCCCAAATCAACCTAAAATAAACAATGAAAAAAACTTACTTTGCAATAGCAACTTTGCTATGCGTATTCTTTTTGCCTAAAAACACCTATGCACAAATCGGAGTAGAAGTTAATTACGGTCTAAACGGTGTTTTTGAACCTAGTATTAATGAATTATCTCACTTTGGAGGTGGAATTTCTTATGATTTTGATGAAACTTATGGTGCCAAATTAGATTTTGCATCTGATAAGTTTAGAACAAAAAACGAATTGTTCACGGAAGAAACAGGTATTGATGTTACTCGTATTTCTTTACAAGGAACCATGAATATATCAACTGCATTTTCAAGAGCTAGCAGTTATGACTTTTTTAATCTTATAGCTCACGCTGGAGCTGGATACTCTTTAGTTAAGTCAAGTTATAATCCAGGAAACGACAATTTAGTAAATTTAATTGCTGGACTTACTCCAAGATTTAAAATAACTGACGGATTATATTTTACAGTTGACACATCAGTAATCTTTAATGTTTCTCAACATTTTAATTTTGATGGAAGTTTTTCTTATACCGAAGCTGTAAACTCTTTTACAGGAATAACTTACAATGTAACAGGAGGCTTAGTATATAAATTTAACGAATACTATTAATACTTAACCAACCCAAATTTAAAAATCCTAACTCAATTATTGAATTAGGATTTTTTTATAACTAGATTTTAGAATTTATTTTCCTGCTTCTTTTTTAGCATCTTCAATCATTTTGTCATTTGCTACAATAGCAAACTCTACTCGTCTATTTTGACTTCTACCTTCTTCAGTATCATTAGTTGAAATTGGTTCAGCTTCTCCCATACCTACAACTGTAAATCGACTAGCAACCAATCCTTTTGACGCTAAGTAGTTCTTAACTGCAGTTGCTCTTTGATTAGATAAATTCAAATTATAATCATCAGCCCCTATACTATCGGTAAAACCATAAATTTTAATATCTGTATCAGCGTAATCTTTAAAAACTGGCACTAATTTATCCAGATTTTGTTTAGCTCTTGTTGTCAAAGTAGCTTTGTTGAAATCAAAGTTTACTGAATTTTCACCTAAAACCAATCGAATTCCCTCACCTACTCTTTCTACTTGAGCACCTGGCAAAGCAGTTTCAATTTCCCTAGCTTGCTTATCCATTTTATTTCCAATAAGCCCACCAACTGTTCCACCAACTACAGTTCCTAAAACAGCGCCTAAAGCTCCATTCCCTCCTTTTCCAAGATTATTCCCTAAAACAGCTCCTAAAACTCCTCCACCTACAGCTCCAATAACAGCACCTTTTTGCGTATTATTTGCGTTTTTTACTGAACTACAACCTGACAACACAACGTTTCCTACAAGTACCACCGCCGTTAAATAAATCATTATCTTTTTCATAACTAATTATTTTCTTTCAAAATTATACACTACATCAACTACTTGACCTCCAATATTTACTTTATCAACAAGTTGAAAAGAAGAAGCTCCAACATTTGCAACTCGTAAAACATAACCAGAATCTGTATGTTTAGCCTTTATACCATCGGTAAGAAATTTAATTACCATATTGCCATCTTTGTTTACATACCAAGTAATATTACTAGAATAAGAAGCACAATTTGACTTAGTCAATTCCATTTTACCTTTGTTGTTATTCGAAACAAAGTTCCACTGACTACCTTCAAAACATTTAGAATCAGCAATATTAAATGATGTTACCTTCAAATAATCCGAACCCGGAAATTTAACTGATGAAATTACCCAATCTCCTTTAATGGCAACCTCAGTCTTATTATCTAACTTGGTGCCCACAACCGTTTCTTTAGGCTTACAACTAAAAAAAACGACACTTACTAATAAAAACAATACAACTTTTTTCATTTTTCCATGTTTTATCCTACACAAATTTAAAACATATAACTGTCAAATGTTAATTTTAAAAACTAAATAAAAGTTAAAATACCACGTCAATTTGTCATAAAAAATGCTTTGGTATTGAATTTGAAATATCAAAAAAATCAAAATTGTTTAACTAAAATTTTAAAATATGGCATCAGGAAAAATAAATGTTTCAGTAGAGAACATCTTTCCCTTAATTAAAAAGTTTTTGTACAGCGACCACGAAATTTTCCTTCGTGAATTAGTATCGAATGCAACCGACGCTACTTTAAAATTAAAACATTTAACAAGTATTGGAGAAGCTAAAGTAGAATATGGCAATCCAATTATTGAAGTAAAAATTGACAAAGAAGGTAAAAAATTACACATCATTGATCAAGGTTTAGGAATGACTGCCGATGAAGTTGAAAAATATATCAATCAGATTGCTTTTTCAGGAGCAGAAGAGTTCTTAGAAAAATATAAAGATTCTGCCAAAGATTCAGGTGTAATTGGACATTTTGGATTAGGTTTTTATTCTGCTTTTATGGTAGCTTCTAAAGTAGAAATCATCACTAAGTCATTTAAAGACGAACCAGCAGCACATTGGACGTGTGATGGAAGTCCGGAATTTACTTTAGTATCTCATGACAAAACCGAAAGAGGTACTGAAATTATCCTTCATATTGCTGATGACTCTGTTGAATTTTTAGAAGAATTTAAAATCCGTGAATTATTAACTAAGTATAATAAATTCATGCCGATTCCAATTAAGTTTGGAACAAAAAAAGAAGCGCTTCCAAAACCAGAAGACGCTCCAGAAGATTACAAGACAGAATACATTGATGTAGACAATTTCATCAACAATCCAAATCCGGCTTGGACAAAACAACCAGCAGATTTAAAAGAAGAAGATTATAAAAATTTCTACCACGAATTGTATCCAATGCAATTTGAAGAACCGTTATTCAACATTCATTTGAATGTAGATTATCCGTTCAACTTGACAGGAATTTTGTATTTCCCAAAATTGTCTGCCGATTTACAAATTCAAAAAGACAAAATTCAGCTGTATCAAAATCAGGTTTTTGTAACAGATAATGTTGAAGGTATCGTTCCTGAATTTTTAATGATGTTGAAAGGAGTGGTTGATTCTCCAGATATCCCATTAAACGTATCTCGTTCATATTTACAAGCAGATGGAAATGTAAAGAAAATTTCGAATTACATTACCAGAAAAGTTGCGGACAAATTAAAATCACTATTCAACGAAAATCGCGAAGATTTCGAACAAAAATGGAACGACATCAAAGTAGTATTGGAATACGGAATGCTTTCTGAACCAAAATTCTATGAAAAAGCAGGTGATTTCGTATTGTATCCAACAACAGATGACAAGTTTTACACGTTAGCCGAATTAAAAGAAGCATTAAAAGACAACCAAACTGATAAAAACGGAAAATTGGTTGTTTTATATGCATCCAACAAAGACGCACAACACAGTTATATTGACATTGCAAAAGAAAAAGGCTATCAAGTATTATTGTTAGACTCACCAATTGTTTCGCATTTAATTCAAAAATTAGAAACAGACAACGAAAACCTAACGTTTGTTCGTGTTGATGCGGATCATATCGACAAGTTAATTCAGAAAGAAGAGGAAACAATTTCTAAATTATCGGATGACGAAAAAGAAAAACTAAAATCGTCTATTGAAACAGTAGTTCCAAAAGAAAACTACACAGTCCAATTAGAAAACTTAGACAGTAAAGCTGCTCCATTTATTATTACGCAACCAGAATTTATGCGTAGAATGAAAGAAATGAGTGCAACTGGCGGTGGCGGAATGTTTGGAATGGGTAATTTCCCAGACATGTACAATTTAGTAGTCAACACCAACTCGGAACTAGCAACTACTATTTTAAATAGTTCTGAAGACGCTCAAAAAGATTTGGTAAAACAAGCTTTAGATTTAGCTAAATTATCTCAAGGATTACTAAAAGGTGAAGAGTTGACAGCTTTTGTAAAAAGAAGTTTTGAGACGTTGAAGTAAATTGAATTTGTCATTCCGAACTTGTTTCGGAATCTATTATTAATCCTGATAGGTTTTTGAAACTTGTCAGGATTTTTTATATTTGAGAAAATGAAATTAAAAAATGTTTTAATGAGTAAATACAATTTTGGGACTAACAATTCAAAACAAAAATTTGAAGATATTTTAAAAGAATATGAAGAATATAAATTAGACGAAACAAATATTCTAAAAGCAAGTAATTTATCATCAAATTTATGGCATTTAACTGATTGGACATTTAAAGAACAATCAGAATATAGCGACATAGGTAATTTTAGAGACTATTTATATACCAAATGCGTCTCATTAAAAATTTTTCATGATATTGCTAATGCAAATAAACATAAAGATGTTTCAAGACCTAAAGCAAAAATCAACACAACAAAAAAGTATTTAGGAGATTATAGTAATGAGTTTGATAGAAATGATTTTGATGTTTCAAAATTAATAATTGAACTAGAAGATGGAGAAATTTTAGATCTTTATGATGAAATAGAAAAAGTAGTCGATTTTTGGAATAAATATTTTAATTAAAATCTAAATTTCACAACCTAATGATAACTCAACTCGAGTTCATCCTATATGTTTCCGACCAACAAAAAAGCAGAGAGTTTTATCAAATCTTGTTGGAGCAAAAACCATGTTTAGACGTTCCTGGCATGACAGAATTCACAATTAATGAATTCGTAAAAATAGGTTTAATGCCAAATGATGGAATTGCTAAAATTATAACTCCTAAGTTACCTCATCCAAATTCTGGAAACGGAATTCCAAGATGTGAATTATACCTTCAAGTAGAAAATATTGAAACTCTTTTTGAATTAGCTAAAAAAGCTGGCGCAATAGAAATTAGTCCAATTGCCTTGAGAGATTGGGGTGATTATGTAGGTTATCTTTCCGATTATGACGGACATGTAATAGCTTTAGCGTCAAAAAGTATTCGTAACTTTGATTAACAAACTCTTTTATCATGAAAAACTTATCATTTGAAATCGAAATAAACGCTACAGCTGAAAAAGTTTGGGATGCTATGTGGACAGAAGAAAACTACAGAAAATGGACTTCGGCTTTCTGTGAAGGTTCTTATGCTAAATCATCTTGGAAACAAGGCGAACGAATTCACTTTTTAGATCCAAATGGAAACGGAATGTATAGTGAAATAACAACTTTAGTTCCTAACGAAAAAATGTTTTTTACTCATCTTGGCAATATAAAAAACCTTGAAGAGCAACCAATAGACGAAGAAACAAAAGCTTGGTCGGGAGCACAAGAAAATTACACCGTGATTTCAAATGGAGCAACTTCAAAAGTAATCGTAACCATGGATATTGTAGAAGAATATGCTAATTTCTTTTCAGAATCGTTTCCAAAAGGTTTAGCAACAATCAAAGAAATTGCCGAAAACAAATTATAATAGCATGTTGAAAAAAACTTACGGTTTCTTGTTTTTTATAATTACATCACACTTTTGTTTTTCTCAGGAAAATAAAAAACCAATTCCTGCCTTTGAAGCATTAAAAAAATATCAAAATACAAGAGATTTTACCATTTCTAAATCTCAAGATGAAATTTATTTTACTATTCAAAGTCCGATGGATGATAGAGCAATAATAGCTGTTATCAAAAAAAAGAAAAAGAAATGGTCGAAACCTGAAATGACAAATTTTTCTGGAAAATATAGAGATTTAGAACCCTTCCTTTCACCTGATGGATTGCGTTTGTATTTTGCTTCAAATAGACCATTAGCCGATACTTCTTCTACTTCAAAAGATTATGACATTTGGTATGTTGAAAGAAAAAACACTCAGGACATTTGGTCGCAACCAATAAATGTTGGAACACCAGTAAATACAGCAAATGATGAATTTTATCCGTGTATTACTTTAAACAAAAACTTATATTTTACATCAGATTCAAAATCTTCATTAGGTAAAGATGATATTTTTGTTTGTAAATGGGATGGAAAACAATATACAGAACCAGAAAATTTGGGCATGAATATCAATTCGGCTGGTTATGAATTTAATGCATTTGTAAGTCCGAATGAAGAATTTATCATTTATACCTGTTATGGTAGAGCAGATGGATTAGGAAGTGGCGATTTGTACATTAGTTACAAAAACAATAAAGGAAATTGGGAAGAGTCGAAAAATCTTGGAGAAACAATCAACTCTAAACAAATGGATTATTGTCCATTTTATGACGAAAACACAAAAACACTCTATTTTACTAGCAAACGATTTGAAACTTCGGAATCAAAGTTTAACAATCTATCAGAATTTGAAAAAGAGATTACTAAATTCAACAATGGTTTTAGTAGAATTTATCAATATCAACTTAAGTTATAACTAATTATGACACTTTCATTAGAAACTCCAGCATTATTGTTCTCTGCTACTTCACTTATACTTTTAGCTTATACCAATCGCTTCTTAACAATTGCTCAAATCGTTAGAAGCTTGAAAAAAAATTATGACGACAATCATAATAAAAGTATTTTATTAGAAATTAAGAATTTAAACTTAAGACTAACTCTAATTCGCTATATGCAACTATTTGGTGTAATGTGTTTATTCTTATCTGTTTTTGCAATGTTACTACTTTATGTAGGACATGAATCTGTGGGGATTTATCTTTTCGGAACTAGTTTATTTAGTTTATTAATCTCATTAGGTATTTCTTTTTGGGAAATTAGTATTTCAGTTAACGCTTTACGTGTGCATTTAAAAGATTTAACAGAAGATATAGAGTAATCATTTTAACTAATTAAACTTTTTTTAACTAACTTGGTCTAAGATTTAAATCCCCAAAAAACAAGCTTATGAAAAAGTTACATTTTTACAGTATTGGCCTTTTATTTTTAAGTTTAATTTCTTGCAGCAAAGAAGATATTGTTGTAGATCGTGAATTGGTCAACGCTTATGCCGAAATTGAATTTAGCAACGAAGTTGATTTTAATTCAGGAATTGAAGCAGCTAGCGATAATTCTTCATTTTCAAATAGAGCTTCATCAAATTCAGAATTATCATCATGTGCTACAGTAACAGTTGACAATGCAACACCAGGAGTATTTCCTAAAACATTTACTGTTGATTTTGGAACAGGATGTATTTCAAATGGTATTATGAGATCTGGAATTATAACGGTAACTATTTCAGATTATATTATGAATACAGGAAGTGTTACTACAATTGTTAGAGGAAATAACTATTACATCAACAGCAGAAAAGTTGAAGGAACTATTGTATATCAAAACACAACAACTGATGCAAACACTCCACAATGGAACAGAACTGTTACTAACGGAAAAACAACTACAACTTCAGGAGTTGTTTACACACACTCTGGAACAAGAACTGTAAAACAAATTGCGGGTGTTAATACAATTGCATTACTTGATAATATTTATGAAGTTACAACTGGAAATCACACTATTACTAAAAACGGTAATTCTACATTAACGGCTACTGTTGTGCAACCTTTAATTAAAAAATATGCTTGTCCACACATTTCTCAAGGACAATTAGATTTACAAGGAAATGTTTTAGATGGAATTTTAGATTATGGCGATAATACTTGCGATTATTATGCAACTTACACACACTCTAACGGAGTAGTTTACGATATTGTTTTAAACTAAACACAAAGTAAAACAAATAAAAAAAGCCACAGTTTGTGGCTTTTTTTATTCTACTATCCATAACAAAACAGGCTTTTCAGAATTTTGTAAACGTTCATCTAATTTTTCCATAAACTCATTGGAAACTGCAGGACAACCCCAGCTCAGAGGACTAAATTTCGGATACACTTCTTTATTCTTTACTTGCGACCATGAATGCAACACCACTACTCTTTTAACAGCATTTTTATTTGATGTTTCCAATCCGTGCAACCAATATTTTACATTAATTCCCCAAGAACTATAATCTCTACTTCCTATTTTATATTTCCCTTTCATAGAACAATGACTATCTACTCGATTGTCAAATTTTGCTTTCTCCCATTTTTCAGGATTATCTTCAAACTGATCGCAGCTTCCATGTGTTACTAAGTTCTTGTCAATTACAGTTCCTTTTTCAAAATCGTAAATAAAAAATCGATTCTTACCCGAATGAATATTCAAATCCACTAAAAAATAATACGATTCATTAAATCCTTCTTTTTTACAAAAAGCCAAAGCATCTTTGTGTAAATCTTTATAATCTTTAATTGGTAAAGTTGAAACTTCAGAATTATTACAACATAAAAAACAAACCGCAATTAAGAGTAAAAAGTGTTTCATAGAAAAGGGATTACAATGATATAACTCTAGTTTTCATTTTTTATTTAAAAAAGCTATGTTAAATTCTTACTAAAATTAACACCTTATAAAAATTCTTTTTTCTGTTGTCTTTTCACTCATTTCTTTTTCCCTATCTTTGCGCCCCTTAAAAAAATAACGATCATGTCAAACAACAATATCATCAAAGGAGTTTTCTTAGTAGCATTAGGAGCAACAAGTTATGGAATGCTAGCTACTTTTGTAAAATTGGCTTATAAAGAAGAGTTTACCACAGCTGAAGTTACTTCATCTCAATTCATTTATGGAATAATTGGTATTTTAATTATTAATTTATTTCAAAGAACTAAGAACAAAAATACGGCTGTAAAAGCTTCGCCAAAAAATATTTTCCATTTAATGTTAGCAGGAACTTCATTAGGAATGACGAGTGTTTTCTATTATTTGGCTGTTAAATATATTCCTGTTTCTATTGGAATCGTTTTATTAATGCAAACCGTTTGGATGGGCGTTTTATTAGAATGGTTTTTAGATAAAAAAGCCCCATCTGCTCAAAAAATCGCTGCAGTATTCATCGTTTTAATCGGAACAGCTTTGGCTATCAATATTTTCAAAATTAATTTTAACGACCCAAATATCAACTGGGCAAACGGATTATTTTGGGGATTATTAGCAGCCACTTCATTTACAACAACCATGTTTACAGCAAATAAAGTAGCATTAGGAATTTCGTCTGCACAAAGAAGTTTGTACATGCTTTTAGGTGGAGCCGTAATTGTTTTCGGATTTAGTCTTTTTACTCAAACTACACCATTTAACTTTGAAATTTTTGCAAAATGGGGAATTGTATTGGCTTTATTTGGAACAATCATTCCTCCAATGTTGTTAAATGCAGGTTTCCCTCATACTGGAATTGGACTAGGAAGTATTGTATCTTCATTAGAATTACCAGTTTCTGTATTAATGGCTTTTTTCCTTTTAAATGAACAAGTGATCCTTTTACAATGGATTGGAATTGTGTTAATAATTTTAGCAATTGTCATTATGAACATACAGTTTAAGAGAAAAAAGTAATTTCAACTTCTCTGTTAACAAATTTATTATCAACAATTTAAAAACACTTCTTTTTTCACTAACTTAGTTAAATAACCATTACAAGAAATTGTAAATAAAACTATTTAACTATGAGAAAATTATTTGCCGAGTTTTTCGGAACCTTTTGGTTAGTATTTGGAGGTTGTGGAGCAGCAGTTTTTGCAGTTGGAGTTCCAGACATAGGAATTGGACTACTTGGAGTAGCTTTAGCTTTTGGTCTAACGGTATTAACAATGGCTTATGCTGTGGGACACATCTCTGGAGGTCACTTTAATCCTGCGGTAACTTTAGGGTTATGGGCCAGTGGAAGATTCCATCAAAAAGAAATAGTTCCATACATTGTTTCGCAACTTTTAGGGGCTACAGCAGCTGCAGCTGCATTATACGTTATCTTAAACGGAGCTGGAGCATTCTCATCTGAAGGAGCCGGAGCATTTGCTACAAATTTTTATAAATCTGAAGTTTATAACGGAAGAGGTTATAGTATGCTTGCCGCTTTTCTAACAGAATTTCTTCTTACAATGTTTTTCCTTTTAATAATTTTAGGTGCAACCGATAAATTTGCCAATGGTAAGTTTGCTGGAATTGCTATTGGATTAGGATTAACTTTAATTCACTTAATTAGTATTCCGATAACCAATACTTCTGTAAATCCGGCACGTTCAACATCTCAGGCATTATTTGTTCAAGGTGAATCATTAACACAATTATGGTTGTTTTGGGTAGCACCAATTGCCGGAGCGATAATAGGAGGTTACATTTATAAAAACTTACTACAAGACAACAAATAATTATCATTATAAAATCTTAAATTAGCGATGTTATTCATCGCTTTTTTTATGCTCGATTTATTTCCAAAAGAAAAAATAGTATTACCACTACCCGATGCGGTTTTTGAATTTTATCCAAATTTCTTTGATAAAGAAGAAGCCGATTTATTACTTGAAAAAATACTAACCGAAACACCTTGGCAACAGGATGACATTACCATCTTTGGAAAGAAGATTGCTCAACCTCGTCTTACATGCTTATTTGGAAATGAAGGAAAACCGTATTCGTATTCAGGAATAACCATGCAACCAAACCCATGGAATTCAACATTAATTTTTATCAAAGATAAAATCGAACAAACAGCAGAAAAAAACTTCACAACAGTTCTAGCAAATTTGTACCGAAATGAAAAAGATAGCAATGGTTGGCATGCCGATAATGAAAAAGAATTAGGAAGAAATCCCATAATTGCATCTGTTAGTTTTGGTGAAGTAAGAAGATTCCAACTAAAACACAACACAAATCCAGAAGCAAAAATGACTTTAAATTTGAACCACGGTAGTTTGTTATTGATGAAAGAAGGCAGCCAAATTCATTACAAGCATCAAATACCAAAAGAAACGAAATCCAAAAACAATAGAATAAATTTAACTTTTAGAAGCATTTTGTAATTTTTTTTCAAAAAAATAAAACATTTCCTGAATTAATATAAAAAATTCCAAAAAAACGATTGGCACATTTTTTGAATTTATTTTTTTACTAATATTGAATTATTAACCAATTAAAAAAGAAAGAAATAGTATTCATCTGATGAAAAAGAAGAAAATCTCAGAATTCGACAACGAAACATTAGATAGAGTTGTTGCCATGGCTCAAGAGGAAAAAAAACCTTTTGAAGTATTAAAAGAGGAATTTGGGGTATCTGAAAACGATGTAACCGAATTGATGCGTAAACGTTTATCCAAAGACAATTTTGAACTATGGAAAAAGAAAGTTACGGCTAATAAACCGAAACCAAAACCTATGAAATTTAATGATTTGGAAGATGATGATTTAGATAGTAAATACTACTTTAAAAATAAATTCGATTAAAAATTTAACTCTTGTTCAACAAGAGTTTTTTTATTTTATACAGAAATTTGTTTCATGATAAAGAAACAATTCACTGAATCGCAAATCGATCGCATCATTGAGATGGCTTGGGAAGACAGAACGCCTTTCGAAGCCATCACTTTTCAGTTTGGCATCTCCGAACAACAAACTATAGAAATTATGCGCAGTGAAATGAAACCATCTAGTTTTAAAATGTGGAGAGAACGTGTTCAAGGAAGAGCAACCAAGCATGCCAAACTTCGCACAAATGGTATAAATCGATTCAAATGCAAACTGCAAAGACAAATCACTGGAAATAAAATTTCTAAACGTTAATTGTAACAATTCAACCATTTTATCTACTTATTATCAATACAATATTGATAAAATGAAAAAAATAATTCTTTCCCTAGCTTTTGTGGGATTTTTATGGAGTTGTAGCCCAACTCAAACAACAACGCAACAAAATGATGTAGCAGTTACTATTGATTTAATTAATGTAAAAGATGATAAAGTAATGGTTACCGTTACACCTCCAACTTTTACAAGCGAAACGGTTACTTTCCATTTCCCAAAAACAGTTCCAGGAACCTATTCTGAAGACGATTATGGCCGTTTTATCGAAAACGTTAAGGCTTTTGACGCAAAAGGAAATCCAATTAAAGTAGCTAAAATCGATGAAAATTCATATTCTATTTCAAACGCAACTAAATTGTCAAAAATCACATATTTAGTGAATGATACATTTGATACGGAAGGTGGTGCTGGCTTTGGAGAAAGCGAAGACGTATTCTCACCTGCTGGAACCAATATAAATGCTGGAGTTAACTTTATGTTGAATACGCACGGATTCATTGGTTACTTCAAAGGAAAGGAAGAAACACCATATAAATTAACCGTTACGCATCCTGAAACTTTAATGGGAGTTTCGGCTATGACCGATGCTGATGCAAGTGCAACTTCGGACGTATTTTTAATGCCTAAGTATGCAAGTTTGGTAGAAATGCCAATCATGTATTCAAAACCGGATTTTACCTCGTTTATGGTGGATGATATGGAAATTATCATCAGCGTGTATTCTCCAACAGGAAAATATACGGCAGAACAAATTACTCCAAATATGGAAACGATGATGAAAGCGCAAAAACGCTTCTTGGGACCAATTAACTCAACAAAAAAATATGCCATCTTATTGTACTTGTCAGACATGGCAGCTAAAGATGCAAAAGGGTTTGGAGCGTTAGAGCACCCAACATCAACAACGGTAGTAATGCCAGAAATGATGGGATTAGAAATGCTACAAGAACAATTAAAAGACGTGGTTTCTCATGAGTTCTTCCACATTGTAACCCCTTTAACAATCCATTCAACAGAAATTCAATATTTTGACTTCAATAACCCACAAATGTCAGAACATTTATGGATGTATGAAGGTGTTACCGAATATTTTGCAAACTTATTTCAAGTAAATCAAGGCTTAATTGATGAAAAAGAATTTTTTGAAAGAATGGCTGGCAAAATTGCACAATCACGCCAAATGAATGACAATATGAGTTTTACAAAAATGAGTAAAAACGTATTGAATCCACCTTACAAAGACCAATACTTAAACGTATATCAAAAAGGAGCTTTAATTGCGATGTGTGTCGATATTTTAATTAGAGAAAATAGCAATGGTCAAAAAGGAATTTTAAACCTAATGCAAGAATTATCTAAAGAATACGGAACTACAAAAGCCTTTAAAGACGACGAGTTATTTGCAAAAATCACAGCATTAACTTATCCTGCTGTTGGAGAATTCTTAAAAAACCACGTTGCAGGTGAAACTCCTATTCCTTACGAAAAATATTTTGCTAAAATGGGAGTTACTGAAGCATCTATCGAAGTAGCAGGAAATCCATTTTTAAAAGGTCAAAGAGAGCCTTATATTACCGTAAATCCAAGCACAAAAGAAATCATGATTTTACCTGAAATCGAATTAAATGTATTTATGAAAACCTTAGGTTTAAAAAATAATGATACACTTTTAGCTTTTAACGACAAAAATTACAATTTAGACAACATCTACGATTTAATTATGGCAAGCATGACTTGGAAAGATGGCGATGCTATTTCAGTTAAAATCAAAAGAGATGGTAAAGAACAAACTGTAAAAGGAAAAGTAGTAATGCCAAAAGAAAAACAAGACGGCTACCAATCTACTGACAATACTAAAAAAGCAGTTCGTGAAGCTTGGTTAAGAGGTTAAAATTTGAAATTGAATTTTGCAATTGACATTGCACTTGAAAATCCTCAAAGTACTTAGTATTTTGAGGATTTTTTTATTTACTTTGCGAACACAAATTAAAATTCACAATGAAATCGAAGATTCACGAAATTCAAAATACAACAAATAATATCATGAGTAAAAAGATAGTTTTAGCCATAATTGCCGTTATCACATTAATGGCTTGTAACAAAGAAGGAGCTACAGATGCAAATGTCCACATCACGGGTAATGTAAAAGGATTAAGTCAAGGAAAGTTATATTTGCAAAGATTACAAGATTCTGTATTAATTACATTAGATAGCATAAATATTAATGGCGATTCAAAGTTTGAAAGCCACATCAAGTTAGAAAGTCCAGAAATGCTATACTTAATATTAGACCGTGGACAAACTAAATCAATAGACGATAATTTACCTTTTTTTGCTGAACCAGGAAATATTCATATAGAAACAACTTTAAAACACTTTTTTTCTGATGCCAAAGTTACAGGTTCAAAGAATCATGATTTATGGGTAAAGTTTGATAGTTTAAACAGTAAATTCAGAGATCAAAACTTAGCCATAATGGCAAAACGTTTAAAAAACGAATTAAAACCAAACCCAACCACAACAGATAGCATTGAAAAAGCCTATAAAAACTTATTAACTAGAAAATATCGTTACACTGCTCATTTTGCAGTAACAAATGGAGACAAAGAAATTGCGCCTTATTTAGCACTTTCAGAAATTGCCGATATCAATACGGCTTATTTAGACACTATTCAAAAAAGTATGACGCCAGAAGTTGCAAAATCAAAATATGGAAAAATGCTGAATGAATATATTAAAGAAAGAAAAGCGATTGAAAAATAATAAAGTAAAAACATAAGGAACCACACACTAAAAGTTGTGGTTTTTTTATATCTGTTAATGAACCATTGCTATTAACAATAACGTTAAAGTAATAATTAAGTCGTTATAAGAACAACAAAAAAACTATCAAACAAAAGAATAAAAACGTGTTAGAGGTAAAATAATTCGTAATATTATTTTGTCCTTAGTATCGAAAAAGCTCTTTCTTCTTTCTTCATCCCTATTTTCGGGTAATATTCCATTGCTGTTGGAACTGAAAGCAAAAGTATCATTGATTCTTCTCCTAATTTTTCTTTTGTCAAATAAACAAGTTTTTTCCCAATTCCCCCTTTTTTATAATCTGGATGAACAGCAAGATCGGCCAGATAACAGCTCCAAACCCAATCTGTAATTGAACGTGCAACTCCTACCAATACGTTTTTATCCCAAGCAGTAACTATTAAATTTGAACTATCATACATTTTTTGAATTCTATCTTTATCATTTGTTGGTCTTGGTAAACCAGCTTTATCATATAGATCAATTATTTGTTCTACCGAAGGTCGTTTGTCAAAACTAAATTCTAAAATCATATTTAAGTTCTTTTATTAATATCTACTACAAAAATACTTACTAAGAAGTATTAAACCCTTATCAAATAAATAAAAATTTCAACGATTAAGACGTCGTTAGCGGAAGCATCTTGCTTGTGACAGCATATTTCAAACATTTAAAAATCTTTTTATACTTTGTGTGCACAAGCGTGACACTTGCACTAGCATTTAAAAATTCTGAAATAAACTCAAAATGGTATAAAACAAAAAAACCACCACATTACTGTGATGGTTTCTTCTTTAGAGCCGATGGAGGGACTCGAACCCACGACCTGCTGATTACAAATCAGCTGCTCTAGCCAGCTGAGCTACACCGGCAACTCTATTGCGGTGCAAATATACTTCTGAAAATTAAATTTCCAAAAAAAATATGCACTTTTTTATCGCAATTTTTTAGTTTAATTCGTTTATTTTCGCAACAAATTGATTTGCAGCCGCTTCGTAATCCTTACGGATTTGTTTAAAATGCGCTTTTTTGTTTTCAACGTCTTTTTGATTTGCTCTAGTCATTAAAGTATCAAAAGTTTCGTAGATTTCATCAACTAATTTATCAGATGCTTCAGTTGGTTTTCCAGCTGTAGACATTTCCCAAATGTAAACGATGTTTACAATATCCCCTAAAACATAGTTGATTTCTTTTTTCAAGTTTTTAACGCTTGCCATTTTGTATAAATTTAAAATTTGAAGCAAAATTACATAATATATTTTGTTCTCAATACATTATATCGAAATTTCTAACAAAGTAGCCTTTCCTCTCAAAGTTAGATTTTCTATACAAGCCGGAATCAAAATCGTATCACCCATGCGATATCTTTGAATCTCTCCATTCACTATCATTTCAAATTGACCATTCGTACACATGAAAACCGTGAAAGCTTCTTTGACTTTTTTCCAAATATAAGTTTCTTGTAAGGCAATGATATTCGTAACAAAGTAGGGGCAATTTACTACACCTGCACTTTTATTTACTTCTTCTTTGTAGTCAATTTTAGAAGGTGTTGTTTGGTAATTTATAGCATCTAAAGCTAATTCTGTATGCAATTCTCTTCCATTTCCATTAGCATCTACTCTATCCCAATCGTAAATACGATACGTAACATCACTAGTCTGCTGAATTTCTGCCACTACTACCCCTGCTCCAATGGCATGAATCGTTCCGGTTTCCAAAAAGAAAACATCACCTTTTGAAACGGGATATTCATTTAGCAAATCAATTAGATTTTTATTTTCTAAATACGCTAAATATTCTTCCTTATTGGAATCTTTTTTAAATCCAACAACCAAACGTGCTGATTCATCTGCTTGCATCACATACCACATTTCAGTTTTCCCGAAAGAATTATGGCGTTCTTTAGCTAAAGTATCATTGGGATGTAATTGAATGGATAAATCCTCCTTAGCATCAATAAATTTAAAAAGTAAAGGAAATTGTTTTCCAAAACGACTAATGACCGATTTTCCTAAAATTTCTTCGGGATATAAATCGATAATTTCATTAATGTTCTTCCCTTTTAAAACACCAGTAGCAACCACACTAATATCACTAGGAACAGTTGAAATTTCCCAACTCTCGCCCGTAGTTTCAGAAACTATAGGTTTGTTGAGATAAGTTTTCAACTTGGTTCCGCCCCAAATGCGGTCTTTAAGTATTGGTGTAAACGTTAATGGATAAAACTTCATAGTCAAATAGTGAAGTGCAAAGATGCGAAAAACAATTAAAATATGCTAGAGATGGAAATTGTAAAGCAATAAAGCGTAATGAAAATTCAGAAATAATGATATTTTTTAAAACTTTAATCTGAAAAATAGTATGAAGATAAGATAGTAAGAAAGTATTGTCCCCTTAAGGGGACTTTAGGGGTGTAAAACAGATTTTTTATTTTACCTTTTGAATCGCTTTCAAAGCTCTTTCAATATGATTTTTCGCACTCATACTATCAAAAATATAAATACAATAACCCTTAGCATCAAAAACATACGTTACACGTCCAGGCAACAACCCAAAAAGTGCTGTTGGAACTCCAAATAAGCGTCGTAGTTTTCTATCTGAATCTGATAGCAAAATAAAAGGCAATTTATATTTCTGTTGAAAATTCTGATGAGAAGTAGCTGAATCACCACTTACACCAATCACTTCAGCGCCTAAATCTTGAAAATCTTGATAAGCATCTCTAAAATTGCAAGCTTGAGTAGTACAGCCTGGTGTAAAATCCTTTGGATAGAAGTAAATCACAACAGGTTTCTGATGAATTTCATGACTATCAAAAGCAGTTCCATCCTGCTTAGTAGCTTTAAAACTTGGTAATTTATCTCCTATTTGAATCGCCATAATTAGTTTCCTTTATAAGTTACAAAATTTCTAGGTGTTTCGTATAAAGTAATTTCCAACTCTTTATCAGCAGCAATCAAAACGCGAAGTTTGTTCCAGATAATATAAGCGATATGTTCCGCTGTTGGATTCAAATCTTGGAATTCTGGAACATCTTCGTTTAAATTTTTATGATCAAATGCTTCTTCAATATGTTCTTTAATTAAATCGGATAAGATTTTAGTATCAATCACATAACCTGTTTCCTTATCCACTTCACCTGTTACCGAAACAATCAGTTCGTAGTTGTGCCCATGAAAGTTAGGATTGTTACATTTTCCAAAAACTTCCTGATTTTTTTCCATAGACCAATCCTTGCGATACAAACGATGCGCAGCATTAAAATGGGCTTTTCTTGAAACAGTTACTCTCATGGCAATTTAGAATTTAGAAATTTGAATTCAGAATATAATTTTAATTTTTAAGAAATAAGATTTTTAAAATTTCTCTTATTTCTTCAATCTGTGTTCCCTAAATGAATTTTACAATTTATGATCTTCTAGATAATGATAAAACTCATCAAATATGATTTTAAACCAAACAGTATAAGCATCCGGATTAACAACCATATCTCCTTTTATAGCTTCAATAGTCATCCATTTCCAGCTTTCTACTTCATCCTCATTAATAACAGGCTCTCCATTGTAATAACCAATCATTACATGATCTAATTCGTGTTCGGTTAAACCGTTATCAAAAGGGGCTTTGTAAATGAAATGAAACAACTCTTTTAATTCTGTTTGAAAACCCATTTCTTCAAACAGGCGTCGTTTTCCAGCTTGGATGTTAGTTTCACCAGCGCGTTGATGACTACAACATGTATTAGTCCACAAAAGAGGAGAATGGTATTTGTGATGGGCGCGTTGTTGCAACATCACTTCGTTTTTATCATTCAAAATAAACACTGAGAAAGCTCTGTGCAAAACCGCTTTTTCATGTGCTTCCATCTTATTCATAAGCCCAATAGGCTCATCTTGCTCGTTGACTAAAATTACTTGTTCTTCTATCATATAGGTTATAATGCTTGTCAAAAATACGAAAAAAGATAGGATTAAATACTCGTTTTTGAGTTTGTGATAAGTTTAACGTGTGTTGAATAAAGTTTCTTCGAAACCCAAATCATGTATTAAATTGTGCTTTTTTACAATTGGAACACTTTTTTCACTATCTTTGCACCATTAGTAATGATATGAATTTCTTCTCGCAATACTTTGAATAAAAGTACTTTATAAATTTCTTGTTTATTTCGCTTGTGTGTTTTTATCCGTTTACTTTTAAAAAATACTAATTAAAATTATTAAATTTAATGGCAAGACCGCAAGAAACCTTCAACAAAAGAGAACAAGAAAAACTAAGAGCACAAAAAAGAAAAGAAAAACAAGAAAAAAAAGAAGCTCGTAAAGCCAATCCAAAATTATCAGGAGAGGATTTATATGTCTATGTAGACGAAAACGGGCACTTAACAAACACTCCTCCAGACCCTTCAAGAAGAATTGAAATTGATGTTGAGAGTATCGAAATTGGCGTTTCAAGAAGAACTGAATCCGATGAGGCACCAGCAGAAAGAAGAGGAACTATCGATTTCTTTAACGAATCAAAAGGATTTGGTTTTATTAAAGAAGTAGAAACTGGAGAAAAATACTTTGTTCACATCAGTGGCTTAGTGGATAAAGTTAAAGAAGGTAACTTAGTAACGTACGATTTAGAAAAAGGCGCTAAAGGCATGAATGCTGTAAACGTTAAAAAAATATAATTTCCCCCCTTTTTATCCCAAATTTCTTTAAATCACAGTGCAAGCTGTGATTTTTTTGTTCCTACTAAAAAATTGATTCTTTAATAATCATATCACATTATAAATCAATTCACTATTTAGAATAATTAAAAATAATGTCTTTATTATTTGGATTTATTCTAAATAGTTTTTTAAATTTGCATTGTTTAGAATTAGTCTAATTTAAAATACAAAAAAATGAAGAACTATTTATTACTTGCTATTTTGTTTTTATCAGTTTCAACTTATGCACAAAAAACTGAAGATGTTAAATCAATTAAAGCAATGTGTGGTTGCTATGAAATCAAATTCAATTTTGCAGAAACGTTTAACTACCCTAAAGATTCTGCAAATTACAAAGCATCAAAAGTAAAGCATGAAACCGCTTTAGAATGGGCTCAATTAATTGAAGATGGTACTGATAAAATTTCAATTCAGCATTTATTAATTGTTGGAAAAGGTCATATAGTAAAGCATTGGAGACAAGATTGGTTATTTGAAAACACCAAATTATATGACTACAACGGTTTTGAAGATTGGAAATTTAAATCACTTCCAAAAGATAAAGTAAAAGGTCAATGGACACAAAAGGTGTATGAAGTTGATGATAAGCCAAGGTATGAAGGTAGCGCATCATGGATTCATGCAGATGGTCGTCACTATTGGGAAAACACTACAAACGCACCACTTCCAAGAAGAGAGTATACGCAAAGAAGTGATTATAACATTACTAAAAGAACTAATGTTCACGAAATCATCAAGGATGGATGGATTCACGACCAAGATAACGATAAAATCATTAGAGACGAAAAAGGTAATGACTATGTTTTAGCGCAAGAAAAAGGTCATAATACTTATACAAAAGTTGATGATTCAAAATGTGAAGCAGCTCAAAAATGGTGGGTAGCCAACCAAGAATTTTGGAAAAAAGTTCGCACAAAATGGGATGCAGAATTTGCAAAAAACAAAGACATTAAACTAAAAAGCGATATTGATGGAAAGCCTTTATATATGCACTTAAGCAAATTAAAAGCAGACGCAAGCCAAGAAGAAATCAATACAGTAATTGACAGTTTTATAGTTTCAAAATAATGCAATTTAAAAAATACATAGGCATACTATTTTTTAATTTTTGTAGTCTATTATTGGTAGCTCAAGTAGAGACTGATTCTTTAAAAACGAGTCATCTTAAAGAAGTTATTGTAACAGGAACAAGAACTGAAAGAAGCGTTGCAACATTACCTTTGCCAACACAAATTATCACAGGCGAAAGCATTCGCAAGTCAGGATTAAGTCGTTTGAATGAAATTATTCAAGAGCAAACGGGTTTAATTACTGTACCTGATTTTGGCGGTGGCGAAGGTATTCAAATGCAAGGTCTAGATGCGGCCTATGTTATGGTTTTAATTGATGGTCAACCTCTTTTTGGAAGAAGTGCAGGAACTTTAGATTTAAGTAGAATTTCGGTTAACAATATCGAAAAAATTGAAATTGTCAAAGGTGCTTCCTCAAGTTTATATGGTTCTGAAGCATTAGCTGGAGTTGTAAATATTATCACAAAAAAAACAACAACTAAAGAACAATTAAAAGGCAATATCAATTACAAGTTGGCTACATTTAATACACATGATATTTCAACTTCGTTTGAATTTGGCAAGAAAAAAATCGGATTTGAATTGTTTGGAAATTACTTTAAAACGAATGGTTATAATCTTTCGGAAAGTAACTTTGTTCAAACAGTTGAACCCTATTCAAATTTTACTATTCAACCAAAAGTAAAAATTAATTTTTCTGACAAAGTGAATTTGCTATTAAACTCGAGAATTTACAATCAAAACCAAGACTATAAATCAGAAGTTGGAACTGATAAATTCAGAGGAAAAAGTAAAATTAATGAATGGAACAATTCTATTTTATTAAATCATGCCGTTTCTGATAACTTCAAATTAGTTTATGATTTATATGCAACTAACTATGAAGCAGATGAATATTTAAATGACGAAAACAATCAATTGTTTGATGAAAGTAATTTTAACCAATGGTTTTATAGACCTGAAATTCGTTCACATTATAAATTAGGTAAAAATACACTTACAACCGGAATTGGTGTGAATTATGAAACGCTAGAAAGAACCTATTTCGAAGAAAAAGCAAACTTAAATTCTGAGTATTTATTTGGTCAATTCGAATGGTTCTTAAAAGAAAAATGGAATGTATTGGTTGGTTTTCGTTATGACAACCATCACCAATATCAATCACAATTTAGTCCAAAAATTGGGTTAAATTATAAATGGAATGATAATCTTTCTTTAAAAACCTCTCTTGGATACGGTTATAAAGCACCCGATTTACGCCAATTGTATTTTGATTTTACCAATTCATCTGTGGGTTACACTGTTTTAGGCTACAATGTAGCAGCCGAAAAGCTTGCTGAATTACAAAGTCAAGGGCAAATATTATTTACAAACGGTTATGATTTTTCAAACCCACTTAAACCAGAAAGTTCTATAAACATCAATTTTGGTGGATATTATAAAAAGAATAAGCTTTCTGTTGATTATAATTTTTTCTACAATACCATAGAAAATTTAATTGACACAAGAGCAATTGCACAAAGAACAAACGGTCAAAATGTTTTTTCTTATTTCAATATTGACAAAATTTTCACTTATGGTTTAGAATTAAACGGAACATATAAAATTAATTCCAATTTTTCAATCAGTTCAGGTTACCAATACTTAATTGCTAAAGACCAAACCATTGTAGATAAAATTGAACGAGGCGAAATTTTCGCAAGAGATCCGATAACATTATCCTCTTTTAGACTTAAACCTAGTGACTATTTTGGACTATACAATCGTTCAAAACATACCGCAAATATTAAACTAAATTATCTAATACCATCAATTGAAACATCAATTAATGCTCGAGTTTTTTACAGAAGTAAATACGGAATTTTCGACTCTAACAACAATGCTATTTTAGATAAATACGACGATTTTGTTAAGGGATATTTTTTAACAAATCTGACAATAAATAAAGATTTTAAATATCGTTTTTCCGTTCAATTTGGAGTAAACAATCTGTTTGATTATAAAGATGAAAATAATATTCCAAATGTATCAGGAAGACAATTATATACCAGAATCCAATATCAATTTTAAAAAACAATTAATCAATAAATTTTATAATTATGATCAAATCAAATTTTTTCAAATCGGTTTTACTACTTTCAGTATTTAGTTTCTTTACCTCTTGCTCTAATGACGATGATAACACATCTGGAACAGCAACTTTAGAAACTAAAACATTCTCAAATTTATATGCACCACAAACTGGCGGAATGGGTGCACCAGTTGGAGGTGAATTTACAAAATTTAGTTTTTCTCAAAACGCAATTGTAACAAACGATTCATGGGATATTGCATTTCGTGGCACAACAATTATTGTAAATGGTGGAACTGCGATTGGAATTACAGATGAGCCAACTCGCACAGGAAATGGAGCTGTAAGTATTGTTTCAAATACTTTAGATGCTGTTACTACAATTCCAAATGTTTCCACTTTTAATCAAGATGGCGCAAGTACTTACGCGATTCCAACTGGAAGCGGAAATGGTTGGTACAATTATGACGGAGCAACAAACATAGTTACTCCAATTGCAGGAAAAGTATTTGTTGTAAAAACACATGATGGAAAATATGTAAAAATGGAAATTATTAGCTATTACAAAGATGCTCCAGCAAATCCAGATGCGACTTCGTTGACAAGATATTTTACCTTTAAATATGTTTACCAACCAAACGGAACGAATTTCTAAATACCATTTTTTTCGTTTCAAAATTAAAATCACAGTGAGAGCTGTGATTTTTTATTCCCCTAAACTCTCAGCAATTTTCAAAGCACATTTTTCTCCATCAATTGCTGCAGAAATAATACCACCAGCATAACCAGCACCTTCTCCACAAGGATACAAGCCTTTAATTTGAACGTGTTCCAATGAATAATTATCTCTTGGAATTCTAACTGGAGATGAAGTTCTACTCTCTGGAGCATGTAAAATGGCTTCATTTGTCATGTAACCACGCATGGATTTTCCGAACTGCACAAAACCCTCTCGCATGATTTGAGTTAAAAATCCAGGGAAAACTTGTCCTAATTCAACCGAAGTAGTTCCGGGAACATATGAGGTTTTTGGGATATCCTTCGAAACTTTATTTTGCGTAAAATCAACCATTCGTTGTGCTGGAACTTTTTGGGTTGAACCCGCTAAATGCCATGCTTTTTGCTCGATAGCTTTTTGAAATTCCATTCCCGCTAGCGGTCCGAATTTTTGAAACGGTTTGAAATCTTCTAATTTTAATTCCACCACAATTCCCGAATTGGCTGTAGCTTGATCGCGTTTTGAAGGTGACCATCCGTTGGTAACTACTTCACCTGGAGCCGTTGCACAAGGTGCAATTACACCACCTGGACACATACAAAACGAATACATACCACGACCATTCACTTGTTTTACAATTGAATACGGTGCAGGCGGCAAATAATCACCTCTAAAATCGCATGAATATTGAATTTGATCAATTAATTCTTGAGGATGTTCTGCACGAACACCTAAAGCAAAAGGTTTCGCTTCAATATGAACCCCTTTTTTATGTAACAATTCAAAAATATCACGAGCCGAATGTCCGGTAGCTAAAATGACTTTGTTAGCCGAAATAACCTCACCGCTTTGAAGTACAACACCTTGCATCTCGTTATTTTTGATAACAAAATCCGTCACACGAGTTTCAAACAATACTTGTCCGCCACATGCGATGATTTTCTCGCGAATATCTTGAATGATTTGAGGTAATTTATTAGTTCCAATGTGCGGATGTGCTTCCACCATAATATCAGGTGTAGCTCCGAAGCCTACTAAAAGCGCTAGAATTCGGTCTACGTCACCTCGCTTTTTAGAACGAGTATATAATTTTCCGTCAGAATACGTTCCTGCTCCACCCTCTCCAAAACAATAATTAGAGTCTTCGTTTACGATACCATCACGATTAATAGCTTTCAAATCACGTCGACGACCGCGTACATCTTTTCCGCGTTCTAAAA
Organism: Flavobacterium channae; assembly: GCF_021172165.1. Taxonomy (NCBI): domain Bacteria; kingdom Pseudomonadati; phylum Bacteroidota; class Flavobacteriia; order Flavobacteriales; family Flavobacteriaceae; genus Flavobacterium; species Flavobacterium channae. The sequence continues at coordinate 683,548 of NZ_CP089096.1, read as the reverse complement.
CGATTGGTTTTAATCCTAATTCTATTAATTGCAAAGCAGCAAATAATCCAGCCGGACCTGCACCAACCACAATTACTTCTTGTTTGTTGGTAACATTAGGATAATCGGGTAATTCAATTTTAGATTCAATATAGGCTTCTCCAACTAGAAATACATTCGCTTTAATGTTAATTTTTATCGCTTTCTGACGTGCATCAATCGAACGCTTTACAACCACTACTTTCTGAATTTCTTTAGGGCTAACCTGAAATAGCTTCGCTACATGTTGGGCTAACAAACTTTCGTTTGCGGCTACTTCGGGTGAAACTTGAAATTGAAATTCGCGTGGCATAGTGTATTCATTGTTAATTATGCTGCAAAAATAGTAATTTGAAACTTGACTTTGTAACTTTGCTACTTTGAAACTTACAAAATGCGAAAAATAAAACTAATTTGGGATTTTAGAGGAGAAGCCGCCGCCAAAACAGCGGAACATCATGATATTCATCTAAACGAGTACTTAGAAAAAGAGAAAATTACACTAGAAAAAACAGGCTTTGAAATCATCAACGAAATGCATGCTATCGCTTTTATTGTAGTAGAAGAGAGAGATATGATTAGATTTAGAGATATTTTAAAACCACATCGCGGTGAAATTTATACCATAAATTAATTATGATTAGTACTATTATCAATATGTTTGGGAACAAATGTCCCAATTGCAACAAAGGAAAGATTTTTGAAAAAGGATTGTTGCATTTTAGCTTTAGTTTTCCAAAAATGCATGAAAATTGCTCCAATTGCGGAACAAAATTTGAAAAAGAACCTGGTTTTTTCTTTGGAGCTATGTTTGTAAGTTATGCTTTAGGAGTTGCTGAAGCAATTATCACCTATTTCGTTTGCATGCCGTTTTTTGAAGAAACTTTTGATTTACGTATTATTCCAATAATTGGAGTGGTGATTTTGAGTTTAACCTTAATCAATATCAAACTATCGCGAATCATTTGGATTTATATGTTTAAGGAGTATTCTGTGTAAAAAAAGAAAGAGGCTTTCTAAACAGTCGTTTGTCATTTCGAATTTATTTCGGAATCAAAAATACTTAAATTAAATATTTTTAGAAGCTGAAACGAGTTCAGCTTGACAAAACACAATGGTTAAGAAAGCCTCTTTTATTTTACTATTTAATCTTAATTTGCTACTTCGCTAATAAACTTAATTCGCATCAATCGTAATTCTTCGATATCGTAATCGCCATCGAATTCTTTCAAAGCATCTTTAATATTATCTGATTCAGAATCCATGAAATAATCGTGAATTTCTTCTTGTTGATCTTCATCTAAAATTTCGTCAATCCAATAATTGATATTCAATTTAGTTCCCGAATACACAATTTGTTCCATTTCTTTCAACAAACCATCCATATCCAAACCTTTAGCTTTAGCAATATCGTCTAAACCTAATTTTCTATCAACGTTTTGAATAATATACAACTTCAATCCAGAATTGGCTCCAGTAGATTTTACTACTAAATCATCAGGACGAATAATATCGTTATCTTCTACATATCTGTTGATTAACTCAACAAATGGTTTTCCGTATTTTTTTGCTTTTCCTTCTCCAACACCGTGAACATTACTTAACTCTTCAACAGTAATTGGGTATTTCAAAGCCATATCTTCTAATGAAGGATCTTGAAAAATAACAAATGGAGGAACTCCAAGCTTTTTCGCTTCTTTTTTACGCAAATCGCGCAACATACTCATTAAAGCTTCATCTGCTGTTCCTGTAGATTTAGCAGCTGTTACAATTGCTTCATCTTCTTCTTCGTTGTATTCATGATCTTCCGACATCATAAACGATTCTGGTTTTTTGATAAATGCTTCTCCTTTTTCAGACATTTTCAACACACCATAGGTTTCAATATCTTTTGTAAGAAGTCCCGCAACTAAAACCTGACGAATAAGTGCCATCCAATATTTTTCATCGAAACCCGAACCGCTTCCAAAATAAGATTGCGTATCTATTTTTTGTGCTTTAATAATTGCATTTACCTTACCAACTAATGCCAAAACAACTTCTTTTGACTTGAATAATTGTTTGGTATCGCGAACCATTTTTAACAAGGTAACTACTTGATCTTGCGCTTCAACTTTTTTCTTAGGATTACGAACGTTGTCATCCATATCAGCACCTTCTCCGTTTACATCGTCAAATTCTTCACCAAAATAGTGTAGCAAAAACTTACGACGCGACATTGACGTTTCTGCATAAGCAACCACTTCTTGTAACAAAGCAAAACCTATTTCTTGTTCGGCAACTGGTTTTCCTGAAAGGAATTTTTCTAGCTTCTCAATATCTTTATAGGAATAGTACGCCAAACAGTGTCCTTCTCCTCCATCGCGACCAGCACGACCCGTTTCTTGATAATAACTTTCTAGTGATTTTGGAATATCATGATGAATTACATAACGAACATCGGGCTTATCGATTCCCATACCAAAAGCAATCGTTGCCACTACAACCTCAACATCTTCCATCAAAAACATATCTTGATGTTTAGCGCGTGTTTTAGCATCTAAACCTGCATGATAAGGCACAGCACTAATTCCGTTTACTTGTAAAACCTGAGCAATTTCTTCTACTTTTTTACGTGACAAACAATAGATTACTCCCGATTTCCCTTTATGTTGTTTTATAAAACGAATAATATCTGATTCAACATTTTTCGTTTTTGTACGTACTTCGTAATATAAATTAGGACGATTAAATGAAGCTTTAAACGTATTTGCATCTGGCATATCCAAATTCTTCAAGATATCTTCTTGTACTTTTGGAGTTGCCGTAGCGGTTAATCCAATCATTGGAACGTCGCCTAATAAACGAACAATATTTCTTAAGTTTCTATATTCTGGGCGAAAATCATGCCCCCATTCTGAAATACAGTGTGCTTCATCAATAGCAACAAAAGATAATTTTACGCTATTTAAAAATTCAATATATTCTTCTTTTGTTAACGATTCTGGAGCAACATATAACAATTTAGTGATTCCTGAAGTAATGTCTTTTTTTACTTTAGCAATCTCTGTTTTATTTAAAGATGAGTTTAAAACGTGTGCAATTCCAGACTCAGAACTCAAGCTTCGAATAGCATCAACTTGGTTTTTCATTAAGGCAATAAGTGGAGAAACAACAATTGCAGTTCCATCAAGCACTAAAGCCGGTAATTGATAACATAACGACTTTCCTCCACCTGTTGGCATAATAACAAAAGTATTATTTCCTGTAATAATACTTTTAACAACCTGTTCTTGAAGACCTTTGAACTGGTTAAAACCAAAATATTTCTTTAATTCTTTATGTAAATCAATTTCGTTTGGATTCATTCTCTATTAATATGATTTTACCTAAATTTGCAAACATAAAGATACAATTTTCTTTTACACATACAAATTTTTTAATATTTCAATTTTGAGCACAACTGATACGATTTTAGCTACCGCAAAAAGGACTTTACTTGACGAAAGTAAAAGCATTGCAAATCTTGTAAATTACCTTGATGATGACTTTGCAAAAAGTGTTACAGAAATTTATAATACCAAAGGAAGACTAGTAGTAACTGGCATTGGCAAGAGTGCTTTGATAGCTCAAAAAATTGTAGCCACGTTAAATTCTACAGGAACACCTTCAATGTTTTTACATGCAGCTGAAGCAGTTCATGGCGACTTAGGAATGGTACAACCAGAAGATATTATCATTTGTATTTCTAAAAGTGGCAACAGTCCTGAAATTAAAGTTTTAGCTCCGTTATTAAAGCGTTTTGGTAATACTTTAATTGGAATGACAGCTGATAAAAACTCATTTTTAGGAAAAGAATCACATTATATTTTACACGCTTATGTTGAAAATGAAGCTTGTCCAAACAACTTAGCACCAACTAACAGTACAACTGCACAACTTGTTCTTGGTGATGCTTTAGCTGTTTGCTTAATGGAAATGCGCAACTTTAAAAGTGAAGATTTTGCAGTTTATCATCCTGGAGGTGCTTTAGGTAAAAAACTTCTATTACGCGTAAAAGATATGTTGGACACAACTCACAAACCTATGGTTAGTCCAGATGCTTCTATCAAAAAAGTAATCATGGAAATCTCAGAAAAACGTTTGGGTGTTACCGCTGTAGTTGACAACAATACAGTAGTTGGAATTGTAACGGATGGAGATATCCGTAGAATGCTAAACAACAGAGATACTTTTGCCGATTTAACAGCACAAGATATCATGACTAAAAATCCCAAAAACATCAATTCTACTATTTTAGTTTCTGAAGCATTAAATATTTTAGAAAACAATTCGATTACGCAATTAGTAGTAATTGACGATAACGAATACAAAGGAATACTACACTTACACGATATTTTAAAAGAAGGAATCGTATAATGGCAGATAAAAACATAAAAGAGATGTCTTTTTTAGATCATCTTGAAGAATTACGTTGGTTATTAGTTAGAACTTCAGCTGCAATATTAATTTGCAGTGTAGTGGCTTTTTTCTTCAGCGATTTTATTTTTAATGAAATTATTTTTGGTCCAAAAAGCCCAGATTTTATTACCTATCAATTCTTTTGTGATTTAGGCAAACAATTCAACTTGGAAGAAACCATGTGTGTTACCGAAATAAATCTTCCTATTCAAAACAGAGAAATGGGAGGTCAGTTTTCAATGCACATGTGGACATCAATAACAGTAGGATTCATTTTTGCATTTCCTTTCTTCTTATGGGAACTTTGGAAATTCATTAGTCCAGCTTTGTATGAAAAAGAGAAAAAATATGCAGTTTCATTCATTATTATTTCTTCCTTTTTGTTTTTTATTGGTGTCTTATTTGGTTACTATTTAATAGCGCCTTTATCGGTACAATTTTTCGCTAGTTATATAGTGAGTCCAGAAATCAATAATTCGATTGATATTGATTCCTATATTAGCTTAATGAAAACATCTGCAATAGCGAGCGGATTACTATTTGAATTACCTATAATTATTTTCTTTTTAACAAAAATAGGATTGGTAAACCCAGAATTTTTAAGAAAATACAGAAAATACACTTTAGTAATTGTTTTAATTTTATCAGCAATTATAACACCTCCAGACGTTATTAGTCAGGTTATTGTTGCAATTCCAATCATGATATTATATGAAGCAAGTATCCTTATAAGTGTTTTAGTAGTTAGAAGTCAAGAAAAAGAAAAATTAAAAGCATAAAAAATGGCAGATTTAGTAAAAGAATTTAATGATTATCGTTCTAAAATGAACGAAAAATTATTAGCAGACAACAATAAAGTTATCAAAAGAATTTTCAATGTAGACACCAATGCCTACATGGAAGGTGCTTTAGATGTAAAAACGAAAGAATTACTTGGATTAGTAGCTTCAGCTGTTTTACGTTGTGATGATTGTATCAAATATCATTTAGAAACAGCTTATAAAAATGGCGTAAACAAAGAAGAGATGATGGAAGCGATGGGAATTGCCACATTAGTTGGTGGAACTATTGTAATCCCTCATTTAAGAAGAGCTTACGAATTTTGGGAAGCGCTAGAAGAAAGTGCTCAGTAAGCAGTCTCGGTCGCAGTCTACAGTTTTCTAAAATTGACGTTAAAACTAAAAAAGTACAGTTTGTTTTTTGTTTATTTGTAAATCAATTAAACAATTAAACTTCTAAACATTTAAACCTTAGAATGAAATTAAGAGCAGAAAATTTAGTTAAAACCTATAAAAAAAGAAGTGTAGTTAAAGGGATTTCCGTAGAAGTAAATCAAGGGGAAATCGTGGGTTTATTGGGTCCAAATGGAGCCGGAAAAACCACTTCGTTCTACATGATTGTAGGTTTAGTAAAACCAAACAGCGGGAATATCTATTTAGACGATATGGATATTACAAATTTCCCAATGTACAAACGTGCCCAACACGGGATTGGCTATTTGGCACAAGAAGCTTCTGTTTTTAGAAAATTGAGTATTGAAGATAATATTTTGAGTGTTTTGCAGTTAACAACGCTTTCTAAAGCTGAACAAGAAGCTAAAATGGAAGAATTAATTGCAGAATTTGCATTAGAACACATCAGAACCAACCGTGGTGATTTGCTTTCAGGAGGAGAACGTCGCCGTACGGAGATTGCACGTGCTTTAGCAACCGATCCAAAATTTATCCTTTTGGACGAACCTTTTGCTGGAGTTGACCCTGTAGCGGTAGAAGACATTCAACGAATTGTAGCCCAATTAAAAAACAAAAATATCGGGATTTTAATTACGGACCATAACGTTCAAGAAACTTTAGCAATTACGGATAAAACCTATTTAATGTTTGAAGGTGGAATTCTGAAAGCCGGAAAACCTGAGGAACTAGCGTCAGATGAAGTAGTAAGACGTGTTTATCTAGGTCAAAACTTCGAATTAAGAAGAACTAAAATCGATTTTGAAGCTCCAAAAACCACTATCATTCACGGTAAAGGCGAATTGAATTTGAATAAAGAAGAATAAAAAAATCCCTCAATCTATTTGAGGGATTTTTTTATATGTAATTTTAATCATCGAATACACTTCAACAACAACTTATTCTTATCGCCATTAAAAATATTCACATCCACCATACCTTCAATTCCTTGAATTTGGGCTTTCTCGGTGAATTGCCAAAACAACCAATCGTCTTCTAAATGATTGCGCCAAAAATTATAATTGGCAATCCAAAGCGGATAATCCGAAAACTCTTTTTTTAAAAAATCATTGTAATAACTTTCTCCGGAATAAATTATGGGCTTGACTTTATAATGCTTTTCTACCTTTTTCAACCAGCGACGTAATCCTACTTTTAAACTATCAATTGATTGCGATTTAGGTAATTTTTCAATATCTAAAACAGGCGGCAAATCGCCTTTTTCTAGTTTTACGTTTTTGATAAAGTTATTGGCTTGTTCGATAGAATTTTCGTTGGGACGATAATAATGATAAGCGCCGCGAATGAGTTGACGTTCTTTTGAAGCTTTCCAATTCTCTTTGAATCTTGAATCTACCTTATTTTTTCCAGCAGTAGCACGAATAAAAACAAAAGACAATTCAAACGATTCATCAATGTGATAGGTTTGTTCCCAATCGATTTCACTTTGATATTCCGAAACATCAAAACCTATAGCTTTTTCATCGTGTTTGTGCAACACTTCATAAATTCGGATGTCGGCTAATTTTCGTTCTTCTTTAGAAAGTGCGGCTACATTTTTATCGGTTTTAAAACCTAAATAATAGAGAAATCCATCGCGAAATTTATAAATTCCAATCGCAACAAAGAGCAACAAAACAAAAGAAATAAAGTAGAAAATCCATTTATTGGTACTATTGGATTTTCTTTTAGAAAGAGGTTTTCTTCTGTAACTTGTGGACGCCATTACGACTTAGCCGTCATTTTATTACTGATTACCGACACTAGCACATAACTAATGATAATCAAAGGAATAGCTACAAAACCTAGAATAAAAAAGGACACCAAAGAACCAATTAAAAATAGGATTTGCATTTTATATTTTGACCAAGTAAATTCTTTAATTTTCAAAGAAAACAAGGGAATTTCGGCATTTAAAATATAAGCACTAATTAATGTAATTACTAGTAAAACATAAGGATTGTATAAAATAGCCGTCAACATTTCAAAATCATTTGCATACTGAATCATCGGAATGCTCATGATGACTAAAGCATTTGCTGGTGTTGGTAATCCTATAAAAGAATCTGTTTGACGCGTATCGATATTAAAATTTGCCAAACGATAACAGGAGGCAATGGTGATTAAAAAGCCCAAATAAGGAACAAATCCCATATAAAACGTTTCTTCTGTTAACATGTACTCGGGTTGGGTTTGCTGAATATCTTCAAACAAACGAAACATCATCAAACCTGGAACTACACCACAAGTAACCATATCAGCTAAAGAATCCAACTGCACGCCTAAAGGACCTGCTACATTGAATTTTCTAGCTAAAAATCCATCCCAAAAATCAAGAAAAATCCCCAAACAAACAAAAATAAAGGCTTCATCAAAATAACCTCTAAAAATGGCAATAATAGCTAATAAACCAGTGGATAAGTTCAATAGCGTGATAGCGTTTGGGATGTGTTTTTTAATCTGCATAAATAAACGTTTAAAAAAATCTTACAAGACTTTACGAATTTAGAACAAAGGTAATACAATAAGTTAATACTTTTAGAGTTTACTATTTGAGAAATTTATTTCATCTTTGTAAAAAAAATTGGCATTGAAAAAGACCACTTTATATTTTCTAATTTGCTTTAGCTGGATGGCATATGGCCAAACCGTTCGAAAATATTCCAACGAATTCATGAATATTGGAGTAGACGCTGCGGCTTTGGGAATGTCTAATGCGGTGGTATCCCATACAGGGGATGTGAACTCAGGCTATTGGAATCCTGCTGGTTTATTAAAATTAGAAGACAAACAATTCGCTTTAATGCATGCAAATTATTTTGCGAATATTGCCCAATACGATTATGCCGGCTTCGCTATGCCAATTGATGACAGAAGTGCGGTGGGAATTTCGTTAATTCGTTTTGGGGTTGACGACATCTTGAATACGACCCAATTAATCGATAGCGAAGGCAACATTGATTACAATAGAATTTCTCTTTTCTCTACTGCCGATTACGGCTTAACCGTTTCTTATGCTAGAAGTTTACCTATCGAAGGCTTAAATTATGGTGTAAATGCAAAAGTAATTAGAAGAATTATTGGAGATTTTGCTAATTCTTGGGGATTTGGATTGGATTTAGGAATTCAGTACATCAGCGATGATGAGGATTGGAAATTTGGTTTAATGATTCGCGATATTACTACTACCTACAATACTTGGACCATCGACGAAGCAAAATATCAAGAAATCGCCGATGCCATTCCAGGAGAAAATCAAGAATTACCAGAAACCAGCGAAATTACATTACCGAAAGCACAATTAGGTATGTCCAAAAAATGGATAATCCGCTATGATTACAGCTTGTTAGCAGCTACCAATTTAAACATGCAATTTACCCGAACTAACGATATAGTTTCAACCAACACCGTAAGTATTGATCCAGCATTGGGATTGGAATTTGGATATATTGATTTGGTATATCTAAGAGCAGGAGTTGGAAATTTTCAACAAATTACACAAATAGACAATTCAAGCAAACTAAGTTTTCAACCCAATATCGGATTAGGATTCAAATACAAAGGCATTCAAGTAGATTACGCTTTAACCGATTTAGGCGACCAAAGTGCGGCTTTGTATTCCAATATTTTCTCTTTAAAAGTAGACTGGGAATTGTTTAGATAATGAGTTATAGGTGATAGGTATTTGGTTATAGGTAATGGGTCATAGCAAACAAACTTGAAACCTGAAACTTGAAACCTGAAACCTGAAACAAAAACATTACAAATCTAATGTGAGTTATGTCTAGTGAAACGCCTAAAAATAGAGACAAAGCTAATCTAATGTGTCTATGTGTTGAAAAATAGCTAAAACCATTGATTCGCCCAGGCGGACCCGTTTCATTCGCGTGCCAAAACCTGAAACCTGAAACTTGAAACCTGAAACTTGAAACAAAATACTATATGACTAAAAAACTACTTTTAACACTTTCAATACTACTAAGCACCATTGCTTTTTCCCAAAACATGTCACTTTCTGAAAAAGCAAAAGTCAGTATTTTAACCTGTGGATTAGGTCCAGAATCATATGCCATGTATGGTCATACCGGAATTCGTATTCAAGATAGCTTAAAAGGCATTGATGTAGTGTATAATTATGGCGCTTTTGATTTTAGCACGCCTAACTTCATTGGAAAATTCGTAAAGGGCGATTTACAATACTTTGTAACTAATGGCAGTTTTATCGATTTCTATTACAACTATCAAGCAGAAAATAGAGAAATCATTGAACAAGAAATCCAAATGAATCCTGCCCAAATGAATCTGTTGTTCCAACAGTTAAATCATTCCGTTTACAGTGACGAACGTTTTTACACCTATAAATTCATCGATAGAAATTGCACGACAATGGTAGTAGATAAAATCAATGGGATTTTAGGAAAAGAATACATCAAATCAGATACTTCCAATCAAACATATCGAGAAATTCTGTATCCGTATATGACGGATTTTTACATGAAATTAGGTATTCAATTGATTTTTGGGGCTAAAGTTGACGAACCAGCAACACGATTATTCCTCCCTTACGAATTCAAAGAAGCGATTTCGTATACTAAAGTTAACGATAATGCAATTGAAAAAAGCAATAAAAGAATTCTGGAAGTCAGTAAAACAGAAGTGTCTTTCAATTGGATGAACTCTATATATTCCTTAATCGCCATCTTATTGGCTTTAGTGTTAGCAAACAAAAAATGGATTCAAATCAGTTACTTTGTTTTCGCGGGAATATTGGGATTGTTTTTCTCTTTAGTAGGATGCTATTCCTTACACGAAGAAGTGTTGTGGAACTACAACATTTTATTGTTCAATCCACTTTTGTTGGTATTCGCTTGGTATCTTAAAAAAGGAATTAAAGAAAGAATAGTACTATTTGGACAAGTTATTTTGGCGATGCTATTACTATATCTAGCCTACATGACCACAAAAATTCACTTAGAAATCGTTTGGCCATTTATAGCCTTACATTTTTATTGGATAGGAAAAATCATTTTGCAAATTAAGAAATCAAATCTAGCACGCTAATAAAACTGACTACTGAAAACTAATTACTGTCCTCTAAAAAACAAAACTGTACTCATTGTTTTCACAACAATATTGATATCTAAAAACAAGCTACGATGTTTGATATAATACAAATCGTAACGAAGTTTCATTAAACTGTCTTCTAAATTAGAACCGTAAGGATAATTCACTTGTGCCCAACCTGTAAGCCCTGGTTTAATAACGTGACGCGTTTGATATAAAGGAATTGAGGCTGCTATTTGCTCCACAAAAATAGGACGTTCTGGTCGAGGACCGATAATGGCCATATCCCCTTTCAATACATTGATAAATTGAGGCAATTCGTCTAATCTTGTTTTTCTAAGAAATTTTCCAAAAGGAGTAATTCGACTATCATTAGTTGTTGCAAAAACAGCTCCGTTTTCTTCGGCATTTTGTACCATGGTTCTCATCTTGTAAATCGTAAATGGAACTCCGTTTTTACCTACGCGTTCTTGTGCATAAAAAAAACTTCCCTTATTAACAAAAAGATTGATAATCCATAAAAAAGGTGCCAATATAAAAAAACCAATTAATCCAACTAGCGAAAAAACAATATCAAAAAAACGGCTGTAATACACATACAATTTGTTTTGATTGCTTCTACTAAACGGGAAAAACTTATACAATTCTCGATCTTCAAAATGAATAGGCAATCGATACGTACTGTATTCATAAACTTGATTGTACTTTCTAATTACAATACCTTTTTCAAGTAGTCGAAGTAACTTATTATACAAATCAACCGAGGTTAATTTATTTTTAACATTAGCTACTACGATTTCAGAAATGTAATTTTGGTACACAAAATCATCCAAATCAGAATCTAGTACACGTTCGACTTGAGTATCATCAGGTTCCTCATTTACTGCAACATAACCTACTACTTTATAATGTGGATTAAATTTTGCTAGTTCCCTCACCAAACCATCCACTTCTTTACTACTTCCTACAAAAAGTACTTTTTTCATAAATCGATTGGAAGCCAAAAAAATAATGTAAGTATAACGCCAAATGGACAATGAAATTAAAATAGAAAAGAAAAACAGAATAATTTGGAAACGATTAGAAGGCAAAACAGGAGTATAAAAAGGAGTTAACAAATAAAGTAAAACAGTTACAGAAGTTGTTAAAATAATACTTTTAGATATTTGAAATCGGTTACTTGCGGTTTGTAAATTATACATTTCGAAAATTGTCCCGAAAAAAACCAAATAAAGAGCTAAAACGATTGTCCAGTAAAAATTGGTTTGGGATATTCTGAAATAATCAAATTTTGTATAATGTCCAATTAATGCTAAAGTCATTAAAGTAAAAAATACATCCATGACACGCAATAAGATTTTGCGTTCTGAAATTTCAAAATGTATTTTTTGAGAGGCACTCATTCGTTTATAATTCTAACGCAAAGTAACGAATTTAAAAGAAACCACGAAATCATCCTTAAAAATTTATTGAAATAGTAATATTAAATTTTAAAGATTTCTCCAATCTGTGTTCCAAAAAACTTGAAACTTGAAACCTGAAACAAAAATACTCTCCCTTTTACCTCAAAACCTGCTTCCAATCCTCTTTCACTACATTCCAATCCATCTGTTCGATAAAGTTACGTGCATTTAAGGCTAAAGCTTTGGTTTTTTCTTGATTATCTAATAAACTACAAATAGCGGTTGTCATTGTAACAACATCATTATCGTTAACCAATAAAGCATTTTCTTTATCTGTAAGTAAATAAGGAATACCACCTACATTAGTACTCACAACTGGCAAACCTAAAGCCATCGCTTCCATAACACTAACAGGCGTATTATCAAAATGAGTGGTATTGATAAAAATATTGTGTTCTGAGGCCAACTGCCACCAATCTTCTTTTGCTAATTGTCCTGTAAAATTTACTGCAACCCCAACAGATTCAGCAAATGCTTTTGTGGTTTGTAAACTACCATCTTTGTCAGGGCCCACCATAGTTAAAGAAGCATTGGGATATTTTCTTTGCAATTCAAACAACACTTTAACGGCCATTTCGGGATTATAAATAGATGCAAAAGCGCGTACCCAAAGTAATTTTGGAGCAAACTCCGTTCTTATTTTGAAAGAATATTTTTCAATTTCAATAGAATTCGGAATGTAGATTACATTTGTAAAAGCGGCTTTCTCAAAAGCTTTTTTTAAGTAACCTGATGGAGCAATATTTTTGTGTGCATTGGCAAACAACATTTGGCATAACTTGGGATTCTTTTTTAACCGATTTGGTAAAGCGCCACCATGCAAAATAGGAATATATTTAATATTGAAAATACGTGCCAATTGACTACAAAAAAAAGCATACCAGAACGCTTTTGTACTATAGGTATCAATCAAAATGTAAGACACCTGCTTGCGATAAATAAATACAGCCCATATCATATCCAACAATCGAAATAAAAAGGACTTTTTATCAGAAGCATAATAAATTGTATAACCTTCCTGCTCTAGCTGAAGTCCTAAAGTTTCTATTGTGGTTTTATTAAAACCATGCTTACTTAACTGATTCCCTAGATACAGTAGTTTCATCTACAAATTGAACTTTTAAAAGTGACAAGGCGTATACAAAAGCTGGTGCCGCTAATCGCATGGCGGCGTGGTTGATAGTAAGGAGCCAAAAAACAACAAAAGAAAAAACAAAAATGTTTTGTTTATTATTCAAATACAACACCATTGGAGTGATTAATAGAATAATCAATCCAAATAATCCGAACATTCCATGTTCAGCTAACATTCTTGTAATCTCATTATGTGAAGCTGCATCAATACCTGTTGTTTCAAGCCTATACTCTTTATTTTTTCCAACACCAATACCAAAAATAGGATTATCTAAAAACATATTAAATTCTGATTCGATTAATCGCTCTCTTCCAGTTAGTTTACTTGCCTTTTCTCTTCCTCTTGCATCTTGATTAGCATAACGTTTATCAATAAGACCACTAGTTTGTATGGAACTATAAGCCCAAATACCACCCAATGCAAAAAAGCCAAATACAACTAACATTATAATTTTAGACTTTACATGTGATTTCGTAAATAAAAGAAGTAAAACTACAACAATCAAAATCATAGCAAAGCCTGTAATAATACCTCCCCTAGAGAAGGTTACAATACCTCTAAAAGTAATGACAATAAAAAATAAGATATTAATGTTGCGTATCCACGTTGTTTTAGAAATTAAAACAATCTTTACAAAAAATAAAAAGATACCCAACCCCAAAATAGTAGAAACTTGGTTGGGACCAAATCCACCTGAAGTTTCAAAATTAGATTCCGTATTAGTGACCACATCCTTAACACTTGGTGTATACAAGTACATATAAACTAAAGTAGCCATTAATGGGTAGGCCAGCATATCAATCACGTTTTTAATCTGGTCAAAAGTAATACGACGCTGATAACAATAAATAGCACTAACGGTCAAAGTTATAGGTCCAATAATGTTAAAAGTAATTGCTTTCCGAATATCAGTTTCAAAGTTCAATGTAAAAAACCCATAAATCACTCCTGGTAATAATAGTAATCCAAAAATCCAGTACATAATGGCATTTTTAGAAAACCCTTTGAAAAGCATTCCAATAATTAAAACACCCATTACCCCATATTTTGCATATTGTTCGAAAAAATTTCCTTGAGTCATTCGCAAAAAAACCTCAGATCCAACTATATATGCCGCTACATATAAGGCTTCATTATTAGCATTTTTTCTTAGAATCACATAACGAAAACCTACCAAAATAATAGCTATCGCATACACTTTTGAAATCGGCGGTACTAAAAATATCGCCAATCCAATTAGTAAGTGGATGATTACAAATTTTAAATACTTTAGGGTTTCGCTCTTCATACGTGTTTTTGATAGGCTGCTATTATTTTTTGAATCACCTTTTCTGGAGCATAATTATTTTTGACAAAAGTATTCAAATTTTTAGCTAGAGTATCATTTTTATGAGATTCATTTGCTAATTTGATGAAGGCCTCTGTGAGCAATTCATTATTATCTGACGGAATCAAATAACCTGTTTTGTTATTTTGAATAATAGTGTTACAATACCCTACATCGGTACTAATCACGGTCAGTTCAGCCATTCCATATTCCAATAGTGTAACTGGAAACCCTTCATAACTTGAAACTAAAATCCCCACCTTAGCTTGCTCCAAAATAGATTTTATATCATTACAAGAACCATAAATAAAAATGGCTTCTTGCAAATTATTTTGATGTATAAAGTTTTTTAATTCCTGAGAATAATCGTCTTGTTTGTCCTTTCCAATTAAGTGTAAGGTCCAGTCTTGACTAGCTATTTTACTATTCAAAAAAGCCTTTAAAGCTAGTATATGGTTTTTAGGAGCATGTAAATTAGCTAAAAAAACAATTCTTTTGTTTGCAACTCCTTCCAAAACAGTAACAGCTAGTTCTTTCTCATTTGAAGAAGTAAAATTAGGAAGAAACTGAACATCCCCAACCCATAAATACTTCTCAGCCCATACTTTGAGGGTTTCGTTAACCGTAAAAACACCACTAAAAAAAACAGAAAACAATCGAAGTGATAAATAACTCGCCTTAGATTGTACTCGGTTTCCAAAATGATCGTGCCAAAAAATTTGAAGAGACGGCATGGTTAACTTTAGCAAAACAGCAAAAAAACAAGAACTGCTGTGAGCATGTATAGTGTTTACTTTATTTTTTTTAACAAAGTCTCTTAAACGAAGTAGTGCAAAAAAGTCAACAGCCTTCTTTTTATTTAAAAAAGTGTATTCTACTCTCTTAGCAAGGGTGTTTTTTAGTCCGCCTTCTAAACGGGTTGTCACCAAACCTGAAAAAGCTACCTCATCAGCAAGTTCATTCGCAATAGTAACCGCCATACGTTCCGCTCCACCAGGTTCAAGGCTATCGATTAATTGAATAACTCGTATTTCTTTTGGAGAAGCCAATGCTACTTACTTATTAAGATTAGAATGTAAAAATAGAAAAAATCAAAAGAACAAGAGCAAGAGCAAGGGCAAAAATCAAGTACAAGTTTCAATTTTCTATTTTAATTAAAAACAAGTACATAAGAACTATTATTTGAGCAACTTCCTAATTTCGGCTTCAAACTTATCTGTGGTAAATTGTCTCGACCAAGATTGTCCTTCAGAAGACATTTTTAAATACACTTCTAGATTCTTTAAAACGTTGACTATTTGATTTACATCAAAATCTAATTGTTCTTTTAAAATAATACCTCTACTACCATTCCCCATCATATAGGGAACACAAGAAACAGGAGAAGCAATAGGCACACAACCCCAAAACATAGCTTCCGCCACTACTTTGGGCCAGCCTTCACTTTTGGAAGGCAGAATTAAAAAGTGATGAGATTGATACGCTTTTAAAACGGTTTCTTTAGATTGATTTCCTTTTAAAGTTACAATAGGTTCTAACTTATTTTGGGCTATATAAAGTTCTAATTCTTTTCGTAAAACACCTTCCCCATAAAGTTCAAGAGTCACTCTTAACCCTTTTTTATACAACTCTTCCACTAATTGAATAGCATATAAAGGCTGCTTACCAGGTGAAAGTGTCCCTATAAACAGAAACTTGAATTGGTTTTCATTAGTTCTCGACTCCGCTCGAAGTGACAATGAGTTGTTATCCTTTTTGTCAGACTGAGCGGAGTCGAAGTTGTTTTCAGTAGTTTTTGACTGCGCTGGAAGTGACCATTTGTTCTGAATTCTAAATTCTGAATTCTGAATTTCATCTACGCCATAAGTAGCTGTAAAAAACGGTTTAATATTTTTTGTCTGATTCGGCCATTCCCCATAGACCAAAACTTGCATATTTCGAGTTAAAAAAGTAGTAGATAAAATCCATTTTTGTAGGCGATAACTCCATGGTTGTTGGCTTTTAGGATCCCAATTTCCTGCGTACTTAGCCGTTTTTTGTTTATTAGAAAATAAAATCTGTACCAAACAAGCCAATAAAGCAATATTACCTGGACAGCGTAAGTGAATATGGTCGGCTTGTTTCATGGCTTTAAAGATTTTCACCAAAGCCACTAAAGCAAGAGGAATTGCTTTCAGTTTATTTGAAAATGAAGTGATATCAAATTCTTGAAGTTCAACAACTTTTTCCACTTCAAAAGAAACAGGTGCAATTAGAAGTTTTTTATCTTCTCTCCAAATCGGACAGCAAAATTGTATCGTATCGGCATGTTTTGCCCACAATTGCATTTCCTTTTCATAGGGAGCGTACAAATGTAATTTACCATCAAGTTCTACAACTGGTGCTGAGGATATGACTAAAAGCTTCAAGATAATTTATTTTTTGGTGCAAGTTACAATTTCAAAAATCAACTTCAAACTCTAAACAAAACTCTATTTAAGTGTAACGTGCAAAACTTCGAACTCGGAGTGTCTCGTTCAACACAATCTACTTCAAAAAATCTCGGTGTAGCTCTGTGTAAAAAACCTTCTATAGTTCTCGACTGCGCTCGAAGTGACAATCATGTGAAACCAATTTTTAAGATTATTACAATTTCTTTAATCTGTGTTCCTAAAATTTCAAAATTCAACATTCATTACTCGAGAGTTTTGCTCGAACTGGCGAAGCAATCAATATTCAAAATTCAAAACAACCGCTACACCCCTAAAGTCCCCTCAAGGGGACAATCCTACCAATAACTTTTGCTTTAAATATTTTAAATAAGAAAATCCGTAATTATCAGCGCTTCCCCTAGGCGGACCTATTTCACCCGCGTCCCAATCTCCCCATCATCCAATCTCCAAGACTCCCCATCTAAACATATCCCTCAGAACTTTTTTCTGAAACCTTTACAGCTGGCACTCCTAACATTACGCTATTTGCTTTGACATTAGTATTAACTAGTGAACAAGCTCCAATTAACACATTATCTTCTATTATAATATTTCCTGCGACTACTACATTCGCTCCAATATATACATTATTTCCGATTTTTGGAACCCCTCTATTTTCTCCTTGACCTGAAACCCCAATGGTTACGCCTTGTGATATATTGCAATTATTTCCAATAGTTGTTTTTGCATTTAAAATAATTCCTCCAAAATGCCCTATATAGAACGAATGTCCAATTTGAGCTGAAGCAGGAATTGAAATACCAGTGAGTATTTCAATTATTTTTTGCCAAATCAAACACAAAAATTGCAATAATTGCTTTAGAATAGGAATAGGCATCTTGTGAACAGCATGTGCTACTCGGTATTGGAAACTGGCCCAAAATCCTTGCGTAAAAAATAAGATGGTGATAAAGTTACCTCCATATTTTTTATATTTTTTGTAATCGGATGAAATTAACTGTAAAAAATTCATTTACTTTCAAAATTGAAAAGTAAATATACAATTAACCTGAATAAAAGTATCATTTCCTTTTATAAAATTCTTTTAACTCTTGAATAACATCTTGTAGATCTAAGCCTTGATCTCTGCAAAACTCTTTTACGGTTATTTTTTGGTGTTTCAACTTGTTGTTTTTCATTTTAATTACTCTAACTACTTTTCTGGCATAGCTGGAGCTTCCTCCTAAAATAATTTGTACCTCTTTTGGAGTCATAATAATTCTTGACATAATTTTTAGTTTTTGTTTTTAATACTCAATTTATATTTCAAAATAAACACGTGTTTCTTTTTAAATGTGTAACGTGAAAAACTTATCCTTTTAAAGTTTTACAATACAATATTAATTTATTGGTCATTCCCAAAATAGGACACTTCATTTCCTTCATTTAATAACATACTTCAACAAAGTAAAACCAACCCTTTTTCTAATGTTGTGGCATGAAACAAATTTTACTTCGCAAACTTAAATTGAAGACTTTTTAAAAAATAGGACACTTCATTTTATCCATCTTATAACATAATTCAACAAAGTAAAATCAGCTCTTTTTATAATGTTGTGACATGAAACAAATTTTACTTTACAAACTTAAATTGAAGCCTTTTTAAAAAATAGGACACTTCATTTTATTCATCTTATAACATAATTCAACAAAGTAAAATCAACTCTTTTTCTAATGTTGTGACATGAAACAAATTTTACTTTACAAACTTAAATTGAAGCCTTTTTAAAAAATAGGACACTTCATTTTATTCATCTTATAACATAATTCAACAAAGTAAAACCAACCCTTTTTCTAATGTTGTGACATGAAACAAATTTTATATGGTTACACACGGGATATGTACGGGATATGTATGGAACATCAATGGGAGACCAATGGATTAAATGATAACATAACTAGACTGTAACACAAAGTTTCGCAACGTTTTTCAGGAAGTAACACGAAGGGCTTTAGAAGAAGATAGAGTTGCAATATCTTTAAAAGGAATTACAATTTAGCTAACACTGAAAGAAAAGTCTAGTAAATTCGAATTAATAAATTTTGATTACCAATTTTAACGGTTATAATGTTATAAAATGGAACAAAACGGCACATTTGAGTGCAAACGGAACCTATTCTTTTTTTGATTAAAAAAGTTGTTCTAGTTTTGAAATCGAAATCAAGGCGCCTGATTTACAAAACATTTTATAAATCTTTAAAAAAGAAAATTATGGCAAAGCAACAGTCTTTCCTTAAAGTAGCGGGAACGCTAGATGGTCTAACTTTTTATAAAAGTGTAGATGGGCACTTGGTTCGCACCAAGGGTGGGGTTTCAAAAGGTAGAATTATGAATGATCCTGCCTACATTAGAACTCGTGAGAATATCGCCGAATTTGGCACTACAGCTCAATCGGGAAAATTATTACGTAATGCCATTGGCACTATGCTCAATCGAGCGAAAGATCCTCGTATGAGTAGCCGCATGATGGGTATTTTGAGTAAAGTTCGACAATTGGATAGCAGTTCTGCAAGAGGTGAACGAGTAGTCAGCGAAGGATTATTGACTTTAAATGGCAAACAATTATTAAAAGGTTTTGATTTTAATAACCGTGCTGCCTTACAAGCTGTATTTCATGCACCTTTCAATTTAGACACTCTAACTGGAGTTGTAACTATTGCAGATTTTGTTCCGTTAGATCAATTGCAGATTCCGGAAGGAGCCACACACGTGTCGTTTCGTAGTGCTTTTATTAATTTGGATTTTGTTACGGGCGAGTTTGACACCCAGTATAGTCCTGTAGTGAATACGGTACTTGATATGAATTCGACAACTATAACGCTAACACCGGCTGGAGTACCAACAGGAGCAGGAACACAATTGTACTTATTGCTTATTGAATTTTTTCAGGAAGTTAATGGAGTACAATATCCTTTGAGAAATGGAGCTTTTAATGTATTGAACTTGATTGATATTGTTTAGATTTGGAATAGCATTTTTAAAGAGCCTCAACTATTTGTTGGGGCTTTTTTTGCTTCTAGTTATTTTTAATATTGAACTGAGCTTTGCATTTTTTTTTGTTGAAATTTAAGATTTGTGGTTTAAACAGATGAAATTATTTTTTTTAAACACATAGGCACATAGTTTTTACACGGAGTTACTCGTAGTTTTTTTGAAGTAGTTTGTGACGAATTGAGAATCAAAGAGGCGTTGCACTTGTTATGAGTTAAAATTTTAGGATTTGAATTTTGATTGGAGATTGCTTCGCCAGTTCGAACAAAACTCTCGGGTAACGAATGTTGAATTTTGAATAATGATTAACGAATATTGAATTTCAAGAGATGGAAAACGGATAGGAAATAGATTTTTTAAACACATAATCACAATAGTTTGGCTTTGTGTTGATTTTTAGTCCGAAGCTTCGGACGTTGCACTTGACATAGTTATCATAGGATTACATTCTTATTTTGAAATTAAATTTTACACCACCCTAACTCTTCTTAACCCTCTCAAGGAGGGAATTCTATCTAAGACTTTAAAGATAATTAGCTATTGCATTTTACTATTTCTGTATAAAAATCGATATTCTGTTGGACAATAATTTCTGGATTAAACTTTTCTAAAACCGTTTGTCTTGCTAGTTTCGCTATTCGTTTTGCTTCTTCTTCATTATCAAAAACCTTTAGAATTTGATCTGCAATATTTTTAGGTTCATACGGATTGACTAAATAACCGTTATAACCATCTACAATAACTTCAGGTCCAGGTCCTAATTCTGTAAAGATTACTACTTTTCCCATGGCCATTGCTTCAGGAGCAACAAGCCCCAATGTCTCCATATGAGATGGAAAGACACAAACTGCTGCTTTTGCATAAGCATTCGGAATGTCTTGAAAAGCGACAGCCCCATGAAAAACAACGTCATTAGCAAATTCTTTTAGCTTTGGCAATTCTGTTTCTTTTAGCATTTTCACATAAGAACTTCCATCAGGAAAGAACCAATCCCTGCCATACAAATTCAAAATAGCTTGCGGAAATTTTGCTTTTACCATTGGAAAAGCTTGAATCAACTGACGAACACCTTTCTTCTCACAAATAGTCCCTGCGAAAGTAATATTATTAGATTCAATGGCGATATCGAGAGGTTGAAACAATTGGCTATTGATTGGGTTAAAAATAACCTCAATAGGCTTGTTATGATAACTCAAATAGGTTGCAGTATGATTTTTAACATAATTAGAAACCGCAATAAAAGCATCTGCTTTTTTAAAAGAACGTTTTTCTTGAAAACCTTTCCACTTGTTGATTCCTCTATTTTCGGCTTCTGCAAAAAAATGATGACCTCCATGTAAACGAATAACGTATTTTATTCCTTTTATCTTAGGTAAAAAAGCAAAAGACAATTCGGCTCCTTCAACTATATCAATAGGTGTTTTTTCATGGATGGCCGCAATAGTTTTGACAATCATTTTTGAGTTAAAGTACCAAGCCAATCCTTTTACTTTACTTTTTTGAATTCGAATAATAGTTACGTCATTTACACGCTCTGTTTCACTAGAATAATTATAATTTAACCCCACAACACTAACTTGAGTTCCGTTTTTAACTAAAGCTTCCGCCATAGTTTTCACAAAACTACCTAAGCCTCCATGCGGAAAGCCTGCTTTTGGATATTCGTTAGTTAGAAAACAGATGTGCATTTAATTAAATATTGAATTAATTACTTTGGTTGACGATGATGAATATTCTTCTAATACTTTATCAATCCAAATTCTAGTAGATTCATTCCAATTCAAATTTTCAAGTAAAGTTTTTATTTCATCTTTTGTATTCCACCATAAAACCGCACTTTCATCAGGTAAACTTTTAAAATGCTGAAACTTATAAATTGTGTTAACTGACCAATTAGGATTTACTTTATTCTTTTGGTCATAATTGATATAAATACAAGGTTTTTTAAACATGCCAAAATCAAACGCCATAGTCGATCCTAAATTAACTACTACATCGCAGTAATATGCTGTTGAAACCAATAACCTAACATCATCAGGCAAAGGATAGATTGTTGTCCAACTACTATCAACATCAAAATTCCATAAGGGTGACGCTTGCTTTATTAGATTTGGATATTTTGAAATTATTCTATCAAATCTACCAGAAATATCTACTGGACATCGTCGTAATAAAATTTGGTATTTATTATCTAATTTATTTTTAATCAACGTATCAGCTAAATCATCTAAATATTGTGGATCATCTGGACAGGTTAACACGTCATCTCCTGAATAACAAATGATTTTTTTATCTAAATCTAAATTATACCTAGTATAAAACACTTCTTTAGGAATAATATTTTCAGGTTGTTTATAACATTCAAACTGAGGCGTTCCAGTAACAAAAATTTGATTTTCATTAATTTCAGGGTAATACAATTGTAATTCCTTTTTCATATAATCTGACCAAACCAAATATTTATCTGCTTGCAATGCCATTCTGGCTTTAGGCAAATTATCCCAAGAATAAATAACCGTTATAGTTTCAATTCCTAAATCTTTAGCAGCAGCAAAAATTGGCGCACATTGTACTCCTCGTTGATGCGAACAAAATAGTTTTTCAGGAGCGTTAGTAACTAAAATTTCTCGTGCTTCTTTATAAAAACTTGTTTTTCTAATTGATTTTTGATACCATCTCTCTAGTTTTAAAATGCGCTCATAACTCGTAAATCCATACGATGCTATTTCAATGCATTTATAAAATAATGTTTTAAAAATTCCTTTGTGATTGGATTTCCAATTGGTCAGAATCGTAGCATTGTTTACTAACGTAGCATTATGTTTTAAACGAGTCAAACAAATTAATTCTCTTAAAAATTTTTCTTTTAAAGATTCTGTATATTTTGGAATGCTGATTGTATTTTGGATAGAAGAGATTTCTTTAACAGCATTTTCAGTTTTAGCATCAAAAGCATGAAATAAAACCAATTCTTTTTCCATTCCTTTAAATACATCAGAATACAAATAATTTCGAATCCCAACACCATCTGGGAAAAGCAACATTACCTTCATGCTATTTTTCATTTTTCAAACCTAGTTTTCCAATAATTTTAGTTGTAAATAACCTTGCTCCTTTATCATTCAAATGCCCACAAGAAGAAAAAAAGTCGTCTCCTTCTACAAAATGTTCAAATTCATTTATTTCAGGATACAAAGCTTTTACTTTTTTAAAGTACTCCATTCCTTTCACATTAGAACACATAGGTGTGGTTACAGCAATCAAATTGATATTATTAGCTTTACAAATTTGCTTAATTTCTTCGAAATATCGGTTACGTAAAGGCACTAAACTTTCAATATTATTTTTCATATTAGCTTTTGGATTAAATCCAAGTGGATAATAACCTTTATTGGCCAATGTATTAGTAGGCTCATGTAGTAATGTTTTATAACAAGCTCTGAATCCTACTTTAGCATCAAATTGTATATAACGATAAAACGGCACATAATATAATTCGTTGAAATCAGCTTCATTTTCAAAATGATTTGAAATTGTTTTGGATTGATGTAAAAAAGGCATAAAACGCCCAAAAGTAGCATCATCGCGTTTTTCGTTGGACAGATTTAAATCTGTTTCTACGATTACATTTTTTATTTCCCAACCTCTTTCGACCATCAATTTTAATAGTAATGACGTTTCAAATAAATGCGAACCACTCATCCCATAATTAAAGGTTTTTAATCCTTCTTTTTCAAATAATTCCGAAACAAAATGATTGTTCGCTCTTGAGGTTCCTAAAATAATGACATCGTAGTTTTGCTGTTTCGAATTGATGACATTTTCTACTTTATTTCGAGTTTCCGATCGTACAAAAACAGAAGTGTAAATAAAATCTAATGCAAAAGCAGAGAGCAAAAGCACTAGCAAAATTTTACCGATAAAGATTAAAAACTGTTTCATTAGAATTGGAAATAAATAAATTCTTTATAATCGGAATACACGCCTAAAGCTAATAATGCCAAAATAGCTAAGGTTACTTTAATCCAACTTGCTTTTCCAGATAATGGTTCTACTTTTGAACGATTGAACCATTCTACTCCAACGAAAACCATAACTAAAAGTAACAATTCAAAATTATATCGCTCGTTATTTAAATATTGAGATTCAAAATGAAAGTCGGTTACCATTTTTTGAATATAACCAATTGCCTCCGAAATAGATTTAGCTCTAAAGAAAATCCAAGCAATCGTAGTTAAAACAAAAGTTCCTAAAATATTA
Organism: Flavobacterium channae; assembly: GCF_021172165.1. NCBI lineage: Bacteria > Pseudomonadati > Bacteroidota > Flavobacteriia > Flavobacteriales > Flavobacteriaceae > Flavobacterium > Flavobacterium channae. The sequence continues at coordinate 659,149 of NZ_CP089096.1, read as the reverse complement.
AGGATAATTTTTACACTACTAAAATCCCAACCCATTTCAATTTCGCCCATATTAGAACGATTCTTATTTTGTAACAACAAAGGCAAGAAGTAAATCGCATTCAACAAACCCCACACAATAAACGTCCAATTAGCGCCATGCCAGAATCCGCTCACTAAGAAAATGATGAAGGTATTTCTCACTTTCATCCACATACCGCCTTGACTTCCGCCTAATGGTATGTACAAATAATCTCGAAACCAGGAAGATAACGAAATGTGCCAACGACGCCAAAACTCAGCAATATCTCTAGAAAAATAAGGATAATTGAAATTCTTTAATAAATCGATTCCGAATAATTTAGACGTTCCTAAAGCGATATCGGAATACCCTGAAAAATCGCCATAAATTTGAAATGCAAAATAAATTGCTCCTAAAATTAATGATAATGAATTCATTGATTCATAATTATCAAAAACAGCATTAGCATACGTAGCACAACTATCTGCAATCACTACTTTTTTAACCAATCCCCAAAGGATTTGATAAACCCCTTCTTTGGCTTTTTCAAAATTAAAATGACGTTTGATTTTTACCTGCGGTAATAAATGGGTAGCTCTTTCAATTGGTCCCGCCACTAAAAGCGGAAAGTAGCTTACGAATAACGAATAATCGATAAAATTACGTTCAGCTGTGATTCGTTTATAATAAATATCAATTACATAGGATAAACCATGAAACGTATAAAAGGATATTCCAACAGGAAGAATCAATTTCAATAAAACAGGATTGGTTTGAAATCCGAAACCGTTTAATAAATCGGCAAACGATTGTGCAAAGAAATCGTAGTATTTGAAAACTCCTAAAAATCCTAAGTTGATTCCGATTGTCAACCACAACCATAACTTTCGCTTTTTATCCGAAGAGCTGTTTTCCATCATGATGGCGCTGAAATAATCCAACAAGGTAGAAAACACTAATAAAAATAGAAAACGCCAATCCCAACAGGAATAAAAGTAATAACTCGCAACAATTAATACCGCATTTTGGGTGGTTTTGTTTTTATTAAACACCAACCAATACAGTAAAAATACGATGGGTAAAAAAATAGCAAAGGATAAGGAGTTGAAAAACATTAATTATCTTTAAATTGTTTTTGATGATTGAGTTGCCAAATATCGGGTATTTCTTTGAATTGAGAAACTATTTAAAGAATTAGAAAAACACTATTTGATTGTATTGTGCTTTACAATTTCATCTTGAACCAATTGTTCGGGATTAGAACTTTCAACAAGTCCTTTCTTGAGCAAAGCATCAAAAAATAATGAGAATTTCTTAGCACCTTTATAATTTAAGTGCTCTAAATCGGCATAATCATCATTTAACAAATAGAAGTTTTCAAAATCTAAATAAAACAGTTGTGAATATCTAGTTTTTAAAATTTTTTGTAATTGCTCTTCATTTTCACAATAAATATATTTGGGATGTTGTGGCGATCGTATCAAAAACAATTGGATTCCTCTTTTTTTACAAATCGATGCTATTTTATCAACAAAAGGTAGATTAGTAGTATCGACTACTATTTTCGTAGAGTTAAGTTTTTTCTGCTTTTCATTACTTTTAATAATGGAATCTACTTTTTGTCTAGGGTTGGCATAAAAACCACCCCAATCGCGTTGATTCAGTATATTTTTTTTTCGATATAACAAAAAGTTTAAATTATTCTTGATGACCATTTCTTGAGATTTAAAATAACTCCATGGATTCTGTTTTATCAAAAAAGAATGATCCTCAAAAGTCATAACGGGAGCAAAATTGGGAATATTCACAAGATTTTTTTGAGTATCTTCAATCCACTTAGTCATATCAGTAGAAATCTGATTGTTAGTAAGCTCTAAGAAAACTACTTTAACATTTGGATTGGATTCTATAATTTTTTTTGCTTTTAAATAAGTATAAAAATAATGTTCTCCACCTCTAGCAAAATTTTTTGTTTTTTGAATTACAGAATCATTAAAAGCTTCTTCAGGATGTGAGTGACCTAGTACAATATACGCGTAATTTTTATCAATTGAAAAATTGGAATCTTTATTAATTAAAATGTTGGATGACACAATAATTCCAATTAACATTATGAATGTCAATAAAGAAAAAACAAATATTCTTTTAATAAATCTTTTCATCAATTAAAATTGAAAATATATAAAATTCTGCTCCTTGGCACCAAAATAAATCAACATCAAAATCAGGAACAGATAAAAACTCCATCTAAAAATAACATGCCAACTCTTTCCAAAATTAGCTATCGCATAATTATTTTCTCTTCCTAACCATTCCATCAGTAAAAAACAGCCACAAAGTAATAGTTCAATTTTGGGTAAATTCTCAGGTATCGAAAGTATAGAATTTGAAAAAATCCCTTTTAAATACAAAAAAGCTTGGCTAACAGATGCTGCTCTAAAAAATATCCAGGCTATTACGGTAAGACCAAAAGTTAATAGAATATGGCAAAAATCTTTAACCGAAGGCAAAAATTTCCCTTTTGCTACAATTTCTAAATTATTTCTATTGGTATTTAAAATAATAGACGGCATAATATAAAGGGCATTTAATGCACCCCAAACGATAAAAGTCCAATTTGCACCGTGCCAAAAACCACTGACTAAAAAGATAATAAAGGTATTTCTGACTTTCATCCACATGCCGCCTTGGCTTCCACCTAAAGGAATGTATAAATAATCGCGAAACCAAGTAGATAATGAAATGTGCAAACGACGCCAAAACTCGGCAATATCTCTAGAAAAATAAGGATAATTAAAGTTTTTCAATAATTCTATTCCTAATAATCTAGAAGTTCCTAATGCAATATCCGAGTAACCCGAAAAATCACCATAAATCTGAAAAGCAAAAAACACAGCTCCTAAAACTAGGCTACTTCCCGAATGACTTTCAGGGTTGTCAAAAATCACATTGGCATAAAGAGCACAATTATCAGCTATTATTACTTTTTTAATCAACCCCCATAAAATTTGTCTTAGGCCGTCTACCGCATTAGAGTAGGAAAAATCTCTTTTCTTTTTTAATTGAGGCAATAAGTGAGTCGCTCTTTCTATTGGACCCGCTACTAATAAAGGAAAATAACTCACAAACAAAGAGTAATCAACAATATTCCGCTCTGGTTCGATACGATTTTTATAAATATCAATTACATAAGATAATCCGTGAAAAGTATAAAAAGAAATACCAACAGGTAAAATAATTTCAAGGGTTCTTATATTTACTTGAAAACCAAAATGGCTTAAAAAATCAGCAAATGATGCGGCAAAAAAGTTATAATACTTGAAAACACCTAAAAAACCTAAATTAACAACAATGCTCAACCAGAACCAAAATTTCTTACTTTTAATCGTGGAAGCATCAAACATCTTTAGTCCCGTAAAGTAATCTAATCCAGTAGAAAAAACAAGTAAAAACAAAAAGCGCCAATCCCAACAAGCATAGAAATAATAACTGGCAATTAGCAATAAAATATTTTGAAGTTTTACGGACTTATTATTAGCCCACCAGTAAATAATAAATACAATGGGTAAAAAAATAAAATACTGTAGGGTATTAAAAAGCATTAACTATCTCTGAATTGTTTTTGATGATTTAGTTGCCAAATATCCTCATTTAAAAGGGATTTCAAAAATAATTCAGCACTATTTCCTTTTCCGAAATCGCTTTCTGTTGGTTGTACTTTATGAGTATCTATAACATTCAGAGCATTAGAAATACTTTCCGATGTATAATCTACATTGATAATGTCGGCGTGGAGTGCCCTATTTTGTTGTCGTGTTCCAATATTGATAATAGGCAATCCATAATAAGGAGCTTCTCGAATACCCGCGCTACTATTACCAATAATGAACTGAGATTTTTTTAATAAGGTTAAAAAATATTCAAATCGTAACGAAGGAAAAATACGGAATCGAGAGTTCTCTTTTAATCTTTCATACGATTTTAAAATAGTTTGACTTCCTAAATCGTTATTGGGAAAAACTACTACATAATTATGATAATCCTCTAATAAAGCGTCTACAAAATTATCTGCATATTCCTGCATAAATTTGGCTTCAGTTGTCACGGGATGAAACATCGCAACGGCATATTTATCATATGCAATTTCATAATACTGTTTAGCGGTTTCTAAATCGGGTAACGTATTGGAAAACATAATATCTACATCTGGAGAACCGATTGTAAAAATAGCATTTTCTAATTCGCCCATTTGAATCAAACGTTTTTTGGCTTGTTTATTAGAAACAAAGTGAACGTGACTCATTTTACTAGTGGAGTGACGGATTAACTCATCGATAGTTCCAGAAACTTCACCTCCTTCAATATGCGCTACTAAAATGTTATTCAAACTTCCTACAATCGCACCAGCTAAGGCTTCCACTCTATCTCCATGAATGACAATCATATCAGGCTCACAAGATTTTACATAAGTAGAAAGTCCTTCAATGGTCTTCGCTAAAGTCAAATCCATCGTGGTTTCGTGCGTGTGATTTTCGAATGTATGAATATTAGTAAATCCACATCGTTCTACTTCTAGCAAAGTATAACCATATTCTTTTTGCAAATGCATACCTGTAACAAAAATAAATGGTTCAAATTCGGGATGTGCTTCCAAAATTTGAATCAAGGATTTTATTTTACCAAAATCGGCACGAGTGCCCGTAAGAAATAGGATTTTTTTGGACATTTTTTGTTTGCTATCGTGTTGCAAATATAGGATTTTTGGTTAATGATTTAAAATGTGTTTTTTATACATTTTGTTTGTCCTATTGAGCGAAGTCGAGATAGTTTTCATCAGCCTTCGACTCCGCTCAGAGTGACATTAGTGGAATTACAATTTTATTTGAACTAATACGCGTCATATCGAGCGAAGTCGAGATATTTTTATATTTAAACCCATATAAACATCCCCCTACCCCCTTCAAAGGGGGAATTCCTACAAAGACTTTTGGCGAGAACTTTTTCTAGAAGACTAATTGAAAAGAAAGAGACAAAAACGTTTAAGAAGTAACTCCCCCTTTGAAGGGGGTTGGGGGGATGTAAAACTTACTCAAAATCGCCAAAATCCAATTGCTCGTCATTGGCAATATCTCTTGTCGCTTTTTTTCCTAATAACGAATCAAAATGTTCTGCTAAAATTTTACCAGTTCCAGGTCGTTTTACCCAAATATTCTCTTTGGTTAACATTTCTCCTTTTTGGATAGAGGCAATAGAACAAACCGTTGCAAAAGCAAAATCAATTGTCACTTGTTCTTCGTCTGCCGGTTTTTTGGTTCCGCCTCGCATTTGCGCCATTTCGGCACTATTGATGATTAGTTCTTTAGTGGCTTGCTCATCCATACTACATACAATATCTGGACCTGTTCGGTTCATGTGGTCGGTAAAGTGACGCTCTAAAATGGAGGCTCCTAAAGCAACAGCACCCAAACATGCGTTATTATTTAACGTATGATCCGATAATCCAAAAACTTTATCAGGGAACGCTTGATGCATTTCCATCATCGCACCAAATCGTACTAAATGAATTGGGGTTGGATATAAATTAGTGGTATGTAATAAAGCTACTGGAATATTGTGTTTGTCAAAAACAGCTACTGCCTTTTGAATACTTGCTATGGTATTCATGCCCGTACTTAAAATTACTGGTTTACCAAAAGAGGCAATATGCTCTAATAAGGGATAATTATTACATTCTCCCGAACCAATTTTATAAGCTGGAATATCAAACTTTTTCAAACGTTCGGCCGCAGCACGAGAGAAAGGCGTTGAGATAAAAATCATGCCTTTGCTTTCTACATAATTTTTCAACTCCAGTTCCTCTTCTTCGTTTAAAGCACAACGTTCCATAATGTCATAAATAGACACGTCGGCATTTCCTGGAATGACTTTTTTAGCAGCACCACTCATTTCGTCAGCTACAATATGGGTTTGGTGTTTCACCACCTCAACGCCTGCTCTATGAGCTGCATCTACCATTTCTTTGGCTACTTGAAGCGAACCTTCATGATTTATACCGATTTCAGCAATAACTAATGGTGGAAAATCAGGTCCTATTTTTCTTCCTGCTATTTCTATGTAGGGATTCATATATTTAGTGATTAGTGAATAGTAATTAGTGAATAGTTTTTTTTCAAATATAATAAAGTTTATGAAGTTTGATTAAATAGCGTATCATCTTTAATCAATATCAATCATAATTGGTAGCAAACAACATCCGAAACATCCCTAATCCCGATAGCTATCGGGACCTCAAGGGGACAATTCCTTCTAAGATTTTTTACTTTAACTCATTTAAATTAAAAAAATCCGTGTTCATTAGCTAAATCAGTATCATCCGAGTTCCAAAAAAAATCAACATACAAAAACCTGAAACTTGAAACTTAAAACTCTTTCTAGTAAAACGCCTCTGTGTAACTCTCTCAACACAATACATTTCCAAAAAAACTCGGTGCAACTCTGTGCAAAAACTATGTTTCTATGTGGCTAAAATTAAACCATATAAGTCATATAAGTTTTTAAAGTTTATTAAGATTATGTTGAAAAGTTCATAAAAGATTTTTCCGATTAAATTAATTTCTTTAATATGTGTTACAAAAACCTGAAACTTTAAATCTGAAACTTCCCAACCAAATACTCAGCATAATCAAAATCTTCTTGTGTATCGATATCTACATTAGCAAAAGGATGATTCACTTCTAACGGAAAAGCATCTTTTGTAATGATTTCATTTTGGAGTATAATAGATGCTTTTGTAATATAAAGCAACCCATTTTCGTAATATAAAGGCTCTAAATCCTGACTGCGTTGGCCAACTTTATAATTAAAAGGGATAAATTGGTCATCGATAATTTTTCCTAATTTATGATGACTTCGCGAAACGGTAAACAAACTATCGAATTGTTGTTCTTGAAAAATAGTAAAAGCTTCTTGTAGTAGATTTTGTGGTCGCAAGGGATTAGTAGCTTGTAATAATATTACATTTTCAACTGCTCCATCGATGGATTCAATAACATGCTTTAAAGCCGAAACAGTAGGTTCCAAATCACCTGAAATTTCTTGAGGTCTATCAATAACTACAGCTCCATATTGTAAAGCCACCGCTGCAATAGCCACGTCATCGGTGGAAACGTAAACCGCATCAATAAAATCATGCTCTTTCGCATACAAAATACTGTGAGCAATAAGAGGAATTTCTCCCAATAGTTTTATGTTTTTACCCGGTAAGCGTTTAGAACCGCCTCGTGCTGGAATGATGGCTATGGTTTTACTCATAAATACTGTGTCTATTTGAAAAATCTTTGAAAAATAATGGTTTTATTTTCTCCAATTCCTGTTCTGACTTATCCCACCATTGTAATGTTTCTATCTCTTGAATAATGGTTTCCGAAAAACGTTTACGAACTTCTTTAGCTGGAATTCCTGCAACAATACTATAAGGCGCAACATCTTTTGTTATTACACTTCCGGCTGCTAAAATGGCTCCATTTCCTATAGTTACATTACCCACAATAATAACACCATGACCTATCCAAACATCGTGACCAATTGTAATAGTATTTTCTTCTTTTAGCTGCTTTAAATCCCCTTGAAATAGGTTTTGATTGATATAAGTGGTCATGTAAGAAATAGGATGATTGGTAGCATGCAAAGCTACATCAACTCCTAATTGACAATACTTGCCGATGGAAATTGTACCTCCTAGTAAATTCCTATAGCCGAGCGTAGTGGCATAACCAATTTTTATTTTACCTGAAAAATTACAACCATCAGGTACTGCATTTTTACCTTCAAAAGTTACATTTTGTAGCCCTCTTGAAAAACCTGAAAGTATTACTTCTTTTCTTTGTTCAACAACATTCAAAAAATAGTAGAGTATTTTTTTTATAAATTTTCTCATTCTAATACAATTTAGATTCAGCAGTAGACAATCCTTTAAATTGCAAAAACAATCTCCATACCATTTTAATTGCTAACAATTTATAAAAAATATTATAACTGAATACTCTTATTTTTGAAGACGTAACATTATCCATCAATTTAATATCTTCAACACCATCTGCCTTAACTATATTTTCAAATATAGTATCCATCCAATTTTCTTTTGTATTACCTAAATGATAGGTGTAATTTTCTTTCGTTGACAACCGCCAATATCCCAAATCATTAACTGGTTTATCTAAAAACATTGTTTCACTTGCTCCTCCTAAAGCTAAAGAAGTGTATCTGTTTTTTAATTTATCAAAAACATGCCCTCTATAAGTAGCTACAAAATGACCCGCTCCTATTACTGCACTGACATTTTTACTAGTTATGGTTAAATATTTTTTCAAATGAATTGATTTATAAAAATCCTTATTACCAATACTTTCTGCAAACATTGCCATAGCATTGGGGTTAACAACATTTGTGAATTTTAATTTCTTCGATAAAAAATTTGAAATCAACACATTACTCGTGTACTGCTTTAATACTTTTGATGAAGGCGTAGTACTAACCACACCGGCTTTTGGAAAAGCTTCAAAAACTTCATACGTAGCTTTTTGCCAATTATTTAAGAACAACACATCAGCATCTGTTATCGTGATTAAAGGGAATTGATGCCCGGTCAATCCTTTTAAAATTGCATTTAGTTTTCCTATGGCACTAGTATGAATCACTTCTTGTATTTTTCCTTCTTGTTGTAATTGATTCAAATAATTAACGACTTCGATACAACTTCCATTGTTTACAACTGTTATGTAGGTTTTATCATGACATGTTTTAAAAAGCGACTCCAAACACAACTGCAAAATTTGAAAACTATCTTTAAAATAATCGTTTTGATGTGGTATATAAACAGGTACAACCACCTGATGGGTATAATCCGATTTTGGAAGGACTTTATCTTTGTTGGGGTTGAAGCCTACTCGCATGTATCGTTTTCAATTTGATGGTATAAAGCTACTATTTTTTGTTGATTAACCGCATAATCTAATCGCTCTTTTGCAATTTTTTGATTGATTTCAAATGCTTTTGGAAGTAATTCGGATTGCTGTAAAACCTTAATAATTAGATTTGAAATGGCATTGTCATCATTTGGATTTTCTATTAAAAATCCATTTTCACCTTCTGATATAATTTCGGCGGTTACCTTTCCAGGATTCGACTGAATTGGAAAAGCGCCCATAATAATGGCTTCCAATAGCGTATTCGGCATACCATCTGAAATACTATTTCCTAAATATATTGCTGCTTTTCCCATGAGTTGCAACAAATCATGATGCGCTAATCCGTGACGATCGTGTACTTCATAAGGCAATTTATTTTCCTTTATAAACTCGATTACTATAGGATGCGCTCCAAAAACTACCACTTTAAAACCTAGTTTTTGAATACTTTCCTGAATACTTTGTACTGCTTTTACTAACACCAAACCTCTACCTACATTATGGTGATAGCCCTTAATTAAAATGATTTTTCGTTCGGATATCGGTTGTGAATACGGTAAAAGTTGTTCCAAATGAAAACCACCTCCACCAGGAATTACACCAGTGTGACGTCCTTTGAATCCTAATTTTTTTGCAATTATAAAATCACGTTCACAATCGGTATGTAGATACTGAATACGACTTAAAACTGCTTTAATTTTTGACTCGTGTTGCGGTTGGTTTTGATAATAAAACAAATCGCTACCCCAACACGAATACAACCATTTGATTTGTGGAAATTTTTGCATGGTTTCCAAAATTGGATAACTGCAAGTTTGCATTTCAAAACTATGCACTAAGTCGGGTTGGATTTCGTTTAGAATTTGTGCTAATTTTTCGTTTGCCGTAACTTCTAAAAAAGGCTGTAAAGTATTATAAAAAACAGGAAACTTTCGTTGTAAAAAGTATTCTCCTTTAATGTAAGGTACTTTTCTTCTTTTCCAATCTGTAATTTGCTGAATGGAGATTTTTGTATGTAATTTTCCTTTTCCTAATAAATCAAACCAGTACAATTCATATCCAGATGCGTTTAGATTTTCAATCCAACGAACCACATGAAGCGAAGGCATAGAGACGAATAGGATTTTCATTTATTTACGGGATCTCCCATGAATTAAGTTAAGCAACAAGCTTTTTGTTGTTATAAATACCGTTTTCCTGTTTCGAATTAAAATTTCAAAATCAAAATAAAACAATCTTAAATAACATGATAGCTGATGTAAGTTGTTATTATAAACTCTATTTGTAATTATTTTATTATAAGCCATAAAAATATTAAAACGCAGTTCTTTTCTGATTTTTTTTTCAAAATAAAAATCCATAGCAATCATTTGAGCAATGTAAGAATTATAATATTTTAATGTATTATATTGGTTTGAAACTCCAAAATCATTTTTTCTATAGACGGACATAACCTCATTTATCAATTTAAATTTTCCAAATTTTGACAAAAAGAGTTGAAAACCTAAATCACTATGAGGTGCTGACATCATATAGTCAGGGAGTTTTTCAGGGACATTTCTAAAAACCATACTGGCAGTTGGAATATACCATTCTCTCAGAATATCTTTGGCAGAATAATCCTCTTTTTCATATTTTTCTATAAACAATCTTCTTTCTTTAGAATTTTCATACAATACCTCCGCATTGTGAAAACACAAAACATACTCACTGTTTTTTTCTAAGAAATCCACTTGCTTTTGCAGTTTCTTTTTATCACTCCAATAGTCATCTCCTTCGCAAATTGCGACATATGCTCCGTTACATTGATTATATGCAAAATCAAAATTATTCATCATTCCTATGTTTTTTTCATGTCTAACATATTTTATAGAAATGTTGCTGCGAATTTCTTTTATTTTATTCTTTACTAAAGATTCTGTATCATCTGGAGAAAAATCATCACTAATTATTAATTCTATTGGATAAGAACACTCCTGCGTTATTATTCCGTCGATTGCTTCTTCTATATAATCTCCATGATTATATGTAATCATACAAACGCTTATTAATGGTTTCATAAATTGTTATTTATAGTTTTTTTTAGTTGTTTTGAAACAAGATAATATCCTTTTTTTTGGTAATAATATTTGTTTAAAAACAATACTAAATTAAAAATCAACTTTTCTTTAAATGTAAAACCGATTTTTTCATCAAAAAGCTTAATGGTTTCAAAAAGCACTTCTCGATTTATCTTAGGAATAACATAAAAGCTAATTTGGTTAAAAAATTTACGTTTTAATTGCTTATTAAGCTTCTGTTTTTGTTCTTCGTTCAAAGCTTTAAAAACTGTGGTGTAGTATTCATTGAAACAATTTACGATATTTTGGTATCCGCTCAATGATTCATATTTATTTAAACTTACTTCATCGTAACGATAGTAACAATCTGTTATATCAATAGATAAATAATCCGGTTTCAGTTCGCTTAGTAATCTAATATGAAATTCGTCATCTTGAAAATTATGGATTTTTTCATTAAAACCTATTTTATTCTGAATCAGTGACATTTTAAAAATTGGACGACACACATTCCATGGCAAAGCAACACTTAAAATAAAATCTTCTATTGTTTTGTCCAAAGGAAGATTTACCACTTTTCGATTTGGGGGAATCTCATAAGCATACTTTTTTTTGAAAATCCCCATTGAAAAAACCAAAAAGTCTTTATTTTCATATTTATTAAAAGCCTCAACTCTTTTTTCCAGACAGGTCATTACCATAATATCATCACTATCAAAAAAAATAACATAATCTCCTTTAGCTAGTGAAAGACCATAATTTCTGCACGAATTAGCTCCCTTACTTTTTTCTGGAGGTCTTTCTAAAGCACTTATTCTTGGATCTTTTAATGCATAATTATGAATTACTTTTTTTGTTTCATCTGTAGATCCATCGTCAACCACAAGACACTCCCAATTTGAATAGGTTTGATCCAAAATTGAATCTAATGTATCATTAATAATACTTGCTCTATTAAAAGTTGGTATAATGATTGAAACCAATGGTGTGCTCATGTTTTATTTTTCAGAATATTTACTTACAATTTTTTCTCACTTTATTTTTCTTTTATTTTCAATCCTAAATTCTAACTTTGAAATTAAATATAAAATATTTTTTATTTTATGTTAAACCTTTTAAAGATGATTTTTCTTCTACTAATTAAGGGGAAATTTTTAATAAACATTTCTGTCCCTAGTAACTTAGGGCAAATTAATGCTAATTTCATCCAATATACACAATCTTCCCATAATGAATCAATATATTTCAAACGATAATAAAAAAGCAACTTTAAAACAGGTAATGTTTTCTTAATTGCTATCTTTTCCTTTATTATCCATCTAAGAAGAGAATCATACATTTTTATCCTATACACTTTGTATAATTTCTCATTTGAAAAACTATTAACATCATGAACTCCTCTTAAACAAACTGGCTTATCTATAATACCTGTAACCAATTTGGCTCTTAAAGTCATTTTAAGGATTAACTCTGTATCTTCAGCCACCAATAACTCTTCATTAAAATAGCCAATTTTCTCAAAAACTTGTTTTTTTACAACTAAACCATCAATTGAAAAATACCCTTTTTTACCTGATAGTAATTCTTCAAATAAATTTACAGGTAAAATATTTTCTCTAACTGTTGTTAAATTAAGCTCGTTTTTTTCTTCTTGTGTGGCGTTTCTATAAAAATGAACCCCAATGGCGTTATAAACTCCGTCAATAGAAGAATCTGATTCAAATAGCTTTATATCATTTTCAAAACGATTTTCCAAGTAAAAATCATCGGCATCTAAAAAGGCAATAAAAGGTTGGGTTGCTTTTTGCAAGGCTAAATTACGACTTGCAGAACGTCCTTTATTGACCTTATTTTCATGATGATATATTTTAATTCTAGCATCGGATTGTTGTAATTTTTGAAGAATCGGTAAAGAATTATCTGTACTTCCATCACTTACTACAACTATTTCTTTTACTTCACTATGAAACAAAGCAGAAGTCACCGCTTTTTCAATGTAAGCAGCAGCATTGTAAACGGGTATAATAACAGAAATATTCATTACTTTATCCAATAAATGCGCCTTATAAAACGAAATGCGTCATAAAAACACCCCATAAAACAAAACTTATAAAACACTAAAAAAACTCTTTTAAAAGTTATCTCTTTATTCTCTTTTATTAAAATTCCAAAGTCAAACAAAAAAACATTCCTTTGAGGGTTTGTAAAATAATCCCACTTGTAGCGGATAATATCTTCTAGAAACAGCATTCGTGCTTTACGCTTTAAAGAAATATTATCATTTCTTCCCGAGATATTTTCGGAGGACAATCGAACTTGAACAATAGCCTCATTACATCCAAACAAAATCCCATCTTGAGAAAAATCCAACCATGCTTTGTCATCGGCATGCCAAGCTAAAGGGAAATTGGTAAATTTATATTGATTGTAACAACTTCTTCTAAAAATATATTCTGACAAAGAACTTCTACTTTCTCCTTTATAATGTTTCCAATAGGCATTAGATGCTTTTTCTCTTGAAGGATGCTTGTAAATTTTTGAAATCGGTTTTCCAGTTTCATTAATAATTACCGAAGCTAATTTAAATACATTAACCCTTTCTTTGTCAAGACCCTGTTTTGATTTATAAAACTCCTCCACCACATTGTCTCCCAATATATCATCATCACCCAAAATCATCAACCATTCTTCATCCTCAGAAAGCACAATACAACGTTCCCATTGTTGGGTTAAACTAATGCCTCCTAAATTGGTTTCAAAACGATGGTATATAAAATCAAACTGTCCTTCAAATTTTTGCAATAATGTGGTACAATCTTCTGGACTAGCATCATCTCCAATGTAAACTTTAAAACGTTTATCGCTCTGATGCGCTAGCGATTGTAACGTAGCTTCAAAGAACGTGAGTTTGTAAAAGGGTATAATGATGGCTAACATTTATTTATACAATTAAAATTTATTTTTAAAAACCAACATACGTTTCTCTATTAAATGCCAAGAAAGATAACCAAATAGCATAGCGATCAAAACAGAAAACAAAATTAAGGTATTTGTATTTAGCTTAAAATAATACATTAAGGTTTGTTGAATTGGGAATCCATAAATATAAATCCCATAGGATAAATCTCCAATTACATTAATTTTACTAATAGGATAAAGGGCAATCAATCCAAATAACAAAACAAACAACGATAATAAAACATGCTTTGTAGCGTCATAAACATTGAAATGTAAAGCTACTAATATTACTAAAAACACCACAAATAACAATCCAACTTTATGTTTTATAGTTTCAACCTTAGCGACTCCTAATAATGCGCCAGCCACAAAGAAAGTTCCCAGATTAAAAAAAGGCAAAACCTGCATTCCAAATCTATAAATTGCGCCATATTTTTCCATTAGAAAATTGTAACCTAAAAACATAAATAAAAAGGCAAACAATACTAACGCAAATCTAACTTTATCGTTTTTTATAAAAAACAATAAGCCTAATAACAAATACATTGAAAACTCATAACAAATAGTCCAAAGTGATCCATTAATTGCTGAAGGATAAGGATTCTGATCAAAAATACCCTTAATGTGATACTGCAAATCGTATAAGAGAAGATTCCTTGGCAAATAAGAAAACACTTCCTTATTTTGCATATAAGGTGTTGTACTTTCATAAACCAGAGGCGCTAAAAAAACAGTTAATAACAACACTACGAATAGAGCTGGAAACAATCGTAAAACACGTTTCCACAAATAGCTAACAATTGTTTTACTTCTTTCTAAACTCTGAAAAATTAAATAGCCACTAATGATAAAAAAACCATTTAAACCAATATTAGAAAGCTCTATCTGTCCATTGGTAACTTGATAAATCCATTGATTTGAAATTAAATTTCCCGACAAGGGATAACTATGAGCAATAACAACAAATAAAGCAAAAATTAAACGAAGAAAATCAAAATTATTTTTCATCAATTTAGTTGAATTTATTTTTAATTTTCCTCCAAAATTTACTCGGATGCTTTAACGATTGTAGTGCTTTAAAAAAGACATGATGGGAAACAAATGCTTCTTGATATTCGCTTCTTACCAAGTGTTCAAAATTATCAAGTGCATTTAACTGACGATCTAAAAGAATATGATTTATTTTAGGATTATTAAAATAAGATAACAGTAAGGTGAATAATTTAAAATTAGCTTTTGCCATTTTAATTTGCGAGTTTACCGAATGGATTCCAACTCCAAAACGATAGACAGCCATTTCCTCATCCATATATTTAAATTTTCCATGTTCAGCCAACATCATGTAAAGAAAATAATCTCCAATTGGAGACATTTCAAATTCTTCAGGAAACTTTCTAAGAATATTTCTATAAACTACAGAAGGAGTGTGAATATAATTACCCAAACGGGCAAAAGTTTCTTGTGCTTCGTAATTTTCTGGAACTTTTGTAATGAAATCTTCAACTAATTCTCCTTTTGGTTTTAAAATTTTCACTTTGTGAAAACATAACACATAATCAGGATTGGTTTCTAAAAAATCAACTTGTTTTTGGAGTTTGTAAGGGTCTGTCCAATAGTCGTCGCCTTCACAATTAGCTATATATTTACCTGAACAATTAGAATACGCATCAGAAAAATTTGCCTGCATCCCAATATTATTCTTCCTATCTATATATTTGATTAATTTTCCTTTTGGGTGGTTCTCAATAAGATCAACAATAACTTTATCCGAATTATCGGGAGAATTATCATTGGCAACAATCAGTTCAAAATCGAAATCAGTTTCCTGCATCAACACCCCTTCAATAGCCTGACGGATATATTTTTCATGCCCATAAGTAATCATTAAAACACTTACCATCATAACTTACATTTTTTTTTCCATGTAAATGAAACCATTTTTTCTTTCCTCTTTGAAAACGAAACCATATTTCTCGTAGAGTTTAATAGCGTCAAAATTATTTTTCTTAACTTCTAAACCATATCTTTTAAATCCTTTCTTTTCAATTTTTCTAATTGAAATTTCCAAAAGACTTTTACCATAACCCATACCTTTAAAATCATTACAAACTGCTAACATTGACAAAAAGGCAAAGTCAAAATTAGGATCATTATCATAATAAGCGATAAAAGCTACTAAACTGTCATTATTGTAAACTGAAATTATAGAAGCATGTTCTTTTATTTTCTCAACATATTCTACAGCGTCTAAGCTCAGTAATTCATTATTCATTTTAATATTTAAATCTTTGAGGAAATGAATCAATTTCTCTTTCATATTAATTCGTATTGATTTAAAATTTGCTTTACATCATGAACGTTATTAAACATTAAAATATCAATTATCGACAACCAAGGTATGAATTCATTACCAAATTGATTGTACTCAAATGAACTTGACTTTATAAAATTAAGAGTAATTTCTTGTTTTTTAAAATCTTCTTTTGAATATAAATCAATTCCACCTATTGGGTTTATGTAATAATTCGCACACTCAATTTTACATAAAGAAATAATTCTTTCTTGACCTTTTAATTCTTGATTTTTGTAACCCTCAGAAGTTTCTATGATTTGAGTATTAATATCTAAATAATCACATACTGCTGTAATACTCTCTGCCGCTAATTTACCTACTAAATTAGTATTTGTATTTAAAACATTTTCAACCAAATTTATAACATGATTGTAATAAGGAGCTTTTTTATAAGATTGTTCTAAAGTTTTTAAAAATTTGGTTTTCCAAATCGGATACAACTTTGGATGTAAAATAGTATGATTTATTTGCTGAAATGAACTTAAACTTTCTAACGGTACTGTAAACAAATAACTTTTATTATTGATAAGAATATTATTTCTATTTATCCATCCCCCTTTAATATAATTAACATCATCATAAATAATAAACTTATCCACTGCATTGATTAACTGAAAATAACCAATGTAAGGAAAAAAATAAGGTTGCATGATGGCTAATTTCATTTAACAATTTCCGTTTAATATAGAAACAATAAATTCTAAATCAGATTGATTTAACTCTACATACATAGGCAAACAAAGTATTCTTGCTGCAATACTTTCTGAAACAGGCATACTTGAATTTTCAACATAATTAATGGTATTCAAAGATGGATAAAAATAACGTCTTGGAAAAATCTGTTCTTCATTCAATGCTTTTTGCACGCGTAACAAAGTATCTTCATCTTCAAAAACAATAGGATAATAACTGTAATTCCACACCGTATTTTCTCTTATTTTCAAAGTTTGCACTTTAGTAACATCTAAGTTTTGATTGTAAAAATCTACAACTCTTTTTCGTTCGGCTAAGATAGTTTCCATGTGAGGTAAAACCGCTAATCCCATAGCCGCTTGTAATTCTGAAATCTTACCATTGATTCCTAAACCGTGAAACGCTAAAGGTCCGTCATGTCCAAAATTATGACTGTAAAACAACTGATGCTGTAATTTAGGATCTTTTGCAAATAAAGCGCCGCCTTCCCCTGTATGAAATAATTTCGTAGCATGAAAGCTACAAGTGCTCACATCGCCATATTCAAAAATAGAGGTGCCATTATGAGTTACTCCAAAGGCATGAGCAGCATCATAAATTACTTTTAGCTGGTACTTTTTTGCAATAGCTTCAATAGCTTCGACATGGCAGGGATTCCCAAAAACATGAGTTGCTAATATTGCTGTTGTTTTATCGGTTATCGCTGATTCTATTTTAGTTTCATCAATAGTTAAATATTCGGGATGAATATCTACAAAAGCAGGTGTACAATGTTCCCATACAATAGCAGCAGAGGTGGCCACGTAACTGAATGGCGTCGTAATAATTTCACCCCCATTACCCAATAACTTTAAAGCAATCTGAATAGGAATGGTGCCATTATTAGTTACCAAAATATGGTCAACTGACAAATAATTTTTTAACTTTTCTTCTAATTCTAGCACCAATTCTCCACGATTGGTTAACCATTCGTTTGACCAAATACGTTGTAATTGTTTTTGGTATTCTTCTAATGGAGGAAAAAAAGTTTTAGTTACGTTGATCATTTCTAGTAATTGATTTTATAATTATCTATTATTCCTCCTTTTTTAATGAAAGCCAACTCGACTAACCATAAAACTTGTGGTTGGAACGGACGGTTTAAATCGGTAATTTCAAATAAAGAATACCCTTTTTTGTCCATGTAATCTACCATTTTCAACAAGCTATTATCAAATTCTTTGCAGAAAAGAGCCGCTTCCACTAAAAAAACTTCTGTTTTTCCCATTAAATCAGAAGCTCCCTCTAAAACGTTAATATCTAAACCTTCCGCATCAATCTTAACTAAATCAGGAAATGGCAAAGTAGCATTATTAGATACCATTTCGTTCAATGTAACGATAGGAATTTCAACTTGTTTAAAACCTCCCGCTTTTGCTTCTTCTTCAGTATATCTGAACGAACAGCTATCATCTCTATTTACAATAGTAAACATAAACGATCCTGATTTGTCTCCTGCTCCAACTGCATTAAATGTAACTTTTGAATTTACATCTAAAATATCTTGCAAAGAAGGCTTCAACCATTCCTGCGGTTCTATTAGTGTGTAATAAGCTTCTGGAAAATACTTCAAAGTTTCACGTGTCCATGTTCCGTGGTTAGCCCCAACATCTATAATATGCTTAGGTATAAAACCCATTGACTTTATGTTATCAAAAAAAACTTCTAAAAGAGTGTTTTTCTCAAATGCATTTTTCAAATTTACTGTTTGTACCCCCCTAACGTAACCTAATCTTTTAGCTATTGGATTAAATAATTTAATCGCTATTTTTTTAATTATCTTTTTCAAAATTGTAAATTTTATAAATTAACCCATTCAAAAACAGGTTTAATAAATCCAGGTTCTCTTCCCATCCAAGCCCCCAATGGTCTTGGTCCTTCTTGAATTGTAAATGCAAGAACATCTGGCTCATGTAAAACTGCTTTTTTTGAATCCTCAATCAAATATAAATCTAAATAATAATTTCCAATATTTAAAAATCCTTTTGGAAAACTACATATTAATTCATTGATCCCATTTCTTAATTGAGCTGTTCCCGCCGTCGAAAATGTAAATAATGCCTCCCCGTTACTATCTTTTAACACATACGTCAAATGTAATCTTTCAGGTTGTGATTTTATTTCTAAATTGGTATGAAATTCTAATTCATGATATTCATTTAATATTTCATCTGAAGTTAAGCCTTTAGGGTTAATACTAATCTCATTTAGCTTTAATTGTTGAAAATCAAAATCATTACCAAATTTTTTATGATTTAACGAATCTGATTCCCCAGCTAAATAATTAGACACAGCATTTTCAGCGGTACCTTGAAAATATAAGCCTCCATTTTTTAAAACCATACCAGAATTGCATAAACTTTTCACCGCTGCCATATTATGACTCACAAACAACACCGTTCTTCCTTCACCCTTACTCACATCATTCATCTTCCCTAAACATTTCTTTTGGAACTCAGCATCGCCTACTGCCAACACCTCATCTACAATCAAAATCTCCGATTCTAAATGTGCTGCCACTGCAAAAGCCAAACGGACATACATGCCTGAAGAATATCGCTTTACGGGAGTATCAATATAACGTTCAACCCCAGAGAAGGCTACAATTTCATCAAACTTCCTTTTAATTTCATGTTTACGCATTCCTAAAATAGCACCATTCAGATAAATATTTTCTCTCCCTGTCATTTCAGGATGAAATCCCGTTCCAACTTCTAACAAAGATGCAATTCTGCCCTTGGTATAAATTTTACCAGTAGTAGGTTGGGTTACTTGACTCAATATTTTTAACAATGTTGATTTCCCAGCACCATTACGACCTATAATCCCAACAGAATCTCCTTGATTAATTTCAAAATTTATGTCTTGCAAACTCCAAACATAATTACTTTCTCCTTTACTACTTCTGTCGTTTGCCTCTCCGATTTTTAAAAAGGGATCTTCTTTACCGCGAAAATTATACCACCAACGTTTCATATCGTCTTTTACTGTTCCAGTTCCTACAAGCCCTAGACGATATTGTTTAGAGATATTTTCAGCTTTTATTACTACTTTACTCATTTTATTATATTTATTCTTGTCAGACTGAGCTTGCCTGTGCTGAGCTCAGTCGAAGTATCGAAGTTTTCATTAGTTCTCGACTGCGCTCGAAGTGACAATATTTTAATTATTTTTTCAAGTTCAAATTCAAGTTCAAACGCAAGTTCAAAAATCAACTTTAATTTTTTTAAACACATAGACACATTAGTTTTCTTTATGTTGATTTAAGCGTTGTACTTGGCATAGCGAACATAGTTTTTCTTAACCACTAAGTGCACTAGGTTTTTCACAATGTACACAAAAGGTCTATAATCTCCAAATCTCCTAGTCAACCAGTATCTCAACAGCTTACCTCTAAAAAGTGAAACGCCTCTGTGCTGCTCTCTTTAACACAATCCACTTCAAAAAACCTCCGTGCATCTCTGTGTAAAATCCTCATAATCCTCTAATCCGTGGCAAAAAAACAAAAAAGTGAAACGTCCGAAGCTTCGGACTCTGTGCATCTCTCTCAACACAATCCTCTTCAAAAAAATCTCCATGTAACTCTGTGTAAAACAACCCCGCTACACCCCTAAAGTCCCCTCAAGGGGACAATTCCTTCAAAAAAATCCGCTATCATCAGCGCTTCGCATTAGCGAATCCGTTTCATCCGCGTGCCTATCTCCATACCAACCACTTCAAAAAACCTCCGTGCATCTCGGTGTAAAAAATTCAACATTCGTTATTCAACATTCAAAAACTTGAAACCTGAAACTTGAAACCCGTCTAAACCGTATCCATAAACGTCTTCTGCGTCTTATTAAACACTAAAATACCAATGGCTAAAATTACTATTGAAAATATAGATGGATAAACTAAATTAGAGAAGTTAAAATTCCCCACACCTAAATAAGCATAACGCATATAATCAAATAATCCTACTAATGGATTAAGTTCTACCACCCATTGATAATTTTGAGGAACGGATGAACTTGGATAAATAACCGGAGTAGCATACATAAACAACTGCACTCCAAAACCAATTAATTGATTCAAATCTTTATATTTTGTGGTCATGGAAGATAAAATCAAACCAATTCCCATGGAAATCAAAGCCATTAATACGATGATTAGGGGAGTCAGCAATATCCAACTATTAGGATGAATTTGATTTTGCAAGGTAAAATACCCCACAAAACAAACAAACAATAAAAACTGCACCCCAAACTTCATCAAATTAGAAATCACGATGGTCAGTGGCATGATTAATCTTGGAAAATACACTTTACCAAAAATACTTGCATTGGCATTAAAAACACCCGAAACCGTTGTTAAACAAGTTGAAAAGTAATTCCACAAGGTAATCCCGGCCATGTAGAAAATAATTTTTGGAGCACCATCTGTTGATAATTGCGCCACATTACCAAAAATAATGGTAAAAGTAATAGTAGTTAATAAAGGCTGAATAAAGAACCAGAGGGGACCTAAAATTGTTTGTTTATAAACTGTAACAAAATCTCTTCTTACAAACAACACTAACAAATCACGATAATGCCAAAGCTCTTTTAGATTAATATCAAAAAGAGAATGCTTCGATTCTATTACGGAATCCCAATGTTCGGCTGTAGTATTTTTATGACTCATTGATGAATGTATTGTAAAAGTCTTACTTAATAAGACTTAGCGTCCAAATTTAAACTTTTTTAACGGAAGGACAAATTTTATTGGGTAAAGTCTATTTTAAATTTTAAAGGTAAGACCAAAATTCAAGGGCAAGGGCAAGATCAAAAATCAATTTAAAACTTGAAACAAAAACTAAAACTAAAACATATAAGTTTGTTTTGAGTTAATTAGATGGTGGTGAAAAGTTCATAGAAGAAATGCTGAAATGAATCATGCATAACAAACAAATCGTAGAGTCTATTGTGATTTATGTCAAGTGCAACGCCCTTAATAAACACAAAGCGCAACTAATGTGACTATGTATTTCAAGAAAAACCCGCCAACAGCTGCGCTACGCATTAGCGAATCCGTTTCATCCGCGTGCCATTCAATTCAACATTCAAAAATCAAAAATCTGAAACCTGAAACTCGTTCAAGTAAAACCTCTCTGTGCACCTCTCTCAACACAATCCACTTCAAAAAAAACTCCGTGAAACTCTGTGTAAAACAACCCCGCAACACCCCTAAAGTCCCCTCAAGGGGACAATTCCTTCAAAAAAATCCGCTATCATCAGCGCTTCGCATCAGCGAATCCGTTTCATCTGCGTGCCTATCTCAAAAAAGCGCAGCGCCTTTGCTCCCTTTACAAAAAAACTTAGCGCTCTTTGCGTAAAACCTTAGCGCTCTTTGCGTTTAAATCAACATCACCACACCCCTAAAGTCCCCTCAAAGGGACAATTCCTTCTAATAACTTTTTCCCTTTATCACTTCAATTAGAAAAATCCTAATAATCCTTTAATCCGTGGCAAAAAAAACAAAAAAGTAAAACGCCTTTGCTCCCTTTGCAACCCGAGACTAAAGGTCGAATTGACGAAATAAAAAACTTTGCGAACTTTGCGAAAAAACTTAGCGCTCTTTGCGTTTAAATCAACATCACCACACCCCTAAAGTCCCCTCAAGGGGACAATGCCTTCTAATAACTATTTTATATTATCACTTCAATTAGAAAAAATCCTCACAATCCTTTAATCCGTGGCAAAAAAACAAAAAAGTAAAACGCCTTTGCTCCCTTTGCAACCCGAGACTAAAGGTCGAATTGACGAAGTAAAAAACTTAGCGCTCTTTGCGTTTAAATCAACATCACTACACCCCTAAAGTCCTCTCAAGGGGACAATTCCTTCTATAAACTTTTTTACTTTAACTCGTTTCAATTAGAAAAATCCTCATAATCCTTTAATCCGTGGCAAAAAACTAAAAAAAGTACAACGCCTCTGCAAACCTCTCAACACCATCCACTTTAAAAAACCTGCACTTCTCTATGTAAAAACTATGTTTCTATGTGGTTAAAAATCCGCCAACAGCTGCGCTTCGCATTAGCGAATCCGTTTCATCCGCATGCCAATCTCCTCACCTCCCAGCATCCCCACCATCAAACCGTCTTCAAAAAACTACGCAAATCCACCACTTTAACCCCTTGATAACTTGCCCCATCATAGACACTCAAAGTGACCACCATTTTAGGGTAATTATCGTCAATGGCGAGCAAATTACCAAATTCGCGCTCCATAGTTTTTTCAGCATCAAGAGATAAAGCGACTTGAACATAGATCTTTTCGTTTTTTTTCTCTGCTATAAAATCAATTTCTTTATCTCCTAAAACCCCCACTTTTACAACATATCCACGAAATACCAAGTGATTATACACAACATTCTCTATAATTTTACCACGATCTTCAATGCGGTAACCCCAAATAGCATTACGAATACCTAAATTTTCAAAATAAAATTTATCACCTATTTCAAACAAACGTTTCCCAACAAGGTCATAACGTGCCACCTTATGTAATAAAAAAGCACTAACCAAATACTGTACATAGGTTTGAACTTGGTTGGGCGCCATATTTATTCGTTGCGACTTCAAAAAATCACTAATCTTTTTAGCGGAAAACAAACTGCCTGTCTGAGCCGCTAAAAACTGAACCAATTGCTCTAAAAAAAGCGTATTACGAATAGAAAAACGATTAATAATATCGCGATAAACAATGGTATGGTAAATATTTTTTAAATATTCAAAAACGATGGCATCCTCTAAAGGCAAATGTTTGATATAAGGCAAACCACCATACTTTAAGAAAAGATTCAAACTAGCTTCAGTATCCGTTAAAGTATGAAATTGTAAAAACTCGACATAAGACAAACTGTAAACCGTTATTTCAATATAACGCCCACTTAAATGCCCAGCTATGTCTCCCGACAATAAATTCGCATTACTACCAGTACAATAAATATCAAGGTTTTCATAAAGCAACAACGAGCGTAGTGCTGCTTCAAAATTTTCTACATCCTGAATTTCATCAATAAAAACAAAAGTCTTACTTCCTGTAGCTTGATTAGAAACAACATAATCGTGTAAATCAGTAGCCGTTTTAATGTGAGAAAAACCAAGATCCTCTTTGTTGATATAGATTATTTTACCTTCAGGAAAATGTTCTTGCACATACGCAATAATTTGAAACATCAAGTAACTTTTCCCCACGCGGCGTTGCCCAGTAAACACCTTTATCAGGTTTTTACCAATGAACGGAATCACTCGTTCCATGTAATCCATTCTTGCAGTAATCTGTTTAGGAATATTCATTATAATCATACTTTAAACAATACGCAAAAATACAAATAATTATAAACATAATTATAACTTTTTTACAAAAATAGAATTATTATAAATACAATTAAATCATCTGTCCTCCATTTTTCCTTATCTGTAATTCCGAGCTTGCCGAGGAAACACCTACCCAGCAGGCAACCCTACCCGCTAAACAAAGTGCAGCTATTATCCAACTCAATCCATCTCAAACCCTCCAAAAAGCAAAGCGCCTTCGCGCATCTATTTCAACACAAAACTCTTCAAAAAAAGCTCCGTGAAACTCTGTGTAAAACAACCCCGCTACACCCCTGAAGTCCCCTCAAGGGGACAATTCCTTCAAAAAAATCCGCTATCATCAGCGCTTCGCATCAGCGAATCCGTTTCATCCGCGTCCCAATCTCAAAAAAGCGCAGCGCCTTTGCTCCCTTTGCAACCCGAGACTAAAGGTCGAATTGACGAAGTAAAAAACTTAGCGAACTTTGCGTAAAACCTTGCGCTCTTTGCGGTTAAATCACAACCACCACACCCCTGAAGTCCTCTCAAAGGGACAATCCCTTTTTACAACTTTTACTTATATCCTTTCCAATAGAAAAATCCCATCTCCCATCCCCTCGTCTCCTCATCTCCCAGTCCCACATCTTCTCATTACCAAACCCCCCAAACGCGCGCCTCCACTCTAAAAAAACACCTAAAAATCAACCAAATTGCATCAAATCACACCAAATCACATCTTGCACAAATCAAAATCCAGTTGTAATTTTAGAGGAAACTATAAAATAAACAAATCATGGCAAAAGTAACAGCACCTTTTGAAATCGAAGGCACAATTGACGATTTAAATTTCTATAAAGCATCGGAACAAAATCTAGTCCGACTAAAAGGAAAACCGGGAATCACCAAAGAACAATTTGCAAACAATCCCATCTTCAACACCATAAGAGAACACGGAACAGAATTCGGAAGTTGTGTCCGTAAAGCAAGAATTTTTCGCCTATTAGCAAAACAATTCTATGACAAAGCAAAAGAAGTGTCTTTCGCTGGAAGAGTCAACCAATTACTGCTCGAAATCCTGGAAGAGGATACAACAAATAAAAAAGGAGAAAGAAAGCTAGAAATCGGACTCCAAAATTCCGAATTACACGAAATACTGGTCAACTTTGAAGCAAACAAACTTAGACCTTTAAACAAAGTGGCAAAGAAAAAAATAACATTCGATTGGAAACAAAACAAAATCGATCTGACAACAATCAATACAGAAAAAGACATCAATTGGCCAGAACCCGAAGCCAACCAAATTCATTTTCAAATAGCCATCGCCAATTGGAATTGTAAAGAAGATAAATTTGAAAACCACTACAGCAATGAAATCATTTTAGAAAAGAACGATTCAGAAGCACAGCTAGAATTTCAAATAGACAAACTCCAAACCCAAGACCTATGGATGGCCTACTTATTCATAGGTTTCTCCAACAAAGAACGCCGAAAAATCAAACCCCTCCACAAAAAATGGAACACCACCACCATAATCGGAATCCAAAACTTCAATACAAAAAAATAACTCCAAAACTCTGTGTAAAACTTCGCCCAACATTATGTAAAATCAGTGAATCTACTGTAAAACCAACATCACCACACCCCTAAAGTCCCCTCAAGGAGACAATTCCTTCTAATAACTTTTTCCCTTTATCACGTAAATTAGAAAAATCCTCACAATCCTTTAATCCGTGGCAAAAAAAACAAAAAAGTGAAACGCCTTTGCACTCTTTGCGACCCGAGACTAAAGGTCGAATTGACGAAGTAAAAAACTTAGCGCTCTTTGCGTTTAAACCAACATCACCACACCCCTGAAGTCCCCTCAAAGGAACAATTCCTTCTAATAACATTTTCCCTTCATCACTTCAATTAGAAAAATCCTAATAATCCTTTAATCCGTGGCAAAAAAAACAAAAAAGTGAAACGCCTTTGCACTCTTTGCGACCCGAGACTAAAGGTCGAATTGACGAAGTAAAAAACTTAGCGCTCTTTGCGTTTAAATCAACATCACCACACCCCTGAAGTCCCCTCAAAGGAACAATTCCTTCTTATAACTTTTTCCCTTTATCACTTCAATTAGAAAAATCCTAATAATCCTTTAATCCGTGGCAAAAAAAACAAAAAAGTGAAACGCCTTTGCACTCTTTGCGACCCGAGACTAAAGGTCGAATTGACGAAGTAAAAAACTTAGCGCTCTTTGCGTTTAAATCAACATCACCACACCCCTAAAGTCCCCTCAAAGGGACAATTCCTTCAAAAAAATCCGATATCATCCGCTCTTCGCATCAGCGAATCCGTTTCATCCGCGTGCTAATCCTCCAAAACCTGAAACTTGAAACTTGAAACATCAACAACAAACAAAATAATTCGTAATTTCGTCCCAAATTTCAAAACATGTTATCCCTTTTCAAATCGAAACCTAAATTAGCCGAATTAATTCCTTCTGGATATGTGGATATTCATTCTCATGTCTTACCAGGAATAGATGATGGCGCGCAAAATATAGCGGATACGGAATTTCTTTTAAAAGAGATGAAACAATTGGGTTTTTCAAAAGTGATTACAACACCTCATACCATGAAAAACGTATGGGATAACACCACCGATTCAATAAGAAATACACATGTGTTAGTTCAAAAGGAATTACCTGAACTTTCTAAGAAAGTAGCACTTAATTGTGCTTCTGAATATTTTTTAGATGAAAATTTAATGCAATTAGCACAACAAGAAAGTCTGCTAACACTAAAAGACAATGTTATTCTAATTGAAATGTCGTATTTGAACGCACCTATTCAGTTATATGATTTTCTTTTTGAGTTGCAACTTAAAGGCTACCAATTGGTTTTAGCACATCCAGAGCGGTACAATTACTTTCATTCCAACAAAAAAGAATTTGCAAAACTAAAAAAAGCAGGGTGCTTATTTCAGTTAAACTTATTAGCTACCGTAGGGTATTATGGAAAAAATGTCGCCGAAACTGCCGATTATCTCTTAAAAGAAGACTTGTATGATTTTGTGGGTTCTGATATTCATCATAAAAATCACGTAGCAGCTTTCCAAAATAAGGTGATTATAAAAAATCACAAAACCTTAGAGGAAACCATGACTAAAAATGTGTTTTTTAAATAAACATAAAAGATTTTAAAAGACAAAATCAAAGGCAAGATCAATGCCGTAAGTTTCAGAACAAAAACCAACTAAAAAAGAGGCTAAAACCAGTGCTGCATGACAATTAGAATGAATTAATAGTAATAATTACTTTAAATTCCTTCACTCTTTTATGAACTTTTCAACGAAATACAATGCAACTTCAAAAAAACTTCTATGACTTATAGGTTTCAAATAAATTTAAAGTTCCAATATGCTAAGTGCTATTTCCTTCAGGAACATCGATTTAAAAAATTACAAAAATTTTAAAAATCGTTTTCCTTATTACTTTTTATATTTTCTTCTCAACCTGAAACCTGAAACAAAAAAAGCGCAGCGTCCGAAGCTTCGGACTCGGTGTAGCTCTCTCAACACCATCCACTTCAGAAAAAACTCCGTGCAACTCTGTGTAAAACAACCCAGCTACACCCCTAAAGTCCCCTCAAGGGGACAATTCCTTCCAATAACTTTTTCCCTTTATCACTTCAATTAGAAAAATCCTAATAATCCTTTAATCCGTGGCAAAAAAAACAAAAAAGTGAAACGCCTTTGCACTCTTTGCGACCCGAGACTAAAGGTCGAATTGACGAAGTAAAAACTTAGCGCTCTTTGCGGTTAAATCAACATCACCACACCCCTAAAGTCCCCTCAAAGGAACAATTCCTTCCAATAACTTTTCCCCTTTATCACTTCAATTAGAAAAACCCTAATAATCCTTTAATCCGTGGCAAAAAAAACAAAAAAGTGAAACATCCGAAGCTTCGGACTCTGTGAACCTCTCTCAACACAATCCACTTCAAAAAAACTCCGAGCAACTCGGTGTAAAAATCCGTAACCATCAGCGCTCCGCCTAGGCGGACCCGTTTCATCCGCGTTCTAATCCCCAAAAAAACTGAAACCTGAAACCTGAAACCCGAAACCTAAAACATCAACAACAAACAAAATAATTCGTAATTTCGTCACAAATTTCAAAACATGTTATCCCTTTTCAAATCGAAACCTAAATTAGCCGAATTAATTCCTTCTGGATATGTGGATATTCATTCTCATGTCTTACCAGGAATAGATGATGGCGCCCAAAATATAGCGGATACGGAATTTCTTTTAAAAGAGATGAAACAATTGGGTTTTTCAAAAGTGATTACAACACCTCATACGATGAAAAATGTATGGGATAACACCACCGATTCAATAAGAAATACACATGTGTTAGTTCAAAAAGAATTACCTGAACTTTCTAAAAAAGTAGCACTTGAATGTGCCTCTGAATATTTTTTGGATGAAAATTTAATGCAATTAGCACAACAAGAAAGTCTGCTAACACTAAAAGACAATGTTATTCTAATTGAAATGTCGTATTTGAACGCGCCCATTCAATTATATGATTTTCTTTTTGAGTTGCAACTTAAAGGCTACCAATTGGTTTTAGCACATCCAGAGCGTTACAATTACTTTCATTCCAACAAAAAAGAATTTGCAAAACTAAAAAAAGCAGGGTGCTTATTTCAGTTAAACTTATTAGCTACCGTTGGGTATTATGGAAAAAATGTTGCTGAAACTGCCGATTATCTCTTAAAAGAAGACTTGTATGATTTTGTAGGTTCTGATATTCATCATAAAAATCACGTAGCAGCTTTCCAAAATAAGGTGATAATAAAAAATCACAAAACCTTAGAGGAAACCATGACTAAAAATGTGTTTTTTAAATAAACATAAAAGTTTTTAAAAGACAAAATCAAAGGCAAGATCAATCCCATAAGTTTCAGAACAAAAACCAACTAAAAAAGAGGCTAAAACCAGTTCTGCATAAAATTAGAATGAATTAATAGTAATAATTACTTTAAATTCCTTCAATCTTTTATGAACTTTTCAACGAAATACAATGCAACTTCAAAAAAACTTCTATGACTTATAGGTTTCAAATAAATTTAAAGTTCCAATATTCTAAGTTCTATTTTCCTTCAGGAACATCGATTTAAAAAATTACAAAAATTTTAAAAATCTTTTTCCTTGTTACTTTTTATATTTTCTTCTCAACCTGAAACCTAAAACCCGAAACTTGAAACTTGAAACTTGAAACCTAAAACACGAAACCTAAAACCTGAAACTTCAAACTTGAAACCTGAAACTTCAAACTTGAAACCTGAAACTTCAAACTTGAAACCTGAAACTTCAAACTTGAAACCTGAAACTTCAAACTTGAAACCCGAAACCTAAAACCCGAAACTATCTAAAAAAACGTTTCCAAAAAGATTTTTTTTCAACCTCAACCCCATAGCCATATCCGTAGCCGTAGCCGTATCCGTAACCTTTTGTAGAATCGGTATCGTTAATTAAGATCGACATATTAGGTAGTTTCTTCTCTTGATACAAGCGTTCTGGTAAAGACAACATTCGTTTGTCTAAGTAATTTGCT
The DNA here is from genome assembly GCF_021172165.1 of Flavobacterium channae. Classification (NCBI taxonomy): domain Bacteria; kingdom Pseudomonadati; phylum Bacteroidota; class Flavobacteriia; order Flavobacteriales; family Flavobacteriaceae; genus Flavobacterium; species Flavobacterium channae. The sequence continues at coordinate 629,160 of NZ_CP089096.1, read as the reverse complement.
CTGGCAACATATACAAAAGCATCCGCATATTTGGATATCAATAAAGTATCAGTAACCAAACTTACAGGAGCAGTATCTACAATAATATAATCAAAATCTTGCTTTAATTGTTCAAACAATTCCGCCACCTTTTTGCCCATTAACAACTCAGCTGGATTGGGAGGAACAATACCGGCTGGCATGACAAACAAATTCGAAAAACCTGCTACTTTTGTTATGAAATCAGCTAAGTTCTCACCCTCATTGGAAGCCAAATAATTAGTAACACCTGCCTTGGGAACAGATAAATATTCTTCTATTTTTGGATTTCTAATATCCAAACCTAATAACAATACTTTCTTATCAGACAAGGCAATCGTGGAAGCCAAATTTACCGATATAAAGGTTTTTCCTTCCTTAGGAAAGGTAGACGTTATGAAAATAGTTTTGGCCAAACCTTCTGGAACTTCATTAAGTAAGAACTCAAGATTGGTTCGAACAATACGAAGTGATTCAGCCGTACTCGTTCTGCTTGTGTTGGAAAGAATAACTTCATTGGAAACCGATTTTGGAACATCACCAATAATAGGCATCGTAGTAGCTTGTTCAATATCCAATCGCGATTTAACTTTAGTATCTAATAATCTTCTGATGTATAGAATAGAAAAAGGAATTAGCAATCCTAAAAATAAACTTCCCAAAAAAATAATTTGACGTTTAGGCGACACCGGATTTTTAGAAGCTATAGCAGTATCAATCACCTTAGCATTAGGAGCCGTTACAGCAAGAGAAATCTGAGTTTCTTCTCTTTTTTGCAACAAGTACAAATACAAAGCCTCTTTAATATTCTGTTTTCTATCAATATCTCTAAAAATCTTTTCTTGCGTTGGAATTTGAGAAATCTTTCCTCCTAAAACAGCTTTCTGACGCGTAATATCCTTCTTCTTAATTTTTAGTTGATTCTGCAACTGCAATAAACTAGAGGAAACACTACTTTTTAACGTAGCTATTTTAGCCTCTAAATTCAAAACCATACTGTTTTTTGACCCTGCGGTTTTCAACAACTTGTTGCGCTCTAAAACCAATTGATTATATTGTGCAATAGAAGCACTTGCGCCTTCCTCTGCAGGTAAAACATTAGCAGGAAGTAATTCAGAACTAGTATTAGAATTCATATAATCCAAAATACTACTAACCACCTTCAATTGGGTTTCAGTTTCTAGCTCTTTCTTTTCAAACTCAGTCGCATTTTCCAAAAACAATCCAGCTTCCGAAACAATATCCGTTACCTTATTTTGTTTCTTGAACGATTCAACATCAGATTCAACACCCTTCAACTCATCACTAATAATAAGCAAACGTTGTTCAATAAATCTAGAAGTATTCTCAGCTACATACTTTTTATCAGAAATAGCATCTTCATTATAATTTTCAATTAATGCATTTAAAAAATCCTCCGCTTTCTCTTGAACAGGATCTACTAAAGACAACTCGATAACACTAGTATTCTTTCCAATAGTAGCAATCGTTAAACGAGATTTAAAATCCTCAACTAAATTAGAAATAGGCGTTACTGCAACCAAAAGGTGCGTATCGGGTTGTATTGGTTTTTTCTTACGAGGTAAAACTACAAAAGTCGAACCCTTATAGGAAATTGGAACTCCTATCGAGTAATTCCCAAGGGATTTCCCTTCACCAGTCGCCAAATCAAATCGATTTATAGCTGTAAATTGAACCTCAAAACGAGATGAGCTAGAGTCAAATTCTGGCGTAGTCGTAGAAAACACAACCGCTATAGGGCTATTGGTATACAACTCCTCCGATTTTACTCGTCCAATACTAAAATAAGATACCTGCAAAGACAAATCACGAATAGCAGATTCAATCAAACGACGCGATTTAATAACCTCAATCTCATTATCTACATTGTTTTTTACATTGTTTAACAAACCCAAATCTTCAAAAGCAGAAAGTTCAGAAGCCATAGAACCTTTACGCTCATCTTGAACTAAAATTGTAGCAACCGCTTTATAATTTGGAATGGCATAGCGTAAATACAAAAAAGCTACAGTTATACAAACAACTAAGCTTAAAACAAACCAACGCCAATAAATCAAATAATTTTCTAGTTCTTCCTTAAGATTAAAGGTAGCTGTAGTAGAATTTTCTATAGAATTTGGATTCATACTTATTTAACAGTTAAAGCAATAATGGTAACAATTAAAGATAGTGCAGATATTCCAACCGTTAAATTAGGACCAACAACGGAAGAATTAATCCTAGTTTTGTTTGGCTCTACATAAACAACATCATTTTGAGAAAGGTAATACGACGATGAATTCAAAAAATCCGATTTGGTTAAATCTATTCGCTCCGTCGTTTTGGTACCGTTCTTTTCGCGAATTAGCAACACATTTTTTCGATTCCCATATATAGTCATATCACCCGACATACCAATAGCTTCCAACAAAGTAATGCGCTCACTAGAAACAGTATAAGTACCCGGTTTTTGAACCTCACCCAAAACCGTAACTTTAAAATTTAAAATTCTTAAATTAACAACCGCATCACTAACATGATCTTTCAATAAGCCCTTCAAAGTAGCCACCGCTTCTGTCTTAGTTAATCCCCCTAAAACAACTGAACCCAATATCGGAAAATCAATTTTACCCGCTTTATCTAAAATATAGGTTTGAATTCGCTGAGTGCCAACAACATTTTCAGTCGCTCCTTGAAGTGAAATCACATTCAAATTATAAGGTGCAGCAACTTCAGGATTTTCGGAAGAAACAGTAATCATTACAACATCATCGGGCTGTAAAACAGGCTCATAAGAAGTAAGTGAATTCACCGATGCAGTCTGCTGAAGATACAAAACCTTCTCTTTCGCAACACAAGAAACCAACAACAACAAAATACCAGTCAAGAAAGTAAAACGAATCAAAAATTGTTTCATGGAGGTCATATAGGTTTAAAATTAAGCAACAATGCTCCCTTAAAAGGGGCAAAGATAAAAAACTTTTGCATGGAAAACTAATAAAAGTATGCTTTTAACCATCTAGTCGCTCAAAAACAGAATTCTGACTTTTAAACTCAGGCACCATTTGTTTCATCAAGCGAACGGCTTGCTCATAGTCAAAAGCAACCGTGTGAGCACATAAATTTTCCATAAGAGAATTAAAAGCAACATAGTCATAACCACTCAGATCCTGTGCAATCAAAATCTTAGCATGATGCGTAGGCAAAACCTTAGAGGTATCATATAACAATTCTTCATACAACTTTTCTCCAGGACGTAAACCCGTAATCTGTATAGCAATGTCTTGTTCCGGAATCAAACCCGCTAATCGAATCATCTTTGTAGCCAAATCCAAAATGCGAACCGGTTTACCCATATCAAAAATAAAAATTTCACCTCCATTACCCATAGCTCCAGCTTCTAAAACCAACTGACAAGCTTCAGGAATGGTCATAAAATAACGAATAATATCGGGATGCGTCAAAGTAATGGGGCCACCAGCCTCAATTTGTTTGGTAAACAAAGGAACCACAGAACCATTAGAACCCAATACATTGCCAAATCGGGTAGTAATAAACTTGGTAACAGAAGGTTGTTTCGATTGAGTAGCCATAAACAACGTTTGTACATAAATCTCAGCAATACGTTTACTGGCCCCCATAACATTACTTGGATTTACAGCCTTATCAGTAGAAACCATTACAAAACGCTCTGCCTGATAACGAATAGCCATATCAGCAACATGCTTCGTTCCCATACAATTCGTCATTATTGCCTGATAGGGCGTATCTTCCATCAACGGAACATGTTTATAAGCCGCAGCATGATAAACCAATTGTGGCTGATAACGTGAAAAAATATGGGCAACCAAAGCCGCATCACGCACATCTACCAATAAAGGGGTTAACACACAAGTAGAAGTTATTTTTGAAAGTTCCAAACACAAATGATGTAAGGGACTTTCAGCCTGATCCAATAATAAAATTTCCTTAGGATTATAAGACAACAATTGATGAGCAATCTCGGAACCAATTGATCCAGCCGCCCCAGTAATCAAAATTACTTTTCCCGAAACCTGTTGCTGAATTTCTTGATTATCCAATACAATCGGCTTACGTTCTAACAAATCTTGTATTTTAAATGACTTAATCGACTTAGTAATTTCCTTAGAATCACCCCATTCATTAATTACGGGGGCTGTCAAAACCTTACAGTCTAATGCCAAACACGTCTTTACAATTTTTATTTTTTTGGTTTTACTCAAATGCTTATCAGCTAACAACAAAGCATTAACTTCATAATTCGAAACCAACTCTCTCAAAGATTGCTTTCTACTAAAAATAGGCAAACCCAACATCTCTTGCTTCATACGCAATTGCTTATCTCCCACAAAACCAATCAATTGGTATTTCCTAGGTTGTTCTAAAAGCAAAGCATGTGCTAATGCTACTGCCTGTGAATCCGATCCGTAAATAAGCAATTTAGGCAAACTAGATGAAATAACACCCGATAAATAATGCTCAAAAAACAATTTAACTAATACACGAAAAGAAAATAGCATCAAAAAAGTAAACAAAGTATGAACAATCAATGCCGGCATCAAATAAACTTTATCTCCCGTCAAAAAATAATGCACATAATTAAAAACTACTAATAATACAAAGCCAGAAAATGTAGAAAAAAACAACTTTAGCGCATCAAAAAAACTAGAATGACGAATAATCCCAGCATACGTGCGATAGAGCAGAAAAAAGATCCCATGAACTAAAACAACTATCGAATATCGGAACAAAGGAGTGTAAGTAAGATAAAACTTTAAAGTCAAATTAGAAACTACTATATACGTCAAATAACTAGCCAAAGAAACTATACACACATCAATGCAAATGATAATCCAACGGGGCAAATACCCCAAATTAGAAAATCGACGTTGTACCCATCTAACGAAACTACCACCATTTGAAAACGAAGAAATTGAAAACCATGCCATAGACAAAAAATTTATACCCCTACTCGGGGAAATGACGAATTTAAATTATGTTTTTTGTATTAAGTCGTA